>NZ_JBVIPD010000001.1:555060-677067 GCF_055578235.1 Streptomyces sp. NPDC033136
CCCCAACCAAAAACCCCCAACAACCCCCCCCCCCCCCCCCCCCCCCCCCCCCCCACCCCCCCCCCCCCCCCCCCCCCCCCCGTCCGGCTCGTGCGTCTTCTGCACGGGTGCTCAGCCGGAGCCTGACTGTTGCCGGGTCTCGCCGGCGACCTGCCTCCCGGAGTCGCGTGCCTGCCCGGCTACCTGGGTGGCTTGGTCGCGGACCTCGTCCTGGGTGGTACGGGCGGCTTCCGCTGCTGTGTCCTTCACCTCCCGCGCCGCACTCTGGGCGGCGTCCCTGGCCCCCTCCTTCAGGTGCTGCGCGGAATCCTGCGCGGCCTGCTTCACCGGTTCCAGCGCCTCGCCGCCGCGTTGCACCAGTTCAGCGGTCTTCTCCTGCTCCTTCTGGGAGACGGGCAGCATCGAGGCCGCCAGCATGCCGGCGCCGAAGGCGATCAGACCGGCGGCCAGCGGGTTGCCCTGGGTCCGGTGCATCGCCTGTTCCGGTGCCTGCCGTACGGCTTCACCGGCCTGGCCGGCCGCCTCACGCGCGGTGTCGGCCGCCTGCTGAGTGCCCTCCTGCAGCGATCCGGACATCGACTGTGCGCTGCCACTGACGCCCCGGGCGGTCTGGGAGGCGGATCCCATGACCCGTTCCCGCATGCCCGAGGCGGCGCCGCGCATCCTGCGGGTGCGGCGGCGGGCTATGCGCCGGGGGCTGGTCCGCTCCGCGAGCCGGTCCATGTCGGCGGACAAACGGTCCCGCGTGGCGGTGATCTCTGCCCTCATCTGGTCGGGTGACGTGCCCATTGCGCATTCTCCTTCAGCGTCTCGACTGTCTGCCCGGGCTTCGGTGTCACGGTGCGCATCCGGGTGCGGCCCCGTAGGTACAGCACCGCCGCGACCACGGCCCACACCGCGGTGACGATCAGGGCGGCCCAGCCGCCGTCCATCACGTTGGCCAGGCCCAGCACCGCGGCCAGCGACAGGAACAGCAGGACCATGTAGCCGGCGAAGCCCGCGCCGCCGTACATGCCGGCCGCCTTGCCCGCCTTGGTCGCCTCCTGCTTGACCTCGGCCCTGGCCAGTTCGACCTCCTGCCGGAACAGGGTCTGGACGTCGGACGTCACGGCCGACAGCAGCTCGCCCACCGAGGGGTCCCCACCACGCGTCTCCACTTGGCGGGACTCGATCACGGCCATCTCTCACACCTCCGGGTAAGGACGAGCCGACACACCGCCCGGGGGCATGCCGACGGACGGCTGTGTCTCCGGCGGAGGTCCGGACGGCAGCGCCGTGGGCTGCCCCTCGTCCGGCGCCGCAGACTGCTGTCCCTGCTCAGCCGAGCCGTCGGACTTCCCCGCCGCCTTCACCAGCCGACCGACGGCCAGCCCCGCCAGCAGCGCGCCGCCCAGGAACATGCCGGGGCGTCGGCGGGCGAAGTCCTGCACATCGGTGAGGACGCCGTCGACTCCCTGCTTGTCCAGATACTCGGCAGCCCGGTGCCCGCCATCGGCTGCCTGGGCCGCGAGGCTGCGGGCAGGCGAGTCGCTCCGGGCGTTCTCCGCCAGCCCGGCCAGGTCGTCCGCCCACTGGTGCAGCGAGCCTGCCGCCCGCTTGGTCTGCTCCTCGATCTCGTTCATCGCACGGCCCCGCAGGTCCTGGGCGACCGCGCCGACCTGCTGCCGGGCCTCGCCCGCAACGGTCTTGGCCTGGTCCACTGCGGTGCCCGTGACCTCACCCGCGGCCTGCCTGGCCTGATCGGTGGTGGCCGACGCCTCCGCCTTGGCCGTCTCCCCGGTCTGCCGCAACCTCGTCGTGCCACCCTGTGCTGCCTCGCTCATCAGCCACTCCTCCTCACACGAATGCGCGACTTCTGATCCGTTACGTAAGCGAGTGACTGTTCTGCCCAGGTTCACACACATAAAGGGTGGTTCATCGGGCTCGATGAGATACCCATGGCGGCGGGCTCTGCCCTGTACGGCGCCAGCAGCCGTGGAACGCCGACGCCCCCCGCCCGATGACTCGGACAGGGGGCGTCACGGACAACCCGCGGAAACCGCCTACTTCACCGGCTCCGGCTCCGGGGCGCTCTCGGAGTCCGCCGTCCCGGCCGGCGGCTCGCCGTCGTCGTCGTCCTCGCCCTCCGCGGGCACCGGCGTCTTCACCGAGTCCAGCAGCAGCTGAGCGACGTCCACCACCTGGATGGACTCCTTCGCCTTGCCGTCGTTCTTCTTGCCGTTGACGGAGTCCGTCAGCATCACGAGGCAGAAGGGGCACGCCGTCGACACGATGTCGGGGTTGACGGACAGCGCCTCGTCGACACGCTCGTTGTTGATGCGCTTGCCGATGCGCTCCTCCATCCACATCCGCGCGCCACCCGCGCCACAGCAGAAGCCCCGCTCCTTGTGGCGGTGCATCTCCTCGTTGCGGATGCCGGGGACGCTGGCGATGATCTCGCGCGGCGGCGTGTAGATCTTGTTGTGGCGGCCCAGGTAGCACGGGTCGTGGTACGTGATGATGCCCTCGACCGGGGTCACCGGGATCAGCTTGCCCTCGTCCACCAGGTGCTGCAGCAGCTGCGTGTGGTGGATGACCTCGTAGTCGCCGCCGAGCTGCGGGTACTCGTTGCCGAGCGTGTTGAGGCAGTGCGGGCAGGTGGCGACGATCTTCTTGGCCGACTTGGGCTTCGCGGACTCGGCGACGACCTTGCCCTCGTCGTCCATCTCCTCGCCGAACGCCATGTTCAGCGCCATGACGTTCTCCATGCCGAGCTCCTGGAACAGGGGCTCGTTGCCGAGGCGGCGGGCGGAGTCACCGGTGCACTTCTCGTCGCCGCCCATGATGGCGAACTTGACGCCCGCGATGTGCAGGAGCTCCGCGAAGGCCTTCGTCGTCTTCTTGGCGCGGTCCTCCAGGGCGCCGGCGCAGCCGACCCAGTAGAGGTACTCGACCTCGGACAGGTCCTCGATGTCCTTGCCGACGACCGGGACCTCGAAGTCGACCTCCTTGAGCCACTCCAGGCGCTGCTTCTTCGCCAGGCCCCAGGGGTTGCCCTTCTTCTCCAGGTTCTTGAGCATCGTGCCCGCCTCGGACGGGAACGCGGACTCGATCATCACCTGGTAGCGGCGCATGTCGACGATGTGGTCGACGTGCTCGATGTCCACCGGGCACTGCTCGACGCAGGCACCGCAGGTGGTGCAGGACCACAGGACGTCCGGGTCGATGACGCCGTTGTCCTCCAGCGTGCCGACCAGGGGGCGCTCGGCCTCCGCCAGCGCCGACGCCGGCACGCCCGCCAGCTGCTCCTCCGACGCCTTCTCCTCGCCCTCCATCGTCTTGCCGCCGCCGGCCAGCAGGTACGGCGCCTTGGCGTGCGCGTGGTCGCGGAGCGACATGATGAGCAGCTTGGGGGAGAGGGGCTTGCCCGTGTTCCAGGCCGGGCACTGCGACTGGCAGCGGCCGCACTCGGTGCACGTGGAGAAGTCCAGCAGGCCCTTCCAGGAGTACTGCTCGACCTGGGAGACGCCGAAGACGTCGTCGTCGCCCGGGTCGGTGAAGTCGATCGGCTTGCCGCCCGAGGTCATCGGCTGGAGGGCACCGAGGGCCGTGCCGCCCGTCGCCTCCCGCTTGAACCAGATGTTCGGGAACGCGAGGAAGCGGTGCCAGGCCACACCCATGTTGGTGTTCAGGCTGACCGTGATCATCCAGACCATGGTCGTGCCCAGCTTGATCATCGCGAAGAAGTAGACCAGGTTCTGCAGCGCGGCGGCACTCAGCCCCTCGAAGGCCAGGACCAGCGGGTACGACGCGAAGTACGCGGCCTCGTAGTGGTCCACGTCGTGCAGCGCGCCCTCGAGGCCGCGCAGCACGTAGATGGCCAGACCGATGGTGAGGATGACGTACTCGACGAAGTACGCCTGGCCCATCTTCGAGCCGGTGAAGCGGGACTTGCGGCCCGGGCGCGACGGCAGGTTCAGCAGGCGGATGACCATCAGGGTCGCGATGCCGAGGGTCGTCATCGCGGCGATGAACTCGATGTAGAGCTCATAGGGGAGGAAGCCGCCGAGCACCGGCAGCACCCAGTCGGCCTGGAACAGCTGGCCGTACGCGGTGATGATCGTCGGCGGCAGCGTCAGGAAGCCGATCGCGACGAACCAGTGGGCGACACCGACGATGCCCCACCGGTTCATGCGCGTGTGGCCGAGGAACTCCTTCACCAGGGTCACGCTGCGCTGGTAGGGGTTGTCGGTCCGGGTACCGGCGGGGACCGGCTGGCCCAGCTTGAAGTACCGGACGAACTGGCCGATCGCGCGTGCGAGCAGCGCGACGCCGACCACGGTCAGTACCAGCGACACGATGATCGCGGCGAGTTGCATGGGGGCTCCTCGGGCCTGCGAGGGGTTTCGTCGGGGTGACCTGCCGTTATGGAGGGTTCCCCGAAATTACTAAGCGGTAACTTATGCGGTCCGTCTGAGACTACCCCTATCTTCCGCCGCACTGTAGCCGGGTGGGCAGTGATCTGAATCGCTGAGGGTTGCCTCAGGAGCCGGCCCGATCCGGCACGTGATCCAGCTCGTGATCCGGTCGTCGATCCCTCGTGGTCCTGTCGCGAATCCCTCGCGCATCTCGTCGTGTTATTCATACCGAATTGTCATCGTGACGCCTAACTTATATCCGTGCTCTACGGGATCGCCGCCACCGCCACCGCCCTCCTTCTCACCGCCCTGCTTGCGGCCGTCCTCCGGGCGCCCGCGCGGCGGCTGCGGCTGACCGGGCGGCGGCGGCAGCGGGAGGTGCCGCTGTCCGGCGGAGTGGCCGTGGTGGCCGTCACCGGGGCGGTCGTGACCGTCGAGGACTGGGCGTCGCCCGGGAGCGGGACCGGCGGGCTGCTCGTCGCCGGCGGCGTGGTCGCCCTGCTCGGGCTGATCGACGACGTGTGGCGGCTGCGGCGGCGGGTGCTGGTCGCCGGTACGGGTGTGGCGGCCGCGTGTGTCGTGCCGTACGGCGAGACCGGGATCGGGGCGGGGGTGCTCGGCGTCGTGTGGGTCGTGTGCGTGACCTTCGCCTTCCGGGGGCTCGACCATGCCGACGGGCTCGCGGGGACGGCCGGGGTGGTCGCGGCCTTCGGGGTGGCGGCCTGCGCCGCCGTCGACGTGCGGGACGGGCTCGCGGGGCTGATGAGCGTGCTGGCCGCCGCGCTGACCGGTTTCCTGCTGCACAACTGGCATCCCGCGCGCGTGGCGTTGGGGAGTTGCGGGGCCATGTCCGCGGGGTTCGTGATCGCCGTGGCCGCCGTGCAGGTCCGCGCCGGGTTCGGTGTCGGGGAGAGTGCGGGGGTGCTGTTCGCGCTGACCGCCGTGGCGGGTGCCGACGCCGTACTCGTCCTTCTCTCGCGGCGGTTGGCCGGGCGGCCCGTCGTCCGCGGCGGGCCCGACCATCTCGCGCACCGGCTGCGGCGACTCGGGCTGACCGTGCCGGGAGTCACTCTGCTGCTGGGGGCCGGGGCGTTCTCGGGTGCGCTCGTCGGGGTACTCGCGCACGCCGGCCGGGTCGGGGCCGACGCCCTGTGGTGGGTGGCGGGAGCGGCGCTCGTGGTCGTGGTCGTCCTCTTCCGTGTTCCTGTGTACGCCGCTCGACGCACCGTATCGCCGCAGGTCGGAGCGCCATTGCGTGTAAGGAGCGGATAAGAGTTGAGCCCGCCCGACTCAGCTCTGTTGACCGGTTGGGAGCCGTCGTGCACACTTGAGTCCGTTCCACTCAAGTCAGCTGGAGGAATCAACCATGGCACGTGCGGTCGGCATCGACCTGGGCACGACTAACTCCGTCGTCAGCGTTCTGGAGGGCGGCGAGCCCACCGTCATCACCAACGCCGAGGGCGCCAGGACCACGCCGTCCGTCGTCGCCTTCGCCAAGAACGGTGAGGTGCTCGTCGGAGAGGTGGCCAAGCGTCAGGCGGTCACCAACGTGGACCGGACCATTCGGTCGGTCAAGCGGCACATGGGCACCGACTGGAAGATCGACCTCGACGGCAAGCCCTTCAACCCGCAGCAGATCAGCGCCTTCGTGCTGCAGAAGCTGAAGCGGGACGCCGAGTCCTACCTGGGCGAGAAGGTGACCGACGCGGTCATCACCGTCCCGGCCTACTTCAACGACTCCGAGCGCCAGGCCACGAAGGAGGCCGGCGAGATCGCCGGTCTGAACGTGCTGCGCATCGTCAACGAGCCCACCGCGGCCGCTCTGGCGTACGGCCTCGACAAGGACGACCAGACCATCCTGGTCTTCGACCTCGGTGGCGGTACGTTCGACGTCTCGCTGCTGGAGATCGGCGACGGTGTCGTCGAGGTGAAGGCCACCAACGGTGACAACCACCTCGGTGGTGACGACTGGGACCAGCGCATCGTCGACTACCTGGTCCAGCAGTTCCAGTCCGGCCACGGTGTGGACCTGGGCAAGGACAAGATGGCCCTGCAGCGTCTGCGCGAGGCCGCCGAGAAGGCGAAGATCGAGCTGTCCTCGTCCACCGAGACCTCGATCAACCTGCCCTACATCACCGCCTCCGCCGAGGGCCCCCTGCACCTCGACGAGAAGCTCACCCGCGCCCAGTTCCAGCAGCTGACCGCGGACCTGCTGGAGCGCTGCAAGACGCCGTTCCACAACGTCATCAAGGACGCCGGGATCAACCTCTCCGAGATCGACCACGTCGTTCTCGTCGGTGGCTCCACCCGGATGCCCGCCGTCGCCGAACTGGTCAAGGACCTGACCGGCGGCAAGGACGCCAACAAGGGCGTCAACCCGGACGAGGTCGTCGCCATCGGCGCCGCCCTGCAGGCCGGTGTCCTCAAGGGCGAGGTCAAGGACGTCCTGCTCCTCGACGTCACCCCGCTGTCCCTCGGTATCGAGACCAAGGGCGGCATCATGACCAAGCTCATCGAGCGGAACACGACGATCCCGACCAAGCGGTCCGAGATCTTCACCACCGCCGAGGACAACCAGCCGTCCGTGCAGATCCAGGTCTACCAGGGCGAGCGCGAGATCGCGGCGTACAACAAGAAGCTCGGGATGTTCGAGCTGACCGGTCTGCCCCCGGCGCCCCGCGGCGTCCCGCAGATCGAGGTGTCCTTCGACATCGACGCCAACGGCATCATGCACGTGACCGCCAAGGACCTGGGCACGGGCAAGGAGCAGAAGATGACCGTCACCGGCGGCTCCTCGCTGCCGCAGGACGAGGTCAACCGCATGCGTGAGGAGGCCGAGCGCTACGCGGAGGAGGACCACAAGCGCCGCGAGGCCGCCGAGTCCCGCAACCAGGGCGAGCAGCTCGTCTACCAGACCGAGAAGTTCCTCAAGGACAACGAGGACAAGGTCCCGGGCGAGATCAAGACCGAGGTCGAGGAAGCCGTCAGTGAGCTGAAGGAGAAGCTCAAGGGCGAGGACACGGCCGAGATCCGCACCGCCACGGAGAAGGTCGCGGCCGTCTCGCAGAAGCTGGGCCAGGCCATGTACGCCGACGCGGGCGGCGCGCAGGCCGCCGACGGCGCCTCCGCCGGAGCCGGCGCGGGTGCCGGTGGCGCCAAGGCCGACGACGATGTCGTCGACGCCGAGATCGTCGACGAGGAGCGGAAGGATGGTGCCGCGTGACGGAGGAGACCCCGGGCTTCGACGAGCAGCAGCCCGACGTCCCTTCCGGCGCCACCTCCGATGACGCCGAGCCGAAGGCCGCCGCCTCCTCCCCGGAGGACGAGGCGGCCCCGGCCGGGGACACGGGCCAGGACGTGGGTCTGGTGGCCCAGCTGGATCAGGCCCGCTCGGCGCTCGGTGAGCGCACGGCGGACCTCCAGCGCCTCCAGGCCGAGTTCCAGAACTACCGCCGCCGGGTCGAGCGCGACCGGATCGCGGTCAAGGAGATCGCCATCGCGAACCTCCTGACCGAGCTCCTGCCCGTGCTCGACGACATCGGCCGCGCGCGGGAACACGGCGAGCTGGTCGGCGGCTTCAAGTCCGTCGCCGAGTCGCTGGAGAGCACCGCGGCGAAGATGGGCCTGCAGCAGTTCGGCAAGGAGGGCGAGCCCTTCGACCCGACGATCCACGAAGCCCTGATGCACAGCTACGCGCCGGACGTCACCGAGACGACCTGCGTGGCGATTCTGCAGCCCGGGTACCGGATCGGCGAGCGCACCATCCGCCCCGCGCGGGTGGCGGTGGCCGAGCCCCAGCCGGGGGCACAGACGGTCAAGGCGGACGAGTCCGCCGACGCCGACGACAAGGAGAGCGGTGGCCCGGACGAGGGCTGACGTGTCAGACGAAGGGAAGGAGGGGCGTCGAGGATGAGCACCAAGGACTTCATCGAGAAGGACTACTACAAGGTCCTCGGCGTCCCCAAGGACGCCACCGAGGCCGAGATCAAGAAGGCGTACCGGAAGCTCGCCCGCGAGTTCCACCCGGACGCCAACAAGGGCAACGTCAAGGCGGAGGAGCGCTTCAAGGAGATCTCCGAGGCCAACGACATCCTCGGCGACCCCAAGAAGCGCAAGGAGTACGACGAGGCACGCGCCCTCTTCGGGAGCGGCGGCTTCCGGCCGGGGCCCGGCGCGGGCGGCGGCTCCTTCAACTTCGACCTGGGAGACCTCTTCGGAGGCGGTGCCCAGGGCGGCGGCCAGGGAGCCGGCGGTTTCGGCGGTGGACTCGGTGACGTCTTCGGGGGCCTGTTCAACCGCGGCGGCGCGGGCGGCCCGGGGACGCGCACGCATCCCCGGCGCGGCCAGGACATCGAGTCCGAGGTCACGCTCAGCTTCACGGAGGCCATCGAGGGCGCGACCGTCCCGCTGCGGATGTCGTCGCAGTCGCCCTGCAAGGCCTGTTCGGGCACCGGCGACAAGAACGGCACACCGCGCGTGTGCCCGACCTGCGTCGGCACCGGGCAGGTCGCCCGGGGCAGCGGCGGCGGCTTCTCCCTGACCGACCCCTGCCCGGACTGCAAGGGCCGCGGCCTGATCGCGGAGAACGCCTGCGAGATCTGCAAGGGCAGCGGCCGGGCCAAGTCCTCGCGGACCATGCAGGTGCGCATCCCCGCGGGCGTCAGCGACGGCCAGCGGATCCGGCTGCGCGGCAAGGGAGCCCCGGGCGAGCGCGGCGGACCGGCGGGCGACCTGTACGTGGTCGTGCACGTCGACTCCCACCCGGTGTTCGGCCGCAAGGACGACAACCTCACCGTCACCGTCCCGGTCACCTTCACCGAGGCGGCCCTCGGCGGCGAGGTCCGGGTGCCGACGCTGGGCGGCCCGCCCGTCACGCTGAAGCTGCCGCCGGGTACGCCCAACGGCCGCACCATGCGCGCCCGCGGCAAGGGCGCGGTCCGCAAGGACGGCACCCGGGGAGACCTTCTGGTCACCGTCGAGGTGAGTGTTCCGAAGGACCTGACGGGGAAGGCTCGTGACGCACTCGAGGCGTATCGCGAGGCGAGTGCGGGTGAGGATCCGCGGGCGGATCTGTTCCAGGCCGCGAAGGGAGCATGAGTCAGATGGACGGTCGTCGACGCAACCCGTATGAACTGACCGAGGAAACCCCGGTCTATGTCATCTCGGTGGCGGCCCAGCTGTCCGGCCTGCACCCGCAGACCCTGCGCCAGTACGACCGCCTGGGCCTGGTGTCCCCGGACCGCACGCCGGGCCGGGGCCGCCGCTACTCGGCCCGGGACATCGAACTGCTGCGCACCGTCCAGCAGTTGTCGCAGGACGAGGGCATCAACCTGGCGGGCATCAAGCGCATCATCGAACTGGAGAACCAGGTCGCCGCACTCCAGGCCCGGGTGGCCGAGCTGGAGGACGCGCTCGACGGCGCGGCTGCGGCCATGCGCCAGCGCGAGGCGGCGGTGCACGCGTCGTACCGCCGCGACCTGGTGCCGTACCAGGAGGTGCAGCAGACCAGCGCGCTGGTGGTGTGGCGGCCGAAGCGGCAGCAGCAGTCCGACTGACGCGGGTACGCCTGCGAAAGGGGCCGGGAGGAGACTCCCGGCCCCTTTCGTACGTCTTGGGATGTTTTCGGCGGGACCTCCCATGGATGACTGTATGGAGCAAGGATTTTGGAGGTGATTCCGCAGAGTCTTCACAAGGCTCGCGGAGCGTGGTGTTGTCATCTCGTTAAGTGGTTCCGCTTGACGCTGAGAGCGCGCACGCGTTGGCTTTTCAGACACATGGGCCACAAAGTGTGCCCACGTCCGAATCACACGCGAAGTGAGCCCCCGCATGCGTCGTCGTATCTCCATATCCGTGGCCGCGGTCACGATGTCCGCCACGCTCGCCGGCTGCGGCGCGCTCAACGCGACCGGGAGCAGTGACGACGCGAGCCCGACGAAGGGCGACGACATCACGGTGGGTCTGCTGCTGCCGGAGAAGGCGAACACGCGGTACGAGAACTTCGACTACCCCATCATCAAGCGCAAGGTCGAGTCGCTCACCAACGACAAGGGCCGCGTCGAGTACGCCAACGCCGACGCGAGCGCGGACAAGCAGGCGAGCCAGCTGCAGCGGATGATCGACGACCGGGTCGACGTGATCCTGCTGGACGCGGTGGACGCGCACGCCATCGCGAGCGGGGTGAAGAAGGCGAAGGAGGCCGGCATACCGGTCATCGCCTACGACCGGCTGGCCGAGGGCCCGATCGACGCGTACATCTCCTTCGACAACGAGCTGGTCGGCGAGGTCCAGGGGCGCACCCTGCTGGAGGCCATCGGCGAGGACGCGGACCTCTCCGACAAGATCGTCATGATGAACGGCTCCCCGACGGACCCCAACGCCAAGCAGTTCAAGGCGGGGGCGATGTCCGAGCTGAACGGCAAGGTGACGATCGCCCAGACCTTCGACACCAAGGACTGGAAGCCGGAGAACGCGCAGGCCAACATGGCCGAGGCGATCGCGAAGATCGGCAAGGGCAACATCGCGGCCGTGTACTCCGCCAACGACGGCATGGCGGGCGGCATCGTCAAGGCGCTGGAGGCCGCCGGCGTGACCAAGCTGCCGCCGATCACCGGGCAGGACGCGGAGCTGCCGGCGGTGCAGCGGATCATCATCGGTGAGCAGTACATGAGCGTGTACAAGTCGTACCCGCAGGAGGCGGAGAACGCCGCGCAGATGGCCGTCGCCAAGGTCCAGGGCCGGGAGATCCAGTTCGCCGCCCTCGCCCGCGACAAGGTCGACAGCCCCACCCACAAGGGCATCCCCGCCCATCTGGTGCCGGTGGTCGCCCTCACCAAGGAGAACATCAAGGACACGGTCGTCGCGGACGACATCTACAAGCTGTCGGACATCTGCACGGCCGAGTACAAGTCGGCCTGCTCGGCGATCGGCCTCAAGTAGTCGGTTCCGGCGCTCTCGTCGCACGGGCCCGTCCCGGGCGTCCCGCCAGGGTGATCGCCCGCAGCAGCCACTCGGCGGGCCCGTGCCCGAAGCGCCGGATCCACACCGTGCTGAGGGCGAGCTGGAGCGCGTACACGGCACCCGCGAGCAGCAGCACGGCGGCCGCTCCCACGCGTCCGTGGAGGGACAGGCCGTACGCCGTGGCCACGAACATCGTGATCAGGGACTGCCCGAGGTAGTTCGTGAGCGCCAGGCGGCCCGCCGGGACGAACAGCCGCCGCACCCGCTCTCCCCACGACGAGTCCAGCGCGAGCAGCAGCAGGCAGGCGTACGCGGCCGACAGGGCCGGTGCTGTCAGCATGCCGACTCCGATGCCCAGGAAGTGCCACCGGTCGTCCAGCGGCCCCTCCGCGGCGGAGGCGAAGAAGACGGCGCCCGGGACTCCGACGGCCAGGCCGACGGCCGTGACCCGCAGCAGCCGGGAGCGGCCTGCTCCCCCCGGTGCGAGCAGGCGCCGCTTCCCCGCGGCCAGGCCGAGGAGGAACGCGCCGAGCACACCCGGCGCCATCAGGAGGACGCCGAGGAGGGCGAGCGGCAGCCGGTCCAGGTTCTCCTGGACGACGGTGCCGGGACTGCCGCGGTAGGCGGCCACGGAGTCCGCGATCGCCTGGTGGGGGACGGGGCTCTCCTCGTCCACGGCCGCGGCCAGCGCCCCCAGCGCGGTGAGGGCGACGACGTAGACCCCGTAGATCCAGGCGGCGGCCTTCACGGCGGTGGCCGGTCTGATCCGGCGGACGCACAGCAGGACCAGGCCGAGGAGGCCGTAGGTCAGCAGGATGTCGCCGCTGTACAGCAGGACGGCGTGCGCCAGGCCGAGCAGCACCAGACCGAGGGACCGGCGCAGAAAGCGCGCGGTGGCGTGTCCCGCGTCCCGCTCGGCGGAGGCCTGCCGCAGGGTGAAGCTGTAGCCGAACAGGAACGAGAACAAGAGGTAGAACTTGGAGGACGCCAGCGCCGTCACCAGCCAGACGGCGGCCTGGTCCCACGGGGGCGCCCCCGGCCGGCGGACCCCCTCCGCGACGTAGGGGTCCATCATCTGGGCGCTGTTGACCACCAGGATGCCCAGCAGGGCGAAACCCCGCAGCGCGTCGACGCTGGGCAGACGCCGCAGGCCCGTCGGTCCCGCCGGCTCGTCCGTGGCCGTCCGGACGCCTGTCTCGTTCACTTTTCCCCCTGGCCGAGCGCTGCTCCGGGCGGCCGTCGACTGCCGCTGCCCGTCACGGACTTGGTCGATCACCGAAGGTCGCACATCGGCCCCGGGCGTGCCACCTCCATGGTGGGGCAACAGGCCAGGCGGGAGCGAGCCGATTCAGGGAGCGATCGACCCAAAAGGGAAATCGGGTGTGGGGGAGCCGTGTTGCGGAGCAGGTCCGGGCCGCGCATAGTTGCGCTGCGGAAAGAGGGCGATACCGGGGGTGAGATGGGCGATGGCCGGGCACGGGGCGGAGGCGCATCCACACGGTGCTGACCGACTGTGCGAGGCCGGGGACCGTGTCTATTCCCGGGCCGTACGGCGGGGCCGCGTGCCGCGCCGGGACGCCGAACCGGTGCCCTGTCTGCTGGAACTCGCCCTGCTGCACCCCGACCCCGACGACATGAACTGGCTGGTGCCGACCTCCCCGCAGGAGGTCATGACCCGGCTGCTGCGCGGAATGTACGACGAGGTCAGCGCGAGCCAGCGGCGGGTGGGCTCGGCCGTGGCGGCCGTCGAGTGGTACGCCGGGCTGGGCCGCCAGGTGCGGCCGGCCGCGTCGGCGGCGGAGGGCCCGGCCATCCGGGTCCTGGACGGACTCGCCCGGATCCAGGCCGCGATGGACGAGGCGACCCAGGCGTGCACGACCGAGGTGCTCACGGTCCAGCCCGGCGGCATCCGCCGCGAGGCGGAACTCTCCGAGGGCCTGCACCGGGCGCTGGCGCTGCGCGCCCGGGGCGTGCGGATGCGGGACCTCTACACCCATGTCGCCCGGCACGGGCAGGGGTTGCTGACCTACCTGGAACTGATGGGCGACGCGGTGGAGGCGCGGACGCTGGACGAGGTGATCGACCGGCTGATCCTCTTCGACCGCACGGTGGCCTTCATCCCCGCCAACACCGACCGCACGATGGCCCTGGAGCTGCGGCATCCGGCGATCGTCGAATACCTCGTCACGGTCTTCGAGCGGCTGTGGCGCCTCGCCATCCCCCTGACCGCCGCGCTCCCCGACACGGGCATCGAGGGCATCTCCCACCGTGAGCAGTCCATCGCCGCGCTGCTGGCGGAGGGGCACCAGGACGCCGTCATCGCGGAACGGCTGGGCATCAGCGTACGGACCTGCCGGGCCCACATCGCCCGGCTGTCGGAGACGCTGGGGGCGGCGAGCCGTACGCAGCTGGGCGTGCGGATCGCCCAGGCGGGGCTGGACGGTCCGCCGGGCGCGGCGGCTTCCCCGTCCCTCAGCCTTCCTGATCAGGGATCCCGGACCGCTCGATGAGGCCGCGGCCGGGCGGCGGGCAGCCGGGGGCGTTCTCCTGATGCTGCGTCAGGATGCCGGACTGCGCGATGAGGTAGCCGAGCTGGGCGCGGCTGCCGCTGCCGAGCGCCGAGGCGAGCTTGGCGATGTGGGCCCGGCAGGTACGGACGTTCATGCCCAGGCGGCGGGCGATGGCCTCGTCGACGTGTCCCTCGACCAGGAGCTTGGCTATGGAGTACTGGATCTCCGTGATCCCGTCACGGGCGGACTCGTACGGTGTGCCGGTGCTGAGCGGGACCGACCGGTCCCACAGGTACTCGAAGAGCTTGATGAGGTAGCGGACCAGGCCCGGGTGGCGTAGTTCCAGGGCGACCTGCTGGTCGTCGCGGGCGGGGATGAAGGCGACGGACTCGTCGCAGATGATCAGGCGCTCGACGAGTTCGTCGATGGTGCGGTACTCGGCCTTGCCGTTGGAGAGCTGGGCGGCGTAGGCCAGTTGCTCGGGGTTGTAGTGGGCGGTGTGCTGGTACAGGGTGCGGATGCGCACCCCGCGTTCGATCAGTGGCCGGTCACGCTCCAGTCCGCGCAAGAGGCTGCGTTCGGACATCCGGTCGCTCGGCTGGACGGTGAGCATCTCCGCCTGGCACTGCACGGTGGCCATGTTGAGCGCGGCATTGATACGTTCGCCGCCTTCGAGCACAGTGATGGCGTCGGTGGACGCGGCCAGCTGGGTCCCCAGGGCCATGAACGGTTCGAAGGTCTCGGCGAGTCCGGTCGCCAGGCGCCGGCGGTCGGCGATCTCCTGCTCCAGCGGGTTGAGCTGCCGGGACAGGGCGACCGCTGGGGGCACCGGCCGCAGCCAGCCCGGGTCGTCCGGGTCGGGGTGGAGCAGGGCGAACTCCATCAGGCACGGGGCGGGTTCCACCTCCTCGCGTGCGATGCGACCGGCGCGCAGTGCGGCGGCATACAGGCGGCCGCCCTCATCGCACCACTCGGTCATCGCATGGGGATGTGTCTCCTTAGTCCGATTCGATGTCAAATCTCCACCCCCCAGGGTCCTGAACATGCAGGAACATGATGCATCGATTGTGTGGCCATGACGTGCCCGAATGAGCCATCGTCGTACTCGACGGGGGAAAAGGGGACCTTCAAGTGAGGACGAAGCCGACTATGCGTAACAGAATGCTTCGCTCGGTGCTTGTCGCCGCCTTCTCCGCCGTTGTAGCCCTCGGCACGCTGAGTGGCTTCTCCGATGCGAAGGATGATGTTCGGGCGAACAGCAGCTGGCCGTCCGTCGCCGTGAACGGCATTCACGGAGCGGAGAACAGCAGCTGGCCGAGCCCCGGGGCAGCCGGATCCGGGAGCTGACCGTGACCACTCCACCCGACGACCGCTCCTTCCGCCGTGAGATGGCCACCGCCTACCGCTCCGGCTGGCACTTCATCGACCTGGTCACCGCCATCCCCCACAGTGGTGACTCGTTGATGGTGACCGTCTTCGGCGAGCCGGTGGTCGTCACGCGGGACGACGACGAGGACGTACGGGCGTACCGGTGTCTGCGGCGGCCTCGGGGGGCGCCGCAGCCAGTGCGATGTGCCGTGCGGTACGGAATGATCTTTGTGAACCTGGACCAAAGGGACCACCAGCAGGTGGAGGCCGACTCCCCTGCCCCGAGGACCATCTCTGCCACCCCCCGCAGTGCCTGACGCGATTCCCCCGTCGTAACAGATCGCTCAGGTGCTTCCCCCCGCAGCGGCGTCACCGTGACCTGAACACGGTGACGCCGCTGCAGTTTCTGGGGACATTTCCGGGTATCAGCCCAGCTCCGCGGTGGCTGGAACCAATCGATCACCGATGTGGATTTTCACTTCGCTCAACCCCGCCCCATCGCCCGCGTCAGCTCGATCTCGATGACCACGCGCGTCGGCTTCGGCGCCGGGGTCCTGCCGTAGCGCTCGGCGTAGCGCCGCTCGGCCTCGGCGACCCGGTCCGGTTCGGCGCGGACGTGGGCCCGGCCCTCCAGTGTCGCCCACCGGCGTCCCGCCACCTGGCAGACGGCGACCGCGGCCCCCTCCTCCCCGGCGGCCGTCACGTGCCGCACCTTCGCGCTCGCCTTGTCGGCGATCACCCGAGCAAGACGGGCCGCGGGATCGTATGTGACCCCGACGGGTACCACGTGCGGAGTGCCGTCCGGGCGGGGAGTCGTCAGGGTGCACAGGTGCCGCTCCCGCCAGAAGCCGAGATATGACGGGTCCGGAGCGCCCGGGTCCACGGAGTACTTGGTCGCCATGCCGCGAACTTAGACCCCCCGAGCCTCCCGGAACCGTCCTTGAGTGCACTAGACTCAACTTTGTGCAAGCCGTTCGGGTCAGTGCAAGGAGGAGAACGCGAACGTGGACGCCGAGCTGACCAACCGGAGCCGGGACGCGATCAACGCTGCCAGCAACCGGGCCGTGACCGAGGGACACCCCGACCTCACCCCTGCCCATCTGCTGCTCGCGCTGCTCCAGGGACAGGACAACGAGAACATCACCGACCTGCTCGCCGCGGTCGAGGCCGACCAGGCCGCCGTACGCGCCGGAGCCGAGCGTGTGCTCGCCGGGCTGCCCAGCGTGACCGGGTCGACCGTCGCGCCGCCCCAGCCCAACCGCGAGATGCTCGCCGTCGTCGCCGACGCGCAGGCCCGCGCCAAGGACCTCGGCGACGAGTACCTCTCCACGGAGCACCTCCTCATCGCCCTCGCCGCGAAGGGCGGCGCGGCCGGCGAGGTGCTGTCCCAGCAGGGGGCCGACGCCAAGCAGCTCCAGGCCGCCTTTCAGAAGACGCGAGGAGCGCGCCGGGTGACCACGTCCGACCCCGAGGGCCAGTACAAGGCCCTGGAGAAGTTCGGCACCGACTTCACCGCCGCCGCGCGGGAAGGCAAGCTCGATCCCGTCATCGGGCGGGACCAGGAGATCCGGCGCGTGGTGCAGGTGCTCAGCCGCCGTACCAAGAACAACCCCGTGCTCATCGGTGAGCCCGGCGTCGGCAAGACCGCCGTCGTCGAGGGCCTCGCCCAGCGGATCGTCAAGGGTGACGTGCCCGAGTCGCTGAAGGACAAGCGGCTGGTCGCGCTCGATCTGGGGGCCATGGTCGCGGGCGCGAAGTACCGGGGCGAGTTCGAGGAGCGGCTGAAGACCGTCCTCGCCGAGATCAAGGACTCCGACGGGCAGATCATCACCTTCATCGACGAGCTGCACACCGTCGTCGGGGCCGGTGCCGGCGGTGACTCCGCCATGGACGCCGGGAACATGCTGAAGCCCATGCTGGCCCGCGGCGAACTGCGCATGGTCGGAGCCACCACGCTCGATGAGTACCGCGAGCGGATCGAGAAGGACCCCGCCCTGGAGCGGCGCTTCCAGCAGGTGCTGGTCGCCGAGCCGAGCGTCGAGGACTCCATCGCGATCCTGCGCGGGCTCAAGGGCCGCTACGAGGCCCATCACAAGGTGCAGATCGCCGACAGCGCGCTGGTCGCCGCCGCGAGCCTGTCCGACCGGTACATCACCTCCCGCTTCCTGCCCGACAAGGCCATCGACCTCGTCGACGAGGCGGCCTCCCGGCTGCGCATGGAGATCGACTCGTCCCCCGTGGAGATCGACGAACTCCAGCGCGCCGTCGACCGGCTGAAGATGGAGGAGCTCGCGATCGGCAAGGAGACCGACGCGGCCTCCCGCGAGCGCCTGGAGAAGCTGCGCCGCGACCTCGCCGACAAGGAGGAGGAACTGCGCGGCCTCACCGCCCGCTGGGAGAAGGAGAAGCAGTCCCTCAACCGCGTCGGTGAGCTGAAGGAACGTCTCGACGAGATCCGCGGCCAGGCCGAACGCGCCCAGCGCGACGGCGACTTCGACACCGCCTCCAAGCTGCTCTACGGCGAGATCCCGGCCCTGGAGAAGGAACTGGAGGCCGCCTCCGAGGCCGAGGAAGAGGTCGCCAAGGACACCATGGTCAAGGAGGAGGTCGGCTCCGACGACATCGCCGACGTCGTCGCCTCCTGGACCGGCATCCCCGCCGGGCGGCTGCTGGAGGGCGAGACGCAGAAGCTGCTGCGCATGGAGGACGAGCTGGGCAAGCGGCTCATCGGCCAGACCGAGGCCGTGCGGGCGGTCAGCGACGCCGTACGACGGTCCCGTGCCGGGATCGCCGACCCCGACCGGCCGACCGGGTCGTTCCTCTTCCTCGGCCCGACCGGCGTCGGCAAGACCGAGCTGGCCAAGGCCCTCGCCGACTTCCTCTTCGACGACGAGCGGGCGATGGTCCGCATCGACATGTCGGAGTACAGCGAGAAGCACAGCGTGGCCCGGCTGGTCGGCGCCCCGCCCGGATACGTCGGCTACGAGGAGGGCGGCCAGCTCACCGAGGCCGTGCGCAGGCGGCCGTACTCCGTCGTCCTGCTGGACGAGGTGGAGAAGGCCCACCCCGAGGTCTTCGACATCCTGCTCCAGGTGCTCGACGACGGGCGTCTCACGGACGGCCAGGGCCGCACGGTCGACTTCCGCAACACCATCCTGGTGCTGACGTCGAACCTGGGCAGCCAGTTCCTGGTCGACCCGATCACCAGCGAGCAGGAGAAGAAGGAGCAGGTCCTGGAGGTGGTGCGGACCTCCTTCAAGCCGGAGTTCCTCAACCGCCTGGACGACCTGGTCGTCTTCGCCGCGCTGACCAAGCCCGAGCTGGAGCGCATCGCGAAGCTCCAGCTGGAGCGCCTGGCCAAGCGGCTCGCCGAGCGGCGCCTCACCCTGGACATCACGCCCGAGGCCCTGGCCTGGCTCGCTGAGGAGGGCATGGACCCGGCGTACGGCGCCCGCCCGCTGCGGCGGCTCGTCCAGTCCGCCATCGGCGACCGGCTCGCCAAGGAGATCCTGTCCGGGGAGATCAAGGACGGCGACACGGTGCGGGTGGACCGCGTCGAGGACGGGCTGCTGGTCGGGCCCGGGACGGGCAAGACGCTGTAGGACGACACGCTGTACGTCACATCGTGAACGCCGAGAAGCGCACCAGCGCCGTCTCGGCGTTCACGTACTCCACCCTCACCTGCACCACATGCGCCTCCGCCGTGCCGGGGAGGCCGCTCTCGTGGGTCACGTCGAGGCAGAGCGCCTCGCAGGAGCCGCCGCCCGTGCGCGCCTCCGGGGCGTTCGGGTACGTCTCGCGCAGCCAGTCGTGGACGTCCTCGCGCGGCATCCGCAGCACCGCCGAGTACGCGGTGTCGATGCCCCGCTGCACGGTGCAGTCGTGCACGTCCGCGCCCCCGGGGCGGGCGGCGCCGCCGAAGGCCAGGGCGTCGGCGCAGAGGGCCTTCGACGCACCTCTTGCGCCCGGGTCGTCTTTGTCGGTCAGGGACCACATGAACACGCCGATGATGAGGAACCCGATAAGGAGAACCGGCACTGCCAGAAACGGCAGGATCAGCCCCCACCGGGTGTGCCCTCTGTCCGCTGCCGCCATGGCCCACCACCCCTGCCGTCCGTCACTGGGAGAGACGGGCTCCGGCACCCGGAGGTTGCCGTTGACCGGATCGTGTCAGCCCAGGGCTGACAGGGCCTGTCGGGGCTTGCCACCCCCCTCCCCGCATGGGGGAGGATGGCGGAATCCGTACGAAGGGAAATTCACGGTGACCATCGACCCGTCCTCGATTCCGAACTTCGGGGGCCAGCCCGAGCCGCAGCCGCAAGGACCGGCAGGCCCCGTCGTCCCGGATCAGGACCTCGTGAAGCAGCTCCTCGACCAGATGGAGCTCAAGTACGTCGTCGACGACGAGGGAGACCTCGCGGCGCCGTGGGAGCAGTTCCGCACCTACTTCATGTTCCGGGGAGAGGGGGACCAGCAGGTCTTCTCCGTGCGGACGTTCTACGACCGGCCTCATGAGATCGAGGCCAAGCCGCAGATCCTGGAGTCCATCGACGACTGGAACCGCCGCACCCTGTGGCCCAAGGTCTACAGCCACACCCACGACGACGGCACGGTCCGCCTGATCGGCGAGGCCCAGATGCTGATCGGCATGGGCGTGAGCCTGGAGCACTTCGTCTCCTCGACGGTCAGCTGGGTGCGTGCCGCGATCGAGTTCGACAAGTGGCTCATCGAGCAGCTCGGTCTCGAGGAGGAGATCAACGAAGCGGAGAAGCCCGAGGACGAGGAGTAGCCCCTCCGCCCGTCCCGCAGCGGCGCGTCGGCGCGTACGACCAGGTACGCGCTGTACGCGCCGTACGCCTTTTTCGGGGACCGCTGCCTCCCCTCCCTCGCCGAGGGGGCGGATCAGATCTCAAGGCGCAGCTCCGCCCACACCGTCTTGCCCACGGGACTGCGTGGCGTCGACCCCCAGCGCTCGGCCAGGACGTCCACCAGGAGCAGCCCCCGGCCCGACTCGCCGTCGGGGCAGGAGGAGGGCGCGGCCGTGGGCAGCCGCTTCGCGGAGGCGGCGTCCGCGACCTCGACTCGCAGTACGCCCGCGGCCCCGTCCAGGACGAGCCGCAGACCGAACTCCCGGCCGGGGACCCGACCGTGCTGTACGGCGTTCGCTGCGAGTTCGCCGACGACGAGGGCGACCGCGCAGGAGACGTCCGAGGCCGGCGGGTGGCCCCGTTCCTCCATCCACCGGACGGAGTGACGCCGGGCGAGCTGCGCACCACGCGGGGAGGAGGGGCACTGCACCGTGAGCGACTGGAGTTCACGCTGCGGCATGTCTCCCGGGGTGGAGGTTTCTGTCAGCACGGCCTGCTCGTCCCTTTCCGTCACCTCGAAGCGCTCCGTTGCGCACACGAGTCATCACGTTCCGTGCTCAAGGGTCGGCCGCTCGGCCTACGCTCGACAGGGGGCGCAGCCTTACTTGTGAGGCCGTAAGGAACGGAAGTGATGCCTTGGCCAACGGAATTGACCCCAGTGCGTCGATGGCCGCGCTGTTCGGTGCGCGGGTGCGCAGGCTCCGGACGGCGGCGGGACTGACCCAGGCCGAGCTGGGCGACCGGACGCATGTGGTGAGCACGCGGATCACGCAGATCGAGCGCGCGTCCGGAGCGAAGCCGACGCTGGAGCTGGCGCGAGCGCTGGACGCGGCACTCGGTGCGGAGGATCTGCTGGTGGAGCTGTGGCCGTATGTGTACCGGGAGGCGTTTCCGGACTGGTCGCGGAAGTTCATGGAGTACGCGGAGCGGGCGGTGGCCGTCCGGCAGTATGCGGCTCATGTGGTGCCAGGTCTGCTGCAGACCGAGGACTACGCCCGGGCGGTACTCAGCCTGGACGCCCTGCTGGACAGTGAAGAGCAGTTGGAGGAGCGCGTCGCAGCCCGTATGGGGCGGCAGGATCGGCTGAGTTCGCCCGAACGGCCAGAGCTGTGGGTGGTTCTGGATGAGGCAGTACTGAGGCGTCCGATCGGCGGCCAGGCCGTGATGCGGAAGCAGTTGGCGCGTCTGCTCGACGCTGCGGCGGAGCGGCATATCACCGTACAGGTACTGCCGTTCGACCAGGGCGGACACGAGGCAATGGGCGGTTCGCTGACGATCCTGACCCTGCCGGACGGCTCAGAGACGGCCTACACCGAGGGCGCGGACTATGGCCAACTCATTGAGGAACCGGTCAACGTCGGTTGCTACGAGGTGATTTACGATCGGCTGCGGGCGGCAGCCCTGCCCCCGGTCACGTCACTCGACATGATCCGGTCCACGATGGAGGGCGACTACCGTGGCTCGAATGTCCCGTCCCGATCTGAACGACGCCGCCTGGCGCAAGAGCAGTTACAGCAATCAGGCGGGCGGCGACTGCGTGGAGGTGGCCGACGGGTTCCGGGCCGTCGTCCCCGTCCGTGACAGCAAGGCCCCGGCCGGTCCGACGCTGTGCTTCGAAGCCGCTTCCTGGGCCGCCTTCATAGGCGAGTTGAAGGCCGGGCACCACCGCCCCTGAGGCGGCTCCCGGACGCACCGGGCCCTTGTCCGCGAGGGTCCGGTAGGCCACTGACCTCCTGAAAGAACCGGGGAAAGAACTACCCGCCCACCCACCCTCCCCGCGCCGGACGGCGGGCATCACCCGTCCGAGTGACCGGCTTGCGGGTGCGGGACGCGGACCGTTACGTTCGCCGCGACAACCGCAAACAGATACGGCCCCCGGCCGGGACGGCAATCCCGATCGAGGGCCTGACCGATCAGGAAGTGAACGCCTTCCCGATGGCTGACCCGCAGTCTAACGCGCGCCTGCGCGCCGACGCCGGAGCTCCGACCTCCGGCGTGATCCACGTACGCACCCGGCTGACGGCCGACTTCACGGTGCTCTCCAACGCCCTCGTCCAGCGGCGCGGCAGCGCGGTCACGGTCGGCGTCGCGGCGTACATCGCCTCCTTGCCCGACGGCTCCCCCGTGACCATCACCGCCCTGTGCGAGCACTTCAGCGAGGGCGAGATCCTCGTCTCCCGGGCGCTCAGGGAACTCGAAGCGGCCGGATACCTGGAGCGCCGCCGCGAACGGACACCCGCCGGGCAGGTGCGCACCCGGACGTACTTCTACGACGTACCGCGTGGCGAAGGCCCGCCCGGCCCGCCCGAGCCGCCGAAGCCGCCACGGCCGCCCCGGCCCGCCGTCCGAAAACCCGAGGCCCTACGGGAGCCGACGCCCGCTCCCGGCCCTGGGGAGCCGGGCAGCCCGGCGTCTGCTCCCGCTCCCGAGGAGCCGGGCAGCCCGGCACCCGCACTCGCCGACGCCGACCCCGAGGCGGTCGCCGTACTGACCGCCCTGCGCCGGGTCGACCCTCGTCTCGTCCTGTCCGCGCGGGAGGCCGCCCGCCTGGCGCCGGCCGTGGCCGAGTGGCTGGCGGCCGGTGTCGGGCCGCGGGAGATCACGGAGATGCTGACCGCACGGCTCCCCGACCGCTTCTGGACCCGGCCGGCGAGCATCCTCGCCTTCCGGCTCCGGCAAACGCCCCTGCCGGTGCCGCCCCCGCCCCCGCTGCCTCCGAGCGTCGAACGCCCGGTCGTACTGCCCTTCCAGACCTGCGACGGCTGCGAGCGCGCCTTCCGCGCCCCGCGGCCCGGACACTGCCGGAGCTGCCGGGAGGGCCTGACCGGTGCACACCTGCGAGCGACCGGCTGAGCCGGTGGGCGGGTGTGCCGTGCGCCCCTGGGTGGCAGGCTTGATGTGCGACGATGCGACACGCGGTACCGGGCAACACGGCAGGAGGAGGTGGGGCATGGTCGACAGGTTCAGGGACGGACTTCTGACTCCCACGGAAACAGCCTCCTACCTCGAGATTCCGCAGTCGACGCTCCATTCGTGGCTGAAGGGCAGGGCTGCCGGGGCGCCCCTGGTCCATCAGGTCGAGCCGCTGCGCAAGGGGCAGCCCTCGGTGCCCTTCATCGCGGTCGCCGAGGCTCATGTCCTCCGTTCCCTGCGCTCCCTTGGGCTCCGGATGAGCGAGATCAGGGAAGCCGCCGCCGCCGTACGGGACGCCTTCGCCACCCCGTACGGTCTCGTGTCGAAGCGGATCGCGACGGACGGCGTGGACATCTTCGCCGAGCACGGACTCGGCGATCTCCGCAGGGCCCGAGACGGCCAGGCGCCCATCCACGAGGTGGTTTCCGACTACCTCCGCTACCTGAACTGGGAAGCTGACGACGACTTTCCTTCCAGCCTCCGGCTCAGGCAGTATCCGGACTCCGTACCCGTCGTCATCGACCCGAGGTTCGGGCACGGGACGCCGGTCGTGGCCGCCAATCGGGTCGCGGTCAAGGCCATCACCGACCTCTGGGAGGCCGGGGAGAGCGTCGAGGACATCGCCTACGACTTCGACATGACGCCCGAGCAGGTCGAAGAGCTGTGCCGGGCAGTGGTGCGCCTTGCCGCCTGAGTTCTTCCTCGACCGCAATCTCGGACGTCGTGTCGCGGAGGGGCTGAGGGCGTGCGGCTGCAGTGAGCAGGGGCGGTCCCGCCGCCTACGCGGTACGACGCGACCGCATCGAGCGCACCTGGCCGCCCTGATCGATTCGGCGGACGATCCGGCTCCGGATCGTCCGCCGCGTTCGTCCCTGCGTCGCGGCGGGCGCCCGAAGGGCGACCACCCTCTCCGTCTGCTTGAGGACCAGGCCCACCGCATTCCGCTCCCTGGAGCTGCGCCCCGGCTCATCGCCGACGCCGGCCAGGCCACCTGGTGCGTCTAGAGAGCCGCCCTGAGCCGTTTCACGGCCTCCTCAAGCACGCCCGTCCGCTTGCAGAACGCGAACCGTACGAACGGGGCGCCCTGCTCGCGGTGGTCGTAGAAGACCGCGTTGGGGATGGCGACGACACCGGCGCGTTCCGGCAGGGCGCGGCAGAAGGCGAAGCCGTCCGTCTCGCCGAGGGGGCGGATGTCAGTGGTGACGAAGTACGTGCCCGAGGGGCGGAAGACCCGGAAGCCGGCCTCCTCCAGGCCCGCCGACAGCAGGTTCCGTTTGGCGAGCATGTCGGCACGGAAGGCGGTGAAGTACGACTCGGGCAGCGCCGGCGCCTCGGCGATCGCGTACTGGAACGGGCCTGCCGATACGTACGTCAGGTACTGCTTCGCCGAGCGCACCGCCGTCACCAGCTCCGGGGCCGCCGTGACCCAGCCGACACCTCGCTGGCCTGCCTATTCCTACGGCGTGCGACAGGCCCCGCTGCCAATCTCCGGCCGTACCGACGGGCTCGGTGACGCGGCACTGTCCGTCGTATCCTGACCACACACGGGAAGGAGCCGTCCATGAGCGTCGACGCGATCGTGCACACCGAGTTCCCCAAGGGGTACACGGTCCTGTTCGGGGCCGACGGAAAGGTGATCATGACCCCGCAGAGCGAAGAGCACTCCAGCACCATCAGGTCGATGCAGATCGACTCCGCTCTTGCCCTCGGCCGTCACGCGAAGGTCACCTCCGATGTCTACATCGACTTCCCCGCCGACGAGAACTCCGCCCCCGACCTCGCGATCCTGCGCGAAGACGCACGCAAGGAAGGCAAGCGCTACAGCTTCGAGGACGTCCTGCTGATCTCGGAGGTCGTCTCGACCTCTTCCGCACGCAAGGACTACGACGACTGCACCGCGAAGTACGGCCGCTACGGAATCCCGATCTACCTGGTCGTGGACCCCTACGCCCAAGAAGTCGTCCTTCACACCCAGCCGACGGCCACGGGTTACATCGCGGCCCACACCCACCCGTACGGCACCGGCAAGCTCCCCATCCCCCTGGCCGACGGCCGCACCTTCACGCTCGACCTCGACGAACTCCCGCGCCCGGATCCCGAGGCGGACGCCCGCTGACGAGGGACTCCCCGCCGGCCCAGGGCCCGTGCCGTCGGCACCGCCGTCGCCGGACGTGGTCGTTCCTGGTCGGGGAAGCCGGCTGGGATGGCCTGGTCTTTCGCCGATCGGGATCGGCCAGGGGGCGTGCCGTTCTGCGCCGTGAGTTTGTGCGACGAAGTCCGGTTCGCCGCACAGAGGTTCGAAGCCGCTTGCTGCGGGCGACAACCACCACGTACTCCCTGAGGTAGCGGGCCCGCTCGTCCTCGGCCGAGTTGCCGGCCCCGGTTCGGCGATAGCGTGGCACGGCAACGACTGCTGCAGACAGGTGGACGGGATTTCATGCGGATGCGGTTCGAACCCGAGGCCGAGGAGGAGTTCGAGGCGGCGCGGGGGCTGCTGGTCGACCGCCTGGTGCGGTGGGCCGGGGAGCAGGGGCTGCCGGTGGACGGGTACATGGCCGAGACGGTGCTGGACTACCGGCACCTGGCGACTGCCGACGGCCGACTGGGGCTGTGGGAGTCGCGTCATGTAGAGGAGCTACTGCTCTCCTGGCTTCCTCAGCAGGTCACCGAGCTTCCCGGGGAGGAACGCGTCGACGCCCCGGGCACACTGCGCACGCTACTGCGCTATCTGCACGCCGCGCAGTTGGCGGACCCGCGCGGCCCCTCACTCCAGGATTCCCTCGCCGTGGTCGACAAGGTCGCGGAACAGCATGTGGCGGCGATGACGGACCGCACTCGCTGGGGATTGGCGAAGTTCTGGGCGATGACGGCCGCGGAGCAGGGCGTGGACGTCCAGGATGGGGCGGCGTTTCAGCGCTTCGCGGACCTGGCGCGGCGCGGGGAGGCCGCCTACGATCAGCAGGCTCTCGCCGCGATCATGGAACGGCGGCTGACCGGCCGCGCGCTGCCTGGCGTGGCTCGGGCCGAGCCGCAACTGCCTGTGATGCTTCCCCCGGACGACGAACTGCGCCGACGGGCCGAGGCGTCGACGACCGTGGCGCAGTTGCGCGGACTCGCCGAATGGGCGGGGCAGGGCGGCCGTCCGGTGACGGCGACGGGACGACTGCGGATGGCGGAGGCCCGCGAGCTGGTGGACGTACTCGGCACGGGCGACAGGATTGAGGGGGTGCGCTCTTCGGCCGACCTGCCGCGGCTGGCACTGCTGATGGAGTGGGCGAAGAAGGCACGGCTGGTCCGGGTGGTCAAGGGGCGGTTGTACGCGGTGGCCAAGGCCCGGCCGGTGCTGGCCGACCCGCTCCAGCTGTGGCTGCGCGCCTTCGACGCGTGCTTCGAGCTGCGGCAGGCCCTGATCGGGGCCCGCAGCGGCTGGCACGTCGAGTCGATGCTCTTCGACGTCTACGAGCACATCCTGGACGACGTGCTGAACACGCTCTACAGCCTGCCGTACCCCATGCCCTGGCCGCGGCTGCGCGACACGGTACACCTGGCCTATCGGACCTCCCTCCAGCTCGACGCCGGGTCGGACCTTCAGCACCGGATGTGGTTCGAGCACGCCGACCGGGACCTGCGCGCGGTGCTCGACCTGCTGGACGACCTGGGCGCGATCGAGCGTGACCGTGGGATGGCCGATCCGGTGTTCCTCGACATCGACCTCTCCGATGCCGGTCCCGAGCTGCTCGCGGACATGCCGCCGGAGCTAGCGGAGCTGCTGGGCGTCCCGGGGGCGGCAACGGACCCGGTGGCGCGGGAGCGTGTCGTTGCCCGGCGAGAGGAGCTGACCGCCGGGCCGGTCGAGCTCATCCGTCTCACCGAGCTCGGTACCCGGGCCGTACGACAGCGGTTGCTGGCGGCCGGCAGGGACGCACCGTTGGTCGGTGAACTGGCCCAGGCGCCGGCGGCCGGCCTGCTCGGGGTGCTGGCCGAGGACTACGACCCGGACGCCGCCCGCACGGAGCTGGCCGGCTGGATCACGGCCCGCGGCGAGCGGGAAGGTGCCCTGCGGCAACTGACCGACGCCGTAAGGACCATGACCTTCCGCACGCGTGCGCAGGCGATGCTCGGCGTGCTGCCGGCGGCGTTGCCGGACGGTGAGGGCGAGCGGCTGCTGCGCACGCTGCGGCGAGACACACAGCTGGCGCCGCTGGCGCTGAACGCGCTGGCGCACCGTGAGTTGCTGTCCCCAGAGGACATGACCGATGCAGAGTCTCTGCTGGTGCTCGCCGAGAGCCTGCTTCAACTCGTGGAGTTGGCGGGCGGCGGGGACGGCGCCGAGGAGATGCTCCGCGCCCAGGGCTCCCAGGCCAGGGAAGCGGTTGCCGCCGCGTTGGACTCCGCGCACCCGGACCGGGCCGGACTCGACGAGCTCAGGCAGCTGGCGGCCCGAGCACTGGGTACCCACGGCGCCCGCACCCGGAAGGCTCGGCGCTCCTCAGGCAAGAGCGGCCGCAAGCGGCGCCGCTGACCGGGCAACACCGCCTGCCCCCAGGCGCCGGGTGCGCCGGCACTGGCACCGAGCCGGGCGGGGGGAAACCGATGGGTCCCGGCGTCGTACGCCCTCGGTGGCGCGTTACCGTCGTGGTCGTGGCTGAGGGATGGGACGAGGACGGGCTGCGGGCCCTGCGCGGCGCGATCCACGCGCAGGACGGCGTGGCGCTGCTTGCCGCGTTGCACCGTGGCCCCGTGCGCGAGGTGCTGCAACTGGCCGGCGATGGTGTGGCGGTGGCCGCGGCGCAGGGCCTGCCGGGGGCTGCGGAGATGGCGGCCGTGTTTCTCGGCGCGCTCCAGGAGCGCGGCTTCCGGGGCGATGAGGAGCTGGCGGACCGGTTGCGCGCGGCCACGGGAGACGCGGCGATCCCCCTCCTGCGCCCGCTCGCGGTCGATCTGGAGATGCTCGCCATGCTGCTGGAGGGCGACCCGACCGAGTCCGGTGGCCGGATCGATCTGTCCACCGGGGAGTGCCGGCCTGCGTTCACCGATGAGCTGGGGCCTGGCCCCGAGGCCGAGGAGGACGACGATCCCGAGCGATGGCTGTACGCGCCGGCTCTGGGGTCCCGGGCCGGTTACCGGGACATGGAGCTGTTCATCGAAGAGGTCGAGGACGCCGCCCTTGCCGACCGGCTGCGGATCGCCATCGGTGGGCGGGGCGCCTTCCGGCGCTTCAAGGACGTCCTCGCCGGTGACGAGCGCTCCTGGAGCCGGTACCACCGGTTCAGCGATGAGCGACAGCGCGGCCGGGCCCGTGCCTGGCTGGCCGAGGAGGGCTACTGCCCGCACATCACCTTCCGACGTGCTGACCGCAATGCGACGCTGAGGCCGACAGAGACTGTGCTTGATCCGGTCGACTCCGGTCAGCTCTCATAGTGGTAGCGGCATTGTGCGATCAGGACGCCGTCCTCGGTGGCTTTGTAGATCAGCCGGTGCTCGTCGTTGATGCGGCGCGACCAGTAGCCCTGGAACCCGTGCTTGAGGGGTTCCGGTTTGCCGATCCCCTCGTTGCCGTTCCGGGCGATGTCCGCGATGAGTGTGTTGATGCGCTTCAGGATCTTCCGGTCCTGAAGCTGCCACCACAGATAGTCCTCCCAGGCGCGGGAGGAGAAGGTGATCTTCAACTCGCGGCCCCTACTCGTCGGCCGCCAGCTCGCGTACGGTGCCGCCGCCGCTTTCCAGCTCGTCGATGGACGCGAGCAGGCGCCGCGCGTTGGCCGGGTTCCGCAGCAGGTACGCCGTCTCCTTCAGGGACTCGTAATCCTCAAGGGAAACTATGACGACCGGCTCGTGCCCGGCCCGGGTGATGACGACCTCTTCGCGGTCGTCGGTGACGGAGTTGAGCACCTCGGCGTACCGCGCGCGCGACTCGGAATAGGTCATGGTCTTCACGATCAACCCTCCTTGACGTACAAGAAACTGTACGTCGATGCCTGTGGTGTGGCAAGCGGCAGAATGGCGGCCGTCACCGCGCGGTTCCGGGCGCGAGAGTTCCGTAGCGGGACAGCAGGCAAAGGAGGGGAGGGGGACGTACTGCGGCGGTCAGTGTGCGAACGCCTTGCGGAGCCGTTCCGCCGCGTCCGTCAGCACCTCAGTACGTTTGCAGAAGGCGAACCGGACGAAGGGCGCGCCCTCCTCGTGGTGGTCGTAGAAGACCGCGTTCGGGATGGCGACGACGCCCGCGCGCTCCGGCAGGCTCCGGCAGAAGGTGACGCCGTCGGTCTCGCTGAGGGGCGGATGTCGGTGGTGATGAAATACGTGCCCGACGGGCGGAACACTCGGAACCCGGCCTCCTCCAGGCCCGCCGCCAGCAGGTTCCGCTTGAGCAGCATGTCGTCCCGGAAGGCCGTGAAGTACGACTCGGGCAGCGCCAGCGCCTCGGCGATCGCGTACTGGAACGGGCCCGCCGAGACGTACGTCAGGTACTGCTTCGCCGAGCGCACCGCCGTCACCAGCTCCGGGGCCGCCGTGCCCCAGCCGACTCCTCGTTCACGCGCCTATTGGTTTCCCGGCTTCGCGCCGGGCGGGGGCGATGATCCGGCGACCTCGTCGTCGGCGCAGCAGCAGCGTCCACACACCGGCGGAAGCGCTGTCCGATGCCGCTGAGCTGGGCGCCGGGGAAGCTGTGCACCGAGCGATGGACATCGTCTCGTCAGTGTCCCCCGCCGAGTGGCCGGAACGTCTTTTTCGGGAGGACAGAGGCCGCGAATGGCTGGGAGGAACTGTGCCGGGCGGCACTGTCGAACGCGCGAACCAGCGACATCGCCCGGTGCCGCGGACGCGGGCGGTGACGAGTGCGAACTCGCGGTGCGGGTCCGCTGTTCTGGACGGAGCAGGAGAGTCGGTCGAGCCGGCTCAGGCCGTCGCGCTGCGGCGCTGGTAGACGACTGCGCCGAGCCAGGCCGCGACGACGGTCGTTGCCGCGACGACCGTCACAGCCATGCCCCGGTCCGAGGCGCACCACGCCACCTGGTTGATCAGGGCGCCGGGAGTCAGCCCGCGCAGCGGCCGCCAGACCGACAGCAGCGGGTCGACCACGAGCAGCGTCACAAGACCCATCCCGATCGCGGCGCCGCCCGAGCGGGTCACGAGCGCGACCAGCGCGCCGAGAGCGCCCAGACAGCAGGAGGCCAGCGTGAGCCCCGCCCACTGCTCGACGAGCACGCCGAACGCCGCCGCCGATGCCCACGAGTCCAGGGAGGCGCCGCGCGAGAATGCCACCGCACCGCCGGCCGGCATCGAGAGCAGGAGGGCCAACGCGCCCACCAGGGCCGTGACCGCACTCAGGACCAGCAGTCTGGCGAAGTGGATGCGCCGGGCTGAAGGTCCCTGGAGCCGTGCCGCGCGGGCTGTGGCATGGGTGAGGTCGCGTCCGGCGGAAAGCGCGAACAGACAGTAGGCGACCATGGCGAGCTGTGGAGCGAGCAACCGGACCGCGGCGGACGCTCCCTCCGGCTTGGTCAGTGCCACGAGGTCCATCGGCATGCGCGCGGCGCCGTCCGCCATCGCCCCGGGCGCCGCTTGCTCCGGCACCAGCAGGGCGAGGGCGGTGACCGCGAGGATGGGCACCGTGACCGCGCCCAGCGCGGTCACGATGGGGGACGGCCTGGACAGGCGGGCCAGTTCGGCCGTGAACACTCCGGTCATGCGTCGACTCCCGGGCGGGGGGCGCCACCGATCGCCGCGGCGAACGCCTGGAAGAGATCTGCCTGCTGCTCGCTGACCTCGACGACGTCGATGTCGGCGGTGATCAGGGCGCGGTTGAGTTCCGCCGCCCTGCCGCGGTCCGCGGCCACCACGACGTGGTCGTCGTACGGGGCGGCCGTGAGACCAAGAGCCCGCGCGATACGTACGACCGCGGCGAGCATGGCCGGGTCGGCGGGGACGACCCGCAGACCGCTCCTGCTCTGTCCGAGCACCTGGGCACGGGGACTGTCGATACGGCAGGTGCCGCCGTCGATCAGTACGAAGTGGTCGCACACCGACTCCAGGTCGGCCAGGACATGGCTGGAGATCACCACAGTGTGGCCCGTCTCCGCCCGTTCCTTCACGAGGTTCAGCAGCCGGGCGGAGCTGAACGGGTCGAGGCCGTTGGTCGGTTCGTCGAGCACCAGCAGCTCGGGGTCCTTCAGCAGGGCGCCGGCGATACCGAGGCGCTGCTTCATACCGAGGGAGTAGCCGCGTACCTTGCGGCGGGCGGCATCCGTGAGCCCCACGGTCTCCAGGAGTTCGTCGAGACGGTGCTCGGGGGTGCCTGACAGGCGCGCCAGGACCCGCAGATTGGTGCGCCCGGTGAGCGCGGGGTCGACGGCCGGGCCGTCGATGAACGCCCCCACCTTGGGCAGATAGGCCGCAGGGTCGGACAGCGGGTGTCCGAGGATGCTGCCCTCGCCCCGGTGCGGCCGCAGCAGGCCGAGCATCACGCGCAGCGCGGTCGACTTTCCCGCCCCGTTGGGGCCGATCAAGCCGGTGATCTGGCCGCGTGGGATGCGCAGGCTCAACGAGTCGAGGACAGGGCGCCCGCTCAGTTCGACGCATACGCCGTCGAGTACGACAGCCGGTCCGCTCACAGCGCGACACCTCCGACAAGCGCGCCCACGGCGCCGATGACCGTGGTCAGGGCGGTGACGACGGCCGATCGGGCGAAGGTGAGCCCCAGCCCCTTGCGGCAGCCGATGAAGAACAGCACGGCGACCGCGGCCAGGAACGGGTCGGCCACGCCGATGACTCCGGCGTGCGCCGTGAGCCACTCGGGGCCGGCGGTGGCGATCACCAGCACGTAGCAGAGCTGACGCAGAATCAGCGGGAAACAGGCGTAGGCCCAGACGGCGAGCATCTTCCGATGCGCGGGCTTGGCGTCGCCTCCGATGCGTACGACCACGGCGAACATGGCGTAGTTGGCGGTCATGAGCGCCACCTGCACCACGCACAGCACCACTCCGGCCAGCACCGCGAGATAGCCGGCCGCGCCCGCCCGGTCGGCGAGCGCCGGATCCTCCAGGAGGGCGGACCGTATGCCGTCATGCACCAGAAAGGCGAAGACGACGGGCATGAGGGGCAGGGTGAACAGCAGGGCGCGCAGGGCACGTCGAGGTCCGCTGCCTTCGGCCACGGCCTGGAAGACGGCGCCGGGCGCGGCCAGCACCAGCCATGGGCGGGGTGCCGGCGGACCCGCCGCCGTGCCGTCCTCCGCCTCCGGGAGCCGGGGTGGGGACGCCATCGAGGTCGTCACGACGCCTCCGCCACGATCAGAGCCAGTCCACCGAGCATCCCCAGCAGGCCGCAGACACGCAGCAGCAGGCGGGGGCCGGGAGCGAGCATCCCGGAGGTGAGTACCGCTCCGGCCGCCAGCAGACCGAGGGCGGCGCCAGGCCCGTACAGGCCGGGCAGCAGGATCAGGGCGAACAGGGCCGCGGGTGGCGGCACTACGGCACCGGCCAGGGCGATACCGCGCCCGCGGCGGCTGGGGGCGGGGGTCTTCATGGGTGAATCTCCGTTAGGCGAAGGGTGGTCCGGGCGGCAGCGGAACGGCGGGGTGGTCAGGTGGCCGCTTCGAGGACTGCGGCGGGTATCAGGAGAACCGTCGCCGCCGCGAGGCGCAGCCCACTGTCGCGGGCCCACTGCCGCCGGGGTGGGAGCGCGCGACCTCGGACGGACGCCAGGGCGCGCGCGGCGCCGGACAGCCCGACCGCCGTGGCCAGGACGAACGCGCTGAGTTCCGGTACCAGATGGGGCATCAGGCTCAGCAACTCGACCAGATCGTGCCCGCTGCCCAGGTAGGCGCCGAGCGCGTACCCGTTGACGAACCATCCGACGCCTGCCATCAGCAGGGTCAGCAGTCCGAGCGAGAGCAGGCCCAGGGCGGCGGTCATCACGGCGAGGCTCGCGTTGTGCGCCCAGATGCTGAGCGCGCCACGCCCCCCGGCTCCCAGGTGCTCGGCCGTACCGAGGAGTCGGCCGGACTGCACACCCGCGAGCAGTGGCAGGACGACGACGGCCGCGGCCGCCGCCAGAGCCGTACGGGAGGTACGGGAGGTACGGGAGGAGGACACTGGAGCGTCCACCGCTTGGGCGGTCATTGAGAGGCCCCCTCTTCTCCCATCGCCAAGTCCCGGCGCAGCGAGGCAAGGGCGTCCGGGTCCTCGTACTGACCGACAAGTCGGCCCCGGTCCACCCGGAGGGCCCGGGTGGCGATGGTGGCCAGCGGTTCGAAAGCGTGGGTCGCGACCAGGACGGCTCCTCCGGTCGCGAGGTGGGCGCGCAGCGTCTCGCGCAGGATCCCGGTCGTCGCGGCGTCGAGGCCGTTGAACGGCTCGTCGAGCAGGAGGAGTTCGGGCCCGTGCAGCGTCGCCACCGCTAGGGCGAGGCGCTGGCGCTGGCCGAGAGACAGGGTACGTACGGGACGGTCGGCGACCTCGTCGAGGCGGAACCGCCGCAGTCGGTCGGCCGTTACTGGCGCCAACTGCCACAGGCGGGAGAGCAGTTCGATGTGTTCGACGGGGCTGAGGACGTCGTACAGCGGGGGCTTGTCGGCGACGAAGCCCACTCGGGACCGGGCGTCAGGTGATCCGGCCGGTGCTCCCGCTATCAGCGCCAGGCCCTCGTCGGGCTCGGTGAGACCTGCCGCGGTCCGCAGGATCGTCGACTTGCCCGCGCCGTTGCCTCCGCCGAGGGCCACACAGTCCCCCGGGGCGACGCTGAACGACACGCCGTCGAGAGCCGCGGTCCCTGTCTGCGGGTAGCTGACGCGGACCGATTCAAAGCTGAGCATGGGCATCCGTTTCGGGGCGGGCTGGGGCATCCGGTGCCCGGCGCGTCGCGGGTTCGGGCAGAGGCGGGTGGGCGGAGTGGGTGCCACGTGTGGCCCACCAGCGCGGCAGGGCCGCTCCGGCGGGGCGGGCGAGGACGAGGACGAGCAGGCAGCAGGCCACCGCCAGCGGCCAGGAGTCGGGTACGAGGTAGCCGAGACCTGCCGCGAGCGGGCCGCCGAGGCTCACCCACAGCGCGGTCGCCGTCATCGAGGCGGCGCGCACCTGTGGTTCGGGGTGAGGCAGCACGATCTCGGGGCGCAGGGGCGCCGGATGGTTCCCCGAGACGATCACCAGGACGGTGGCGTCGATGGCAGCGCTGCCGAGGACCACGGGGGCCAGCGCGGCGACCGCCGACGGTGGCAGAGCCAGGGCCGGCTGGGCCACGAGCAGCATGCCGACGCCGACAGCGGTGCCGACCAGGGTGCAGGCACCCGCTCGCACCGACCGCAGCCGGTCGAGCGCACCGGGGACGGTCCGCAGCAGCTGACCGGCCGGGCCCTCGGTGTCCATGCTGATCACCGGGGCGAGCACCTCGCCGAGCAGGCCCAGGACCGTACCGATGAGCGAGGCCACCAGCATGGTGACCAGAGCCTGGGCGAGCGGCCCCGAGCGGGCGGAGGGGCCGAGCACGGCCAGCGAGCCGACGCAGACGGCCAGGGCCGGCACGAAGACGGTGACTCCGGCCAGCAGCTCCCACACCTGGGGGCCGCGGCGCACCAGCACGCGGAGGTCCTTCGCTCGCAGCGCCGCGTCCGGAGCCGTCGGGAGCGGCCGGGTGACGCGCCAGGTGCCGGGGGTGGTCATGCGCTGCTGGACGGTGTGTGGATCGGTGCGGCGCATCGCGAACACCGCGAGCGCGCCTGCGGCACAGCCCATGGCGAGCAGGAGCAGCGCGGAGGCGACACCCGGAGTTCCCGCCCGGCGGGAGATCTCGGCCGCGAGCGCGCGGACCGGCTCCTCGGCGCCGCGTACGTCCCCGACGAGGGCGAGGGCGGCCGCAGCGAGCATCAGGTGCCGACAGCCGCCGAGCAGGGTGAGCAGCGGGGCGTTCCAGGCGGCGGGAGCCAGGAGGCCGAGTCGGAACAGGAGCACGGCGCAGGCGCGGGCGAGGAGGGCGACGCCGACCGCGCTCACGGTGCCCCACAGCAGCATGCGCGAGGCCGAGCCCAGCGGGAGTGCACCTGACAGTACGGCACCGGTGGTGACGCCGGCCCCGATGAGCAGGCCGCCACATGCCGCGTACAGGGCCGTCGGCAGGAGCAGCCGGACCACGGCGATGTGTACGCCGGATACCGGCAGTCCCCGCAGCAGCGCGGCATCCGGTACGAGCAGGGCGTCGCGCACGGATGTGACCGAGAACCCGGCCAGCGCGACCAGGACGACGAGCCCGGCCCAGGCGACATCGAGCGCGGGCCGGGAGCGTTCGACTCCCGCGAGCTGGCCGGCCCCGGCGCAGACCAGCGCGGCCAGGAGGAAACCAGCGGCCGCCGCAGCGGCCGCCGTTCCCCGTATTCGGGCAGGACCGGACGGCAGCCAGGGGAAGCGCGCGCACCACACACGGATGCGGCGCTGCCGATCCAGCCGCCACAGACTCCAGATGGTCATGTCCCCAGTCCTCTGCTGATCCGCCCGGTCAGTGTCGTGCTCTGTCTGCTACCAGCCGACCATGGCGCCGGTGGCGGCCTTCTTGCCGATGGTGGCGACGAAGGTGGCCCAGGTGGCGCGGATGGTCAGCGCGGCACCGCCGAGGCCCAGCGGCAGCAGGGCGACACTCAGCGCCATGGCCCACGGGCTGTTGACCGCGTCGACGATCTTCTTCGCGGCGTACGCGCTGACGCCGAACGTCGTGGTCAGGTCCGCCGAGAACGCCGTGGGCAGGGCCTCGGCGTGGGACGCGCCACCGGTGGCCAGCAGCGCCATCGACGCGACGGCCAGCAGTGCGGCGACCGAGAGCGCCATGAGGGCGCGCGGCAGCGTACGGATGTGAGACATGCTCATTCCCCTGTTCAAAGTGGTCGTTCCGGACCGGCGAATGGTTCCGGTCCGGCGAATGGGCAGGGTAGGCACCCGCAGCCCTGCCCAACCTCCGCCTGTGGAAGGTCTCGCCCCCGCCGAGCGGTGGCCCCTTCCCCCGCCGTTCGGCGGGGGTGGCATCGCCAGGAATGACTATTTCGCAGTTGCGCGGCCTTGTTATGTTGAGGTGACCGCAAGACACAGGGGGACCCACGTGATCCGGGTGTTGATCGTCGACGACGAGGTGCTGCTGCGCTCCGGTTTGCAACGGATCCTGGACGCCGAGCCGGACATCACGGTGCCGGTGACCTGCGACGGCCCGGAGGCGGTCGAGATGGTCATGCGGCACCGCCCGGATGTGGTGCTGCTCGACGTGCGAATGCCACGCAGGGACGGGCTGAGCGTGCTCACCGAACTGCGTGCCCGTCTCCGTCCTCCTGTGGTGGCCATGCTGACGACATTCTCCGGCGACGGGGAGATAGCGGCAGCTCTTCGTGCGGGCGCGGCAGGCTTCCTGTTGAAGGACACCGCACCACAGGGGCTGGCCCACGCGGTCCGCACGCTCTTCTCGGGCGGAACGGTCCTGTCACCCGCCGTGGCCTCCAACGTGGTTGGCGGCTACCTCAGCGGTCGGCAGTTCGACCCCCGCATGGACAAGCTCACCGAGCGCGAACGAGAGGTGCTGTCGCTCCTCGGGGACGGCCTGTCCAACGCGGAGATCGGCCACGAGCTGCTGATGAGTCCGGCCACCGCCAAGGACCACGTCAGCTCCATCTACACCAAGCTCGGTCTGTCCAACCGTGTCCAGGCGGCGGTACTCGCGCACCAGAACGCGCACACCGCCCCCAGGCCATGAGGGTCTCTCCCCGCCTCGAAGCCGCCATCGTCCTGGTCCCGTCGGCGGCCGAGCTGCTGACCATCTGCCGCGTCGCCACCCCGCTGGAACTCGCCTGGCACACAGCGTCCGTGGCGGTACTGCTACTCCGCCACCGCCTGCCGGTGGCCGTGCTCGCGGCGACGCTGCCCGCGGCCCTCACCGGCTACCTGCTGATCGCCCCGATGGCCGCCCTCTACCAGGTGGCGAAGGACATCCGCCCTTTGCGGACCGTGGTGTGCTGCGCTGTGCTGGTCTTCCTGGCGGGTCTCTGGCCGTGGTGGCCGACCCAGGACGGCGAGTGGACGTACGAGGAAGTCCTGTTCGGCGTGCTCTCGGCCGCGATGCTGAGCGCCGGCCCGACCGCGGTCGGCCGGCTCGCGCGAGCCCGTGCCCAGCAGTGCGAGCAGATCGCGGAGCTGGCGCGTGCCCGGGACCGGGAGCGGGAGCTGCTTTCCGAAATGGCCGCCGCCGAGGAACGGGCACGCCTGGCGCGGGAGATGCACGACATCGTCTCCCACCAGATCAGCCTGATCGCGGTCCAGGCAGGGGCACTTGAGGCGACGGCGAAGGACAGAGACAGCCAAGAAGGCGCGATGACGATCCGGAGGCTGAGTACCGCCACCCTGGAGGAACTGCGGCACCTGGTCGGGGCACTCCGCTCGCCACGCGGGACACCTGGCCTCGTGGACCTGCCGGCCTTGGTCGAATCAAGCGGCCTGCCAGTTCGTTTCGATGCGGTGGACGCCTCGTCCCTCTCGTGGACCGGGGCGGTGGAGCACACGGCATACCGTACCGTGCAGGAAGCCCTGACCAATGTACGAAAGCACGCTCCGAACGCCGAGGTGACGGTCGCCGTGAGCACCGCGCCGGGAACCGCGTCCGCGCTCGTCGTCGAGATACGCAACAGCCCTTCCGCCGGCGCGAACCCCTGTGAGCCACTCCCCACAGGTGGCCACGGACTGTCCGGACTGCGAGAGCGTGCCGAGCTGCTCGGAGGGGAGCTGGAGGCAGGGCAGACGGAGGACGGAGGTTTTCGTGTACTGGCAATCCTGCCCGACTCGATCTCGTCGAACCGTTGAGTCCTTCCTATGCAGCCCGTCCCACGGTGAGGCCGACCCAGTATTCGTTCTCGTAGTCGGTCGGGCCGGCCTCACGAAGAGGGATGAACTCAGCCGGCGAGGCGTCGCAGGCGACCGGCTGCCTCGTGGAGAACGTCGTCTTTCTTGCAGAAGGCGAAGCGGACAAAGGGTGCGCCCTGCTCGCGGTGGTCGTAGAAGACCGCGTTGGGGATCGCGACGACACCGGCCCGCTCGGGCAGCGCCCGGCAGAAGGCGAAACCGTCGCTCTCACCGAGGGGGCGGATGTCGGTGGTGATGAAGTAAGTGCCGGCCGGGCGGAAGACCGTGAAGCCCGCCCGCTCCAGGCCGCCCGCGAGCAGGTCCCGCTTGGCCAGCATGTCCGCGCGGAACCCCTCGAAGTAGCTGTCCGGCAGCGCGAGGGCCTCGGCGACGGCGTACTGGAACGGTCCGGACGCCACATACGTCAGGTACTGCTTCGCCGAGCGCACGGCGGTCACGAGCGCGGGCGCGGCCGTCACCCAGCCGACCTTCCACCCGGTGAACGAGTACGTCTTGCCGCTGCTGGAGATGGTGACCGTACGCTCGCGCATCCCCGGGAACGTCGCCAGCGGCACGTGCTCGGCGTCGTCGAAGACCAGGTGCTCGTACACCTCGTCCGTCACCACCAGCAGGTCCCGCTCCACCGCCAGCTCGGCGATCGCGGCCAGCTCCTCGCGGGTGAGGACCGTGCCGGTCGGGTTGTGCGGGGTGTTGATCAGCAGCAGGCGGGTGCGGTCGGTGACGGCGTCGCGCAGTTCGTCCAGGTCCAGGCGGAAGCTGCCCTCGTGCGGGCGGAGCGTCACCGGCACCCGGCGTCCGCCCGCCATCGCGATGCACGCCGCGTACGAGTCGTAGTACGGCTCGAGGGCGACCACCTCGTCGCCTGGCTCCAGCAGGGCCAGCAGGGCGGCGGCGATGGCCTCCGTGGCCCCGGCGGTGACCAGGACCTCCGTGTCGGGGTCGTAGGACAGGCCGTAGCGCCGCTGCTGGTGGGCCGCGATCGCGGTGCGCAGCTCGGGGACGCCGGGGCCCGGCGGGTACTGGTTGCCGCGCCCGTCCCGCAGCGCCCGCACGGCCGCCTCCCTGATCTCCTCGGGGCCGTCGGTGTCGGGGAAGCCCTGCCCGAGGTTGATGGCGCCGGTGCTCAGGGCCAGGGCGGACATCTCGGCGAAGATCGTCGTCCCGAACTCGGCGAGCCGGCGGTTGAGGAGGGGGCGCGCGCTGGAGGTCATGCCGGCCATCCTGCGCCGAAGCTCTGGAGTTCCTCAACTCTGCTTTGGGCCGCGCAGGGGGCGGGCATCTCCCGGTCACGCAAGAGCGAGGCGCCCACGGGGGGCCGCTTCGGGGGAACGGAAGGAGGGTGACGCCATGATCTTCGGCATCATCCTGGCGGTGACTGGAATCCTCTTCGTCGGGGCGCTGGTGTCCCTCGCACGCAGGGGCGGTTCCGGCCGTCCCGCGCGGACGACGCGTCGCGGGGCGGGGGTGTCCACGGCTTCGCACCACGACAGCGGGAGCAGCTGGTGGGCCGGCGGGGGAGACTCCGGCTCGTCCGGCGGCGACGGACACCACGGGGGGCACTCCTGCGGCGGCAGCTCGTCCGGTGGAGGCGGGTCGTCCTGCGGCGGGGGTGGTGGCGGTGGCTGCGGCGGCGGTAGCAGCTGACTGACGTCGGCCGCTCTCCCGACGGGGAAGCCGTAACCGCCGAGCGCGGGGTCCGCACCATGGAGGCGGGCCCCGCGCTCTTGTGATGCCGTTGGTGAATCCGGCGGACGGCGGACTGCCGACAAGTGGTGCGAGAGTCTCAGCGACACGCCGTGCACGCGGTGTGTCGCTGAGACCGTGCGGACACTTGGCTCCCGCCGTGCGGCATGCGCCGACAGCGTCTCTCGTTCCCGCCTCCCCGGGATTTCACCGGGCCACCGGCTCACCGGCGAAGGACCCGTCGAACCTCTGTCGGGTGGCCTTCCGGTGGCATCCGGTGGCATCAGGCGGATTCGGGCGACTTCTCACGCCTGCGGGGCGATGTCCCGTGGGAGGGGGCCGCGTCCCCGCGTGCCTCCGGCAACTGCGCCTGGCAGAAGGCCACTTCGGGAGCCGACTGGGAAGCCGACGGGGCCCGTTCGTGCCGGTTTCCGGCGCGCGCCACGGCGCACCGGCGCACGCCTCCCCGGCAACGGCGCACGCCGTAGTTGAACAGTTGAGCCGTGGGGCCCTCTGAGGGATGGAAACCCCACGAACTTGGGTAAAAACGCTGTTGCGGCGCCACAGTTCATGATTCCCTCTCAATCACCAACGCAGCCCCTCGGACGTCCCGCGGACACCTTCCTGAAACCGGCCGACCGGGCTGACCCGGGCCGAAGTCCCCCGGTGCGACCGGAGCGCAGCGGACCCATCTCCCTCTCCTTGTGTGCTTGCGGAGCCGATCCATGCTCACGACGCTGAACACCCCCTATACCGACACGCGCGCGGCCGATCTCGCCTGGGCCCTGGGACGCGAGCCGCTTCCCGCGCTGGCCACGCTCGACCTCGAACTGACAGGCATCAAAGTGCAGTTGCGCCTTCTCGGTGCGTCCCACCAGGTCCTGCTGGAGGAGGACCGGGGCATCTGCTCGGAGACGGTGGCGTGCATTCCGGGCAGCAGCACCCCGCTTCCGCTCGGCGTCGCCGAGCGGGTGGGCGACTGGGAGTACGAGTTCGCGGCCCGGGTCGAGGTCCTCACGCCCGGCTCCTTCGCGGGCCGCGCCCAGGAGTTGCTGGCCCTGGTCTCCGACCACCCGCACGGCCTCGCGGGTGTCTTCCCCGGCAGCCCGCACGCCTTCACGGCCCTGCTCGCCCAGCGGCAGCAGGGGCAGGTGCACTGGCGGACCTGGCACGCGTACCCGCAGGACGGGCAGTTGGTGGCGACCCGCACGAAGGTGGGGATGCGGGCGCCGGCGGCGGTGTCCGCCCACTGGCCGCCGTCGAGCGCTGCCCGGCCGGCCGAACCGCATGCGGTCAACCGGATCCCGTACCGATCCTCCACCGCCTCCGCAGACCAGCACCACACGTGTGGGTGACGAAGCGTGGTCGGGGCGTGACGTAACGTCGCAGCGTGATCGAGCCGCACGCGCCCGCCCCGCCCGGTCCCCCGCCGCCCCGGAGCGCCCCGGGCGTCCCCGGCGGCCCGGCGCGACTGCCCGTCAGGCCCGGCACCGGACGGTTCCTCGTCCTCACGGGCGTGTTCGTCTGCGCGGCCTGCGGACTCGTGTACGAACTGGAACTCGTCGCGCTGGCCTCGTACTTGATGGGCGACTCCGTCACCCAGGCGTCCGTCGTGCTGTCCGTCATGGTCTTCGCGATGGGCATCGGCTCCCTCGCCGCGAAGCGGCTGCGCGGGCTCGCCGCGGCCGGATTCGGCGCCGTCGAGGCCGTGCTCGCGCTCGTCGGCGGGTGCAGTGCGATGGCCCTGTACGCCGTGTTCGCCTGGACCGGTGACTGGGGCGGGATGTGGGCCGAGGGGCCGCGCTGCGTGCTGGTCGCCTTCTCCCTCGTGACCGGGCTGCTCATCGGGGCCGAGGTCCCGCTGCTGATGGAGCTGATCCAGCGGATCCGCCGCCAGGACGCGGGCGGCGCGGTGGCCGACCTGTTCGCCGCGGACTACGTCGGCGCGCTCGTCGGCGGCCTCGCCTTCCCCTTCCTCCTGCTGCCGCTCCTCGGTCAGTTGACCGGCGCGCTGATCACCGGCGCGGTCAACGCGGTCGTCGGCTGTGCGCTGGTGCTCGGGCTGTTCCGGCGGGACCTGAGCCGGCGGGCCAGATGGCTGCTGCTGCTCGTCAACGCCGTCGTCCTCGGGATCCTCGCCTCGGCCACCGCCCTCGTCGACGACTTCGAACGGGCCGCACGGCAGGCGGTGTACGGCGGGGACGTCCGCGTGGCGCTGCGGAGCGGGGTGCAGGAAGTGGTCCTCACCGGGGGCACGCCGGGCCGGCCCCTGGACCTGTACCTCGACGGGCGGCTGCGGGTCAGCGGGCGGGACGAACGGCGCTACCACGAGGCCCTGGTCCACCCCGCCATGACGGGGCCGCACACGCGCGTGCTGATCCTCGGCGGCGGGGACGGCCTGGCGGCCCGGGAGGTGCTGCGGCACCGGGGAGTCGACCGGGTGGACGTCGTCGAACTCGACGCGGAGGTGGTCCGGCTGGCCCGCACCGACCCGGGGCTGTCCGCGCTGAACCAGCACGCGTTCGGCGACCCGCGCCTGCACGTGACCATCCAGGACGCCTTCAACTGGCTGCGTGGAGCGCCCCCCGCCACGTACGACGTCGTCGTCTCCGACCTGCCGGACCCGGGCATCACGGCCAGTACGAAGCTGTACTCGCAGGAGTTCTACGGCCTCGCGCGGCGCGTCCTGGCGCCCGGCGGCCGGCTCGTGGTGCACGCCGGGCCGGTCGCTTCCGGCGCGCGGGTGTACTGGACGGTGGAGGCGACGCTGCGCGCGGCGGGCTTGAGCACCGCCCCGTACGGCACGGGCGGCCGCGACGCCGGTCACGCCGCCGGCCCAGACAGCGCCCCCGGCGACCGCACCGACGCGCCCCGGGACTGGGGGTTCGTCCTGGCCGGCCGCACTCCACCGCGGCTGCGGCTCGACCCGTACGGTCCGCGGCCGACGGCCCTGACGGAGGCGTCACTGGAGGCGGGGGCGCGGATGGTGCGGAAGACACGGGCGGCCGGGGAGTTGCCGGCGTCGACGCTGGTGCATCCGCGCTACTGAGAGAACAGGGGCCTGGCAGGCGGGCCCGGAGGGTACGCCTGGTGGGGGTGGATCGGGGGTGAATCCCTCAGGCGGGGGTGCGATGCGGGCTGTCCTGGGTAGAGTCCGTCGACATGGAGCACGAGGTGTTCGTTCCGGTTCCGGCCGAGCGGCTCAGGGAGGTGCTGGACGACCCCGCGAGGGTCGCCCGGGCGGTTCCCGGGCTCCAGCAGGACGCGGGCGCCGAGCCCGTCACCGGGCGGCTGAAGATCCGGGTAGGCAATCACTCCGTCACCTATCGCGGTGCCGTACGGCTGTCCCGTCGGGACGACGGGTCGTACGCGGCCGAGGGCGCGGCCGAGGAGGCGCGCGGCAGCGGCGCGGTCAGGCTCGCGCTGCGGATCGCCCTGCGGGAGGCGGAGGAGGGCTGCACCGTGGTGTTCGACGGCACGGCCGCCGCGGACGGACGGATCAAGGACCTCCCGGCGGACGCGGTGGAAGGTGCCGTCACCCGGCTGCTGAACCGTTTCGCGGAGCACCTGGCCGAGGCGGCCGACGCGTCCGGGGGCGAGGAGCGGGACGGGGGTTCCGGTGCAGCGGGGGAAACCCCGGCGGCTGGTGCGGAGGAGCGGGCCCAGGGTTCCGGCGCCGCGGGCAAGGCCGCTGCGTCCGGCCCGGCGCGGCAGGAGGGCGCGGCGGCCGGTGCCGGGGAGAAGGCCGAGGGCTCTTCCCACGGGCCTGATGAGGAGACCCCGGCTCCCGCGGCCGGCGACGACACTTCCGAGCCCGGTCTCACCGAGGAGCCCCGGACCGTCTTCGGCGCCGAAGTCCCGGCCGCCTCACCCGAACCCCCGGCCGAGGTCCCGCCCTCCTCACCCAAACCCCCGGAGGAGGACGACGAGGAGGACATCGCCGAGGCGGCACACGCGCGGCGGACCATGATCGGGCGCAGCGCCGAGGAGGTGGATCACGCCCCGCCGCGCGGCCGGTACGCCCCCGTGCCCGCACCGCAGACCGTGACACCCGCGGGCCCCCTGCGCTGGGCGGCCCCGGCCGCGGCCCTGGCCGTGGCCTCGGCCGTCGTCGCGGTCCGGGCCCTGCGCAGACGCCGCTGAGGCGCGACCGGCCGCCCGTACCCGCCGTGGTCCGCGGTGTCCGCCGCGGGCGACCCGTGAGCCTCCCTTGATCACCCCAGTAGGGTCGTCCCCGTGAGTGACGAAGAGATCACGCTGACCGCGGGTGACGCGGAGGCGACCGTGCAGCCGGGGAACGGCGGCCGGGTCGGAGGGCTGCGGATCGGCGGCGTGGAGCTGCTGCGGCAGGGCGAGCGGTTCGGCTGCTTCCCGATGGTGCCGTGGTGCGGACGGATCCGGGACGGCCGGTTCCTCGACGGCGCCGCCGTGCGGCAGATGCCCCTCAACGCCCCGCCCCACGCCATCCACGGCACCGCCCGCGACGGCGCCTGGCGCACCGCCCGCACGAGCACGGACGAGGCCGTCCTCACCTACGAGCTCGTCGACCCCTGGCCCCACCCGGCCCGTGTCACCCAGGTCGTCGCCCTCAGCGAGGACACCCTGACCCTGACCATGTCCGTGGAGACGTACGAGTCGTCCTTCCCGGCCCAGATCGGCTGGCACCCCTGGTTCAACCGGAACCTCGGCGGCGAGAACGTACGCCTCGGCTTCGCCCCCGCCTGGCAGGAGGAACGCGGCGACGACCACCTGCCCACCGGCAACCGCCTCGACCCGAAGCCCGGCCCCTGGGACGACTGCTTCGGCATGCCCGGCGGCGTCGATGTGACCCTGACCTGGCCCGGGCAGCTGGAGCTGAAGGTGGCCAGCCGCCAGGAGTGGGTGGTCGTCTACGACGAGCAGGAGGCGGCCGTGTGCGTGGAGCCGCAGACCGGGCCGCCCAACGGGCTCAACACCCTGCCGCGCCTGGTCACGCCCCTGGAGCCGCTGGAGGCCACCACCACCTGGAGCTGGCGCCGCCTCTAAGCTGGGCGCCATGACGGACACACGCGGCGCGCTGCTGCAGCAGATCAAGGACAAGGCCGTGGTGCACGGCAAGGTGACCCTGTCGTCGGGTCTCGAGGCCGACTACTACGTCGACCTCCGCCGCGTCACCCTCGACGGCGAGGCCGCGCCGCTGGTCGGGCAGGTGCTGCTGGACCTGACCGCGGGGCTGGAGTTCGACGCGGTCGGCGGTCTGACCATGGGCGCCGACCCGGTCGCCGCCGCCATGCTGCACGCGGCCGCCGCGCGCGGGAAGCGCCTGGACGCGTTCGTCGTGCGCAAGGCCGCCAAGGCGCACGGGCTGCAGCGGCGCGTCGAGGGCCCGGACATCGCCGGCCGCCGCGTGCTGGTCGTCGAGGACACCTCCACCACCGGCGGCTCCCCGCTCACCGCCGTCGAGGCCGTGCGCGAGGCCGGGGCCGAGGTCGTCGCCGTCGCGACCATCGTCGACCGGGCGACCGGCGCCGCCGAGAAGATCCAGGAGGGGGCCGGGGTGCCGTACCTCTTCGCCTTCTCGAAGGACGAGCTGGGCCTCGACTGACCGGGACCTGACCAGGGCGTGGACGGTGGCCTGGACCTTCCGGCCAAGTCTGGAAAGATGGGGCCGACGATGACGTCGCACCCCAAGGTCTAGGTCAGGGCCGTAGACAAGCAGTACGTCAACCCGCAGATACAAGGAGCGGACGCATGCCCATCGCAACTCCCGAGGTCTACAACGAGATGCTGGACCGGGCGAAGGCAGGAAAGTTCGCCTACCCGGCCATCAACGTGACCTCCACCCAGACCCTGCACGCGGCCCTGCGCGGTTTCGCCGAGGCCGAGAGCGACGGCATCGTCCAGATCTCCACGGGTGGCGCCGAGTTCCTCGGCGGCCAGTACAGCAAGGACATGGTGACCGGCGCGGTCGCCCTGGCCGAGTTCGCGCACATCGTCGCCGAGAAGTACCCGGTGAACATCGCGCTGCACACCGACCACTGCCCGAAGGACAAGCTCGACGGCTACGTACGTCCGCTGCTGGCACTGTCCCAGAAGCGCGTCGAGGCCGGCCTGAACCCGCTGTTCCAGTCGCACATGTGGGACGGCTCCGCCGAGACCCTCGCCGACAACCTCTCCATCGCGCAGGAGCTGCTGGAGCAGGCCCGCGCCGCGAAGATCATCCTCGAGGTGGAGATCACCCCGACCGGTGGCGAGGAGGACGGCGTCACCCACGAGATCAACGACTCCCTCTACACGACGGTCGACGACGCGATCCGCACCGCCGAGGCCCTGGGCCTGGGCGAGAAGGGCCGCTACCTGCTCGCCGCGTCCTTCGGCAACGTGCACGGCGTGTACAAGCCGGGCAACGTCGTCCTGCGTCCCGAGCTGCTGAAGGAGCTGAACGAGGGTGTCGCCGCCAAGTTCGGCAAGACTGCTTCTCCTGGCCCCTTCGACTTCGTCTTCCACGGCGGCTCCGGCTCCACGGAGGAGGAGATCCGCACCGCTCTGGAGAACGGCGTCGTGAAGATGAACATCGACACGGACACGCAGTACGCCTTCACGCGCCCGGTCGCGGACCACATGTTCCGCAACTACGACGGTGTCCTGAAGGTCGACGGCGAGGTCGGCAACAAGAAGACCTACGACCCGCGCACCTGGGGCAAGCTGGCCGAGGCCTCCATGTCCGCGCGCGTCGTCGAGGCCTGCGGCAACCTGCGGTCCTCGGGCACGAAGATCAAGTAGCCCTCCCGTCGGGGAGCTCCCGGTGAGCCCGGTACCTCAAGGGGTACCGGGCTCTTTCCGTGCCCTTCCACGTGGTCTACGCGGCGCGCTGGGCGAACTGCCGGGCGCGGCGGCGGCGTGCGGGGGCGAAGGCGTCGACGGTGCCCGCGCCCTCGTTGCCGGGGCCCGACATCCAGCCGTGGATCATACGGGCCACACGCAGCCGTGCCGGCGCCGAGAGCGGCACCGGCCAGGAGGAGACTGCGCCGGTCAAACTCGTGTCTCACGCTTCTTCTTCCTTCCGATGACCGCTGCCGCGACGGCCCCCGCGACACAGCCGAGGAGCAGTACGACGACAGCGACGAGAGTGGGATTGACGAGGGCGGGGACCAGGTCGTGCTCGGCGTTGCACTTGTTGTGCAGCGGGAACCAGCTCGACGGCTCGCGCCAGTGCTCGGACCGGTAGGCGTCGTCGTAGCGGTAGCCGCGCTCCGCGCAGGTCTCCGCGACGTCGAGACCGCCGGAGAAGATCCCGACGAACCAGGTGACGAAGCCGACGGCGGTCAGGACGACCGCGGGAAAGACCCACCAGCGGGGGCGTCGCCACCCGCCGGTGCGCAGTCCGCGAGCCGTCTTCCAGACGCTCACGGCGAGCACCGCCAGGACGAGCAGGGGCGAAGCGCTGGCGGCGAGTGCCGTGAGGGCGTCCACTGACGACCGGGTCCCTTCGTTCAGTCGCGGGCCGCCGCGCGGGCCTTGGCGGCTCTCAGGTACTTCTGGGGGTTCGCCTTGTACGGGCGAGTTGAACACGCAGGCGGCCGAGAACAGCTCGACCCACAGGCCGGAGGAGCCCACGCCGAGGTTCTTGGTCCGCAGGCCGTCCTGGGTGGCGGGGCCGAAGTTGCCGTTGGGCGTGGCGATCCCCAGCTCGTACTGGATGGCGATCATCAGCGCCTTCTGCACGTCACGGGAGTAGATCCCGTCGGCGTCCGCCCGCCTGGCCGCCTCGGTCCGGCCCTCGGCGGCCGAGGAACTGTCCGCGGCGGCCGAGGAACTGTCCGCGGTGGCCGCGCCCGGCTCACGCGTCCTCGACCCACGGCCGCTGCGGCCCGTAGCCCTCACCACCGCGCCGGCCTGACCGGCGGCGCAGAGCCGGCCGAGACATCCCGAAGAGAGCCGCCGGTGAGCATGGGTGCGTCCCGAGGAGACCGGAGGAGAGGGGTGTACCAGATGGCGAAGGCATGGCGTTGTGTGGTGGCGCTGGCGGCGGCGGGCGCGGCGGTGTTCGGTACGGCGGCGGGTACCCAGGCGGCCGAGAGGGCCGAGGAGGCCGAGAGGGCCGAGGCGTTCAGCTTCACGCCCGGGGTGGGGGCCTTCCGGCGCGGAGTGGATCGCGACGTCCGCGCCCGCGGCGGGAAGGCCCGCGCACCCGGCCGCGCAGGCGCATGGTCACCCCGGCCGGCGGTGGCCCGCGGCAGGAGGCAGCGGCCTGGGCGGGGCGGGGCCGTCGTCTGCGGGACCGTGCCGAGGCCCTCCGGCGGGCCGCCGGACGCCGGGCCGGCGGAGCCGCGCCCCGCGCCCCGGGCCGGGGGCCCGGGGGCCCGGGGGCCCGGATGGAGGAGACCTGAGCCCTGTCCATTCACGAGAACCTTCTCGGGGGCCCGCCCCCGACCCACCTCCCCGACGACCCCGGGCCGCGGGAAATGCTCGCCTCGGGTGCCGCGTCCGTCGATGTCGCCGGTGCGCACCCCACCTCCTCGCTCGCCTGGGCGCAGCTCGCCGACGAGGCGTACGAGCGGGGCTCGATCGTCGAGTCGTACACGTACGCCCGTACGGGCTACCACCGCGGCCTGGACGCGCTGCGTCGCAGCGGCTGGAAGGGCCACGGCCCGGTCCCGTTTTTTTGCACTCCGTGCCGCCGTCGCTGCCTGAGTGACGGCGGCACAGACGTCTCAACTGCGGTGACTACCGCTGCAGTTCGGCGTACGCCTCGGCGCTGCTGTCCTTGAGGAACTGCCAGCAACGCTCCGTTTCTTCCTTCTCGTCGATCGCGCCGGCAGCACGGGCGAGGGCCGCGAGGCAGCGCAGGAACCCGCGATTGGCCCGGTGGTCCCAAGGGATGGGGCCGTGCCCCTTCCACCCGGCCCGGCGCAGCGAGTCCAGACCGCGGTGATAGCCGGTCCGCGCGTAGGCGTACGACTCCACGACCCGCCCCGCCTCGAAGGCGTCGTCAGCGAGCATGGCCCAGGCGAGCGAGAACGTAGGGTGCTTCGCCGCGACCTCGGCCGGGGGCCGGGACTCCTCGCCCAGTAGGCGGTATGCCTCTTCGTTCTCCGGCAGGTACGTCGGGTCCGGGCCACCGAGCAGGTTCTTGTGCGTCGTCATGCAAGCAGTCTGCCACTTGTGGATGAGCCTCCGGGACGCCTCTGCGGATTATCGGCCGTGGACCGGATGGATATGAGAAGGGCGCTTGATGTACCTGATCGCGATATGCGACGATCCAGCGCATGGCGGCACGACGGGGGTCCTCCGGGGCAATTCAGGTGGGCATCTACACCCGGATCAGCAAGGACGACGAGGCCGAGGGGCTGGGCGTCGCACGGCAGGAGGAGGACTGCCGACTGCACTGTGCTGCCCGGGGGTGGGAGGTGGCCAAGGTCTACGAGGACAACGACCTCTCCGCGTACAAGCGCAAGACGGTACGGCCCGAGTTCCGGCAGATGCTGGAAGACCTCAAGGCCGGGCGGATCGATGGGGTCGTCGCCTGGGACATCGACCGCTTCACGCGTCAGCCGCGTGAACTGGAGGCATGGATCGACGAGTACGAGGATGCCGAGCGCCGGAAGCGCCACCTCGTCTTCGACTCCGTATCGGCCTCGGACATCGACCTGTCCACGGAGAACGGTCGGTTCATCGCGCGGATCAAGGTCACCATCGCCAACAAGTCCTCGGCGGACACGTCGAAGCGGACGAAGCGCAAGCACCTGGAACTGGCGGCGAAGGGCAAGCTCCCTGGTGGTCGGGCGCCGTACGGATGGAACCGCGAGGATCGCAGGACGCTGGTGCCGGAAGAGGCCGAGAACCTTCGCAAGGCAGTGAAGGACTTCCTGGGTGGTATCCGTTGGGCGTCCATCGCGCGTGAATGGCGGGACAAGGGGATCAGGTCGCACAGCGGAGGCTTCTTCGACGACTCCAAGATCAAGCGGATGCTGATGAATCCGCGGATCTGTGGCTACCGGATGCACCAGGGGGAGCTGTTCCTGGACGAGAGTGGTGCTCCCGTCGTCGGTGACTGGGAGCCGATCATCGCCCCTGACGACTGGTACCTGCTGACGGAGAAGGTCAAGCGGGAGTCGGAGGGACGTGTCCCACGGGACAACGCCACCAAGTACCTGCTCTCCGGCATCGCTCGGTGCGGGCGGTGCGGTACGAAGATGCGGGCCTTCCCGTCGTACCGGAAGTCGAAGACGTCGTCGCAGTTCAAGTACGCGTGCCCCGGTAGGAACGACGGTGGATGCGGGGGAGTGGCCCGGGCCGGCGAGCCGGTCGACCGTCTTATCAGGAACGCCGTGTTCCTCAGCTCGGACAAGGCGCTGGCGAACGTCCGTGAGCGCGCGCCGGAGTGGACCAAGGAGGAGCAACTGGCTTCCCTGGAACGGGATATGGCCGATTTCAAGCAGGCGTGGCAGGAGAAGCGCATGTCGGCCGCTCGCTACATCGCGCTCACCGAGGATCTGGAGCGGCAGATCGCGGAACTGCACCGGGAGCGAGCCCTGCACCGGGCCGAGGCCGCGACCTTCGCGGCCGGCCCCATCGACATACGGGGCCGGTGGGAGAACCTGGCGATCGAACAGCAGCGCGCCGCGGTCCTCAAGGTCTTTCGCGCGGTCATCATCAAGCCCGCGTCCAACGGGCCGATCTTCGATCCGGCGGATATCGAGCCGGTGCTGCGGTGACACGAGGGCGCCGGATCCCCGTTGTGGCTGGGGACCCGGCGCCGTTCGTTCATGGCCGGTCTCTGCCGAAGATGCTCGCCGCCGAAGACGCCCTCCTACGAGACGACGGCCCCCGGCCAGGTCCCGGACGGCTTCCAGGCTCGAAGAACAGACACCGAGCCAGGCACCACGATGTCGGCAAGACAGTCAAACGCGCCGAGTCGATCAAGGAACACCAAGCCCGCCCACGTTAAACGCCAAGCTGAGGGGGAGCCTGGAAACCTCCTCGACTCGCTGGCGCCCTCGAATCGCCTCCGTCATGGACAGCGGCGCTTGGCGCGGCGGTCCGTGTGCGTGAGGCCCGTCCGCCGAGCGGGCGGGCCTTGCGGTTTCGGGAGACGATTGCGGAGGATGCCGGTGGGGACCGGGGCCCCCGTGCCGGCATCGGCAGGGGCGGACCGCTACCCGGAGTAATCTGCAGGAGACAGCGATGTCCCACGAGGCTCACGAGCCCGAGACCCCGCATCTCGACTTCCAGGGCACGACGCCGTACGAGGACTACGTCAAGGCGGACGTGCTCACCCACCTCCAGCACACCCTCTCCGACGACCCCGGAGAGATGGTCTTCCTGGTGACGACCCAGGTGATGGAGCTGTGGTTCACCGTCATCGTCCACGAGTGGGAGACGGCGGCCCGCGCGCTGAGGGGCGACGACATCCCGGCCGCCACCGCCGCGCTCAAGAGGTCCGTACGGGAACTGGAGGCGCTCAACGCCTCCTGGAAGCCCCTGGCCCAGCTCACGCCGGCCCAGTTCAACTCGTACCGGAGCGCCCTCGGCGAGGGCTCCGGCTTCCAGTCGGCGATGTACCGGCGGATGGAGTTCCTGCTCGGTGACAAGTCCGCGTCCATGCTCGTCCCGCACCGGGGCGCGCCGCGCGTGCACGCCGAGCTGGAGAAGGCGCTGCACGAGCCGAGCCTGTACGACGAGGTCGTGCGGCTGCTCGCGCGGCGCGGGTACGCCATCCCCGAGGCCGTGCTGCGGCGCGACGTCTCGCAGCGCTACGAGCCGTCGCCGGAGGTGGAGGCGGCCTGGACGGCCGTCTACTCGGGTGACGAGCAGCACGAGATCGCCCGGCTGGGTGAGGCGCTGAGCGATGTCGCCGAGCTGGTGTGGCGCTGGCGCAACGACCACCTGGTCGCCACCCGCCGCGCCATGGGCGCCAAGACCGGCACCGGCGGTTCCGCCGGGGTGGCCTGGCTGGAGAAGCGCGCGCAGAAGAACGTGTTCCCCGAGCTGTGGACGGCGCGGTCCTATGTCTGAGCTGACCGTGCGCGCGGAGAAGCTGGACGCCGCGGACGAACTGGCCGGCCTGCGTGCCGGGTTCGTCCTGAACGACGTGGTCTACCTCGACGGCAACTCGCTCGGCGCGCTGCCGGCGGTCGTCCCCGGGCGGGTGGAGGACGTCGTCCGCTGCCAGTGGGGCGAGCTGCGCATCCGCTCCTGGGAGGAGAGCGGCTGGTGGACGGCGCCCGAGCGGATCGGTGACCGCATCGCCCCGCTGGTCGGGGCGGCACCCGGGCAGATCGTGGTGGGCGACTCGACGAGTGTCAACGTTTTCAAGGCGGTTGTCGGGGCTGTGCGGCTCGCGCAGCTGCGTGATCCCGAGCGGGACGAGATCGTCGTCGACGCCACGACCTTCCCGACCGACGGGTACATCGCCGAGTCCGCCGCCCGGATGACCGGCTGCGCGCTGCGGCCCGTGGCACCGGCGGACGTGCCGGGCGCGCTCGGCGACCGTACCGCCGCCGTCCTCCTCAACCACGTCGACTACCGCACCGGCCGGCTGCACGACCTGCCGGCGCTCACGGACGCCGTGCACGGGGCGGGCGCGTACGTCGTCTGGGACCTGTGCCACAGCGCGGGCGCGCTCCCGGTGGGGCTGGACGAGCACGGCGTGGACCTCGCGGTCGGCTGCACGTACAAGTACCTGAACGGCGGGCCGGGTTCACCGGCATACCTGTACGTGCGCCGGGAACTGCAGGACCGCTTCGACTCGCCCCTGCCCGGCTGGAACTCCCACGCCGAGCCGTTCGGGATGCGGAGCGGGTACGAACCGGCCCCCGGTGCCCTGCGCGGCCGGGTCGGTACGCCGGACATCCTCTCCATGCTCGCCCTGGAGGCGGCTCTGGAAGTGTGGGAGGGGGTGCGGATCGAGGCGGTGCGGACCAAGTCGCTCGCGCTGACGGACTTCTTCCTGGACTGTGTGGCCGAGTATGTGCCCGAGTATGTGCCCGAGTACGTGCCCGAGGGCCGGGTCGAGTGCCTGACGCCGGTGCCGCACGCGGAGCGGGGCAGCCAGATCGCCCTGCGCTGTGACGGGGCCGGTGACGTGATGAAACGGCTCATCGAGCGGAGTGTGGTCGGCGACTTCCGGGCGCCGGACGTGCTGCGCTTCGGCTTCACGCCGCTGTACGTGGGCTTCGCCGACGTGGAGCGGGCGGCGCGGGTGCTGGCGGAGACGCTGGCGTGAGTGACACGTGACGCACGGCGAACGTGCCCCTGCCACCGCGGGGGCCGTTCGTTCGTTCCGGAGTCCTTGTCCCCGCCGGGCGGCCTCCCTCGAGGAACCGGCGAGCCCGGTGACCGGGCTGATCGGCGCGGGCGAGCCCGGTGACCGGGCTGGTCGGCCGTGCCGGAACCGGGTTCGCGGTGCCGGGAAACTCCCTCCTGCTGCCGGGAGCCGGTTCAGCGGCCAACGGCACGTGGGAACGCGCCCGCGCGGTCCGGCGGTCGCGTTCCCACGGTGCGTGAGGACGTCCCGGTCACGCCCTGGACGGCACCTCGGCCTTCTCGTCCGGCTCGGCCTCGCCCGCCTCGGAGGTGGCGAGCGCCTTGTTGCGGCGGACGGAGGCGAGGAAGGACGCGGCGATCAGGACGACGCCGATCAGGCCGGTGATGATCTCGCTGATCTGGTGCTGGATGGTGATCAGCAGGATCGTGGCGAGGGCACCGATGGCGTAGTGGGCGCCGTGCTCCAGGTAGACGTAGTCGTCGAGGGTGCCCTGGCGGACCAGGTAGACGGTGAGGGAGCGGACGTACATCGCGCCGATGCCGAGGCCCAGCGCCATCCAGAAGATGTGGTTGGTGATGGCGAAGGCGCCGATCACACCGTCGAAGGAGAACGACGCGTCCAGGACCTCCAGGTACAGGAAGAGGAAGAACGCGGCCTTGCCGGCGAGGGCGACCGCCGAGACCGGCCGGCCTTCGGTCCTGGCCTTCTCCTGCGCCTCGTGCTCCTGCTCCTCCTCGTCTTCGAGCCTGCTCTCGAAGTAGCCGGAGAGGCCGCCGACCACGAGGTAGGTGATGAGACCGGCGACGCCGGAGAGCAGCACGGTGGCGGACTTGTCCGCGTGGCCGGTGCTGACGTGGGCGTGGGTGGCGAAGGTCATCGCCGTGGCGAGCAGGACGATGAGCGCGACACAGACCGACAGCATGTCGATCTTGCCGAGCCGGGCCAGCGGGCGCTCCAGCCAGGCGAGCCACTTGATGTCGCGGTCCTCGAAGATGAAGTCCAGGAAGATCATCAGCAGGAACATGCCGCCGAACGCCGCGATCGCCGGGTGGGCGTCGGTGACCAGGTCCTCGTAGCGCCCGGGTTCGTCGAGGGCGAGCTGGACCGCCTCGACGGGGCCGACCTCGGCGCTGACGGCGACGATCAGGACCGGGAAGACCAGCCGCATGCCGAACACCGCGATCAGGATGCCGATGGTGAGGAAGAACCTCTGCCAGAAGGCGTTCATCTTCTTCAGGATCCCGGCGTTGACGACCGCGTTGTCGAAGGACAGCGAGATCTCCAGGATGGAGAGGATCAGGACGATCCCGAAGGCCTCCCAGCCCCACTGCCACGCGGCGAAGGCGAGGCCGCCCGCCGTGACGGCGAACGACCAGCCGAAGGTACGCAGCACCACCGTCATCCCTCCGCCTTCACGGCCAGGACCGGGCAGCCCACGCCCAGGAGGATCTGCTGGGCCGCCGAACCCATGATCAGCTTGCCGACCGCGCTGCGGCGCCGGAGCCCGATCACGACCAGGGACGCGTCCGTCTGCTCCGCCAGGTCGATGATCTCCTCGGCGGCGTCACGGGCGCCGAGGACCTGGCGGATGTCGAAGTCGACGCCCAGGGCCGCGAGATCCTCGCGTACGTGGGTCAGGTCGGGCTCGTGGGCGAAGCGCGGGTCCACATACGCGTCACCCCGGGTGGTGTTCACCACCAGCAGCTTCTCGTCGCGCCGACGGGCCTCGTCGATCGCCGCGCGCAGAGCCGCCTGGCCCTCGGGCGAGGGGACGTAGCCGACCAGGATGGTCATCTCGATCTCCAGATGTCTCAGGCGGCGCTTCGCGCGCGCAGGGGACGTACGACGAACCGGCCGATCAGCGGCCACGCCAGGACCAGCGCGATCACCGCGTAGACGGTGTACGACACCGGGCCGCCCAGCAGGCCCGACAGCTCACCGCCGGAGAGCTGCAGGGAGCGCCGGCCCTGCAGTTCCGCGCGGGGGCCCAGGATCACGCCGACGATCAGCGGCAGGACCGGCAGCCCGAAGCGGCGCATGCAGAAGCCGAGAAGGCCCAGGGTGAGGAGGAGGAACAGGTCCAGGGGCTGGGCGTTGACGGCGTAGGCACCCATCGAGGCGAAGAACAGGATGCCCGCGTAGAGGTACGGGCGCGGGATCTGCAGCAGCTTCGCCCAGGCCGGGGCCAGCGGGAGGTTCAGCAGCAGGAGCAGCAGGTTGCCGATGAACAGGCTCGCGATCAGGACCCACACCAGGCTCGCCTCCCGTTCGAAGAGGAGGGGGCCGGGCTGGATCCCGTACGACTGGAAGGCCGCCAGCATGACCGCCGCCGTGGCGTTCGTGGGCAGGCCGATCGCCAGCATCGGGACCAGCGTGCCCGCCGCCGACGCGTTGTTCGCCGCCTCCGGACCCGCCACGCCCTCGATGGCGCCCTTGCCGAACTCCTCGGGGTGCTTGGTCAGCCGCTTCTCCGTGGCGTACGACAGGAAGGTCGGGATCTCGGCGCCACCGGCCGGCAGCGCGCCGAACGGGAAGCCGAACGCCGTGCCGCGCAGCCAGGGCTTCCAGGAGCGCCGCCAGTCCTTCTTGCCCATCCACGGGCGCCCGACCGGGATCACCTCGGCCGGCTTGCGCCGCAGATGCGCGGCCACCCATAGCGCCTCGCCGACGGCGAAGATGCCGACCGCCACCACGACGACGTCGATGCCGTCGGCCAGCTGCGGGACGCCCAGGGTCAGGCGCTGCTGGCCGGACACCGAGTCGATGCCGACCAGGCCGATCGTCAGGCCCAGCGCCAGGGAGACGAAGCCTCTGATGCGGGAGGACCCCAGCACGGACGTCACCGCGATGAACGCCAGCAGCATCAGCGCGAAGTAGTCGGGCGCGCCCAGGCTGACCGCGAAGTCCACCACGAACGGTGTGACCAGGACCAGCAGCAGGGTGCCGATCGTGCCCGCCACGAAGGAGCCGATCGCCGCCGTGGCGAGGGCCTGGGCCGCCCGGCCCGCCTTCGCCATCCTGTTGCCCTCGATCGCGGTGACCACGGACGAGGACTCGCCGGGGGTGTTCAGCAGGATCGACGTCGTCGAACCGCCGTACATGCCGCCGTAGAAGATGCCGGCGAACATGATGAACGCCTGCACCGGCTCCATGCCGTACGTCACCGGCAGCAGCAGGGCCACCGTCATCGCCGGGCCGATGCCCGGCAGGACGCCCACCGCGGTGCCGATGAGGACGCCGGTCAGGGCGAGCAGCAGGTTCATCGGGGCCATGACGTCCGCGAAGCCCTGCATGAGGTTGTTCAGATTGTCCATCGCCCAGGCCTCACAGGATTCCTTGCAGGACACCGGCGGGGAGGTTCACGCCGAGGCCGATCGCGAACGCGTAGAACGTCGTCAGGGACAGCGTCACCGCGATCAGGAGGTTGCGGATGTAGTGACGGTTACCGAGGGCGAACGCCGTGCCCCAGAACAGCAGGGCGCCGCTGATCACCCAGCCGAGCCGCTCGATGAGCAGCGCGTTCGCCAGGAACACGCCGATCAGCAGCAGCACGGTGCGCCAGTCGCTCCCCTGGGACAGGTCGACGTCCTCACCGGCCTCCGGCTCACCGCGGCCGCCCCGGGCCACGTCGACGGCGTACAGCACCGCGAGCAGGATGAGCAGGCCGCCCAGAATCAGGGGCACCGCGCGCGGCCCGACCGGGTCGATGCCGCTGGTGACGTGCGGGATGCCGAAGGCGTCCACGATCACGGCGGCGCCCAGCAGGGCGAGGAACGCGCACACGCCGTACTGTGCGCGGTCCCCGCCCTCCCGGGACGGACGGGAGTCCTCCACGGTCCGTTCCTTCGCCTGGGGACTCATGCCAGCCCGAGCTCTGCCAGCAGGTCGGCGACCGCCTTGTCCTGCTCGGTCAGGTAGTTGCCGAACTCGTCACCGGTCTGGAACGCGTCGACCCAGCCGTTCTTCTTCAGCTGCGTCTTCCACTCGTCGGAGTCGTGCATCGTGGTCAGCGCGTCGACCCAGGTCTGCTTCTGCTCGTCGGTGATGCCCGGAGGGGCGACGATTCCACGCCAGTTGGTGAAGACCAGGTCGATGCCGGAGTCCTTGAGGGTGGGCGCGTCCTTCAGCGCGTCGACCGGCTTCTCGCTGCTGACCGCGAGCACCCGCACCTGGCCCGCCTCGACCTGGTCGAGGAACTCGCCGAAGCCGCTCGCCCCGAAGGCGATCTTGTTGCCGAGCAGGGCGGGAAGCAGCTCGCCGCCGCCGTCGTACGAGACGTAGTTGACGTCGGCCGGCTTGATGCCGACCGCCTTGGCCAGCTGCATCGGGAGCAGGTGGTCGGGGCCGCCCGGCGAGGAGCCGCCGCCCACCGCGAGCTTCTTGGGGTTCTTCTTCCAGGCGGTGACGAGGTCGTCGATCGTCTTGTACGGGGAGTCCTTCGGCACGACGATCGCGCCGGCCTCCTCGATCAGCCTGGCGAGCGGTGTGGTGTCGGTGAGCGTCACCTTGGACTTCTGGGTGTACGAGGCTCCGACGACGCCGAGGCCCATCTGCATGGCCATCTTGCCGTTGCCCTTGTCGTTCACCAGGCGCTGCAGGCCGACCGTGCCGCTGGCGCCGGGCAGGTTGAACACCTGGACACCGGAGGCGGCCTTGGTGTCCTGCATCACCTGGGAGACGGTGCGGGCGGTGAGGTCGTACCCGCTGCCCGGGGTGTTGGGGACCATGAAGCGGAGGCCGGTCACGGGCTTCGAGCCCCCGCCTCCGCTCCCGGACTCCTCTTTGTCGGCGGTGGCGCCACAGGCGCTGACCGCGATCATGGATGCGGCAGCAAGAGCTCCGACAAGTGCGGCTCGTCGTGTTCTCATGGCTCATCTCTTTCGCTTGGGCCGATCCGGAGCCATGAGTGTGCGATTCCTGAGATATCCTGTCTCGGTTGTGTGATCATTGAAGATTGAGTTCATTGTGGTCACGACGTCACGGGGTCACGGTGTCACGACGTCACGCGGCTGTCGTTCGTTCCGCCCTCCGCCTGGGGTAACCCAGCGTGACATCCCCGTGTCCGCGCATGTCGCGCGCCCTGGTACCGTCCCGGCCAATGGCCGGCCCCTCCCCGCCTGGTCCGCCACAGACGTTTGAGCGCTGAGAGGTTGGAGCATGACGGACGACGTCGCAGCAGCACGGGCCGCCGCCGAGGAGAAGTCGGTCTTCTCCCACGCGCCCGTCGCCCCCGACGCCACCGCCGCCTACGGCGACCACCCCGACCAGGTGATCGACTTCTATGCCCCGCGCGGGCAGGGCGGCCCGGGCGGGCCCGCCCCGGTCGTCCTCGTGCTGCACGGCGGTGCCTGGCGGGCCCCGTACGACCGGCGTCACATCAGCCCGTTCGCGGACTTCCTCGCCCGTCGCGGGTTCGCCGTGGCCAGCGCCGAGTACCGGCGCGGTGGTGACGACGACTCCGTCGCGGGCCGCTGGCCCGACACCTTCGACGACGTCGCCGCCGCGCTGGACGCCCTCCCGGGCCTGGTACGGGAGTTGCTGCCGGGGGCCGACCCGCGCCGTACGGTCCTCACCGGTCACTCGGCGGGCGGGCATCTCGCGCTGTGGGGGGCGGCCCGGCACGTCCTGCCGGCCGGTTCGCCCTGGCGCGGCGACAACGCGGCGGCCCTGCGCGGTGTGGTCGCCCTCGCCCCGATCGTGGACCTCGCGATCGCCGACAAGCTGGACGTGTGCGGCGGGGCCGTACGGCAACTCCTTGGCGGCGACGAGCACTTCGCCGAGCGGCAGCCGTACGCGGACCCGGCGCTGCTGCTGCCCACGGGTGTCGCCACGACCCTCGTCCAGGGCCGCACGGACCTCGACGTGCCGCAGGCGGTCGCGGAGTCGTACGCGGAGGCGGCGGCCAAGGCCGGGGAGATGGTGGGGGTGACGCTCCTGGAGGACGTGGGGCACTTCCCGCTCATCGACCCGGCGGCGGACGCGTGCGCGGTGGTGGTGGAGGAGATCGCCCAACTGGCCTGGTGAGGGGCCGTGGTGGCAGTGGCAGTGGCAGTGGCGGTGTTGGCTGCGGTGGCCGTGTCGGCCGTGTCGGCCGTGTCGGCCGTGTCGGCCGTGTCGGCCGTGTCGGCCGTGTCGGTGGTGTGGGTGGTGCCGGGGGTGTGGGCGGTGCCGACGGTGTCGGCGTGCGGTGTGGGTCGGCGTCGTGGCGTACCCGGTGTAGCTGGGGGAGCGGTTGCGGTCGTAGCTGGGGAGCGTTCGCGGGGCATGCCCGTGGGGCGTTCGCGGGGCGGTACCTGTAGGCCCCTTGCCGAGGGCGTTCGCGGGGCGTACTCGTAGGGCGGTTGCCAGTCGTAACCGTAGGGCCGCCCCCGGTCGTACCCGTAGTACCTGAGAGCTAGGCCGCAGGTGAGTCCTGCGGCGGGACGCGGACGACGAGGGCGGCTCCGTAATTTTCCTTCCACACGGACCCGATGGCGGGTGCGGTGGAGGGGGACGACCGTGGGGTTCGCATCGAGATACCGCCGTCGCGTCGGGCGGTGGCGCCGGGCCGCGCTCGCCGCCCTCGTCACGGGTGCGGTGGTTGTCCCTCTTTCCGGGGCGGTGCGACCCGAGATTCCCGCACCGACACCCGCCTCCCTCGCTCCTCTCAGCGCCTCGACGCTCGACGAGGCGTACGCGGCCAACCGTGCCAACGCCGCCGAGGCGGCCCGTATGGCGGCCGCTCACCATGACCGGGGCCGTGCCGCGAGAGACCGCTCCCTGACCGGCCCGGCCCGGCACCTCCTCGCGTTCGACGGCCGCGGCTCAGGCCGGGTGACGGAGGTCCTGGGCGACCTCGCCCGCGCCGACCGCATCGCCGTCCTGGTCCCCGGCTCCGACACGAGCCTCGACACCTACGGCCGGTTCCACGCGGCCGCCGCCGCCCTCTACGGGCAGCTCGTCCGGCAGGCCCCCGCAGGCACGCGCACGGCGGTCGTGGCCTGGCTGGGCTACGAGACGCCGGGCACGGTCAGCGCGACGGTCACGACGACCGGCCGGGCGGAGCAGGCGGCCCCACGGCTGCGGGCCCTGGTGGCCGGCCTGCGTTCCATAACCGGCGGCGGACCGCGTATTTCGCTGCTGTGCCATTCGTACGGCTCGGTCGTCTGCGGCCGGGCCGCCGCCGGGCTCGCCGTCAACGACATCGCGCTGGTCGGCAGCCCCGGCACCGGCGCGGCCTCCGCCACCGGCCTGCGCACCCGCGCCCGCGTCTGGGCGGCCCGGGGCGGCGAGGACTGGGTGGAGAACATCCCGCACATCAGCGCATCCCTGTTCGGCACCACCGTCGGCTTCGGAACCGACCCCGTCTCCCCGGCTTTCGGCGCCCGGGTCTTCGCGGCAGGCGACGGCGGTCACAGCGACTACTTCAGGCCCGGCTCGACCTCCCTGACCAACCTGACCCGGATCGTCCTGGGCGAGACCAAGGCGGTGACTCATGACTGACATCGGCGTACGCGGACGTGAGGTGAGGGGAGGTGAGGCGATCGGCGGTGAGGTGAGCGGCAGGGAGCTGAGCGGCAGTGGCCCGGGCGGCGCCGGCCCGCGTGACGTCGGCCCGCGTGACGTCGGCCCTCGTGTTGCCGGCCTTCGCGGCATCGGCCTGCGCGGACTCCGCCCAGGCCTGCGCCATGGTGCCGACCGCATAGGCTCTGCCACCCCGCCCGGCCGCGACCGGGCCGTGGACGCTCTGCGTGCCGCCGCCGTCCTTGGTGTCGTCCTCGGGCACTGGCTGGTCACGGCACTCGTCGCCGACAGCGGCACGCTGCGCACGGCCAGCCCTCTCCAGCACATGCCCTGGCTGACGCCCGTCTCGTGGCTGTTCCAGACACTCGCGGTGTTCTTCCTGGTCGGTGGTCATGTGGCGACGCGCAGCCATGCCTCGGCCCGGGCCCGGGGCGTCCCGTACCACCGCTGGCTGGCGGCCCGGCTGTCCCGGCTGTTCCTACCGGTCGCCGCCGTCCTCGGCCTGTGGAAGGTCGCCGCGCTCGCGCTGCTGCTGTCGGGCGCGGAGTTCATGACGGTGCGGACGCTCGTGAAACTGGCCCTGTCCCCGCTGTGGTTCCTCGTGGTGTTCGCGGCCCTGACGACGGCAACCCCGCTGCTGACCCGGCTGAACCCGCTCTGGCCGCTGGCCGTCGTCCTGCACGTGGACCTGCTGCGCTTCGGCCTCGGCGGCCCCTCCTGGCTGGGCTGGGTGAACGTGGGGGCTGGCTGGCTGGTGCCCTACACGCTGGGCGCGGCCTGGACCCGGGGCGAGCTGGAGCACCGCCGCGCCGGCTGGGTGCTGCTGGCCGGCGGTGCGGCGGCGACCGCGGGGCTCGTCGCGTGGGCGGGCTATCCGGCGTCGATGGTCGGCGTCCCGGGGGAGGGCATGTCCAACCTGGACCCGCCGACGCTGGCCGTCGTCACCTTCGGGCTGGCCCAGTGCGGTCTCGCCCTGCTGCTGCGCGAGCGGCTGCGGCACGCGATGCGTCGGCCCGTGGCGTGGGCGGCGGTGGCCCTCGTCAACGTCTCCGCGATGACCGTCTTCCTGTGGCACCAGACGGCCCTGATGGCCACGACTGCCACCGGCCTCCTCGTGGGCCGGCTCCCCGGTCTGCACACGGTGCCCGACGGTCTCGGCTGGGTCGGGGCCCGGCTCCTGTGGCTGCCTGTGTTCGCCCTGGCCCTCGCCGTCTGCGGGGCCGCCTTCCGTTCCGTCGAGCAGAGCGGTGCCGACCGGGGCCGCCGGTCGCGGGTGGTGCGGGCGCACCGTGCGCCCGGCCGGGGGACAGCGTCGAAGGCGCGCCATGTCTAGGCTGGGCCGCGTGACGGACACGGGGGTGGGCCGCGCGCTGCGAGCGCGGGTCAGGGGCTGGCTGCGGGTGCTGCGCCAGGACCTGTGGACGGCCCGCGCGGACCCGCTGCCGCCCTCCACCTGGCTGCGCTGGCTGCCGCACGGGCTGGTGTGCCTGGCCGCGTTCGGCGTCACCTTCGGTGCGGTGGGGCAGCTCGTCGGCAACGGCGGGGTGGGTCCGCAGATCGCCTTCCCGCTCGGGCTGGCGCAGGGCGGTGCCATGCTGCTCGCGCTGTGGCGGCCCGTCCCGGCGTGGTGGCTGTCGACGGCGGCCATGGTGCTGGGCGCCCTCGAGGTGCGCCGCCAGCTGCTGGCCGGTGGCGCCCCCGACTTCACCTGGCCCTGGACGTCGGCGGGGATCATCGGACACATGGCGGTGCTGCTGCTGCTCGCCCTGCGGGTGCGGACCCGGGTGTCCGTCGAGGCGCTCGCGCTGACCGTGCTCCCCACCTACGTCGTCCAGGGGCTGCTGGGCGCGGGCGGCTATTCGCCCACCGGGGTGCTCGCGGTCACCCTGTTCGCCGTCGTCGTGGTCCTCGGCACCGCCCTGCGCGGCCGTCGCGAGGCCCGGGCGCAACTCGTCGAGCAGACCACGCTCACCGCCGAGGAGCGCACCCGGCGCACCCTGCTGGAGGAGCGCAGCCGCATCGCCCGGGAGCTGCACGACGTGGTGGCCCACCACATGTCGGTCATCTCCATCCAGGCGCAGGTCGCTCCGCACCTGGTCGAGAACCCGCCCGACGAGCTCAGGGAGAACCTCGCGGGCATCCGGCAGAACGCGCTGGAGGCGCTGACCGAGCTGCGCCGGGTGCTGGGCGTACTGCGCTCGGAGCCCCCCGGCCCCGGGGGGCCGTCCGCCGGGCCGGGCGGCGACGCCGTTCCGCACGCCCCGCAGCCCGCCCTCGACCGGCTGGACGCCCTGGTGGAGAACACCCGGGCCGTCGGCCGCGAGGTCCTCACCGAGATCAACGGCGAGCGGCGCCCGCTGCCGCCCGGCGTGGAACTGTCGGCGTACCGGATCGTGCAGGAGGCGCTGAGCAACGCCCTGCGGCACGCGCCCGGCGCGAGGATCACGGTCCGTCTCACCTACGAGCCGGACGGCCTGGAGGTGGAGGTCGTCAACGGCCGTCCGACCGGGCCGGCGCCGCCGTCCACGGGGGCGGGGCACGGACTGCTCGGCATGCGGGAGCGGGTCGCGATGCTCGGTGGCACCATGACGGCGCACCCGTGGCACTGGGACGGCTTCAAGGTCACCGCGTTCCTTCCCGACATCCCGCCCGCCGACGCCCCGGGCACCGACTCCATCACGGCCCCCAGGAAAGGGATCTCATGACGAGCGGCACCGGCAACCCCATCCGGGTTCTCATCGTCGACGACCAGGCGATGGTCCGGCAGGGCTTCACCGTGCTGCTCGGCACCCAGCCCGACATAGAGGTCGTAGGCGACGCGAAGGACGGAGAGGGCGGTGTCGCGAAGGCCGCCGAGACCGCCCCGGACGTCGTCCTCATGGACATCCGCATGCCCGGGATCGGCGGCATCGAGGCCACCGAGCGCATCACCAGCGCGAACCCGGACATCAGGGTGCTGGTGCTCACCACCTTCGATCTCGATGAGTACGTGTACGACGCGCTGCGCGCGGGGGCCTCCGGGTTCCTGCTGAAGGACGCGTCGTCGGAGCAGCTCGCCGAGGCGGTCCGGGTGATCGCGGCCGGCGACGCGCTGCTCGCGCCGGTCATCACCCGCAAGCTGATCGCCGAGTTCTCCCGGCTCGACGGCAAGCCCCGCGCCCCGCTCAAGGAACGCATCGGCGACCTGACCGAGCGGGAGACGGAGGTGCTCGCCCTGATCGCGCAGGGCCTGTCGAACGCGGAGATCTCCAAGCACCTCTTCGTCGCCGAGCAGACGGTGAAGACCCACGTGGGCCGGATCCTGGTGAAGCTGGGCCTGAGGGACCGGACACAGGCGGCGGTGTTCGCGTACGAGTCGGGGCTGGTCCGGCCGTCGGGGTACTGAGGCCCCCGGTGGCCCCCGTAGTACCTGAGAGGGACCCCTGGTGACCCCTCTCACTGGGGACGACCGCGATCCGGCGGTGCGCATACCGTTCTGTACGTGACCGAGACGACTCACCTGCAGATCCCGCCGCCGGAGGACCGGGCCAAGCCGCGCAGCCCGGAGTACCGGGTGGCCGTGGACTCCCTGCGAGGCCTGCGGCAGGACCTCTTCCACGACGCCTTCGCCTACCGGCCGCTGCCCCGCAGGAGCATGGACGGGCGGTTCGTCCGGCGGCTGCCCGGCCGCCTGCGGAAGTACGCGACCTGGACGCCGCACGCCCTGATCCTGGTGGCCGCCCTGTTCACCCTGCTGCTCGCCGGTGCCGACACCGACGGCGAGATACTGCTGGTGGTGCCGCTGACCGTGCTCCCGGTTCTGGTGACCATGATCCGGCCGGTGGGGGCGTTCTGGCTGTCCATGGCCGCCACCCCGATCACCTGGGTGGTCGGCGGCAGCTGGGGCGACTGGCCGTGGCAGGACGGCAGCTTCGCCTGCCATCTGACGGTGCTGACAGTCGTGGCGATACGCACCAGGCCGCGCACGGCGGGGTGGATGTGGGCGCTGACCGCGCTGTACGCCCTCGTCGCGGATGTCGGCATCGGCCTGACCAACGCGTACGGCACCAACTCCGCACCCATGTTGATCTTTTCGGCGGTGATCCTGCTCTGCGTCACCGTCTGGCACGTCCGCCGCGACGCCGTGCAGGAGGTCACCGCCCAGCAGACGGTCACCGCCCACGAGCGCTCCCGCCGCACCCTGCTGGAGGAGCGCACGACGATCGCCCGGGAGCTGCACGACGTGGTCGCCCACCACATGTCGGTGGTCGCCATCCAGGCCGAGGCCGCGCCCTACCGGGTGGAGAACCCGCCGCCGGAGCTGGAGAAGGCCTTCGCCACCATCCGGGAGAACGCGGTGGCGGCCCTGACCGAACTGCGCCGCGTCCTGGGCGTCGTCCGCGCCGAGGACTACGAGGCCCCGGACGCCCCGCAGCCGACGCTCGCCGACCTGGAAGGGCTGCTGGCCAACGTGCGGGAGGCCGGACTGAGTGTCGAGAAGGTGGTGATCGGCGCGGTGCGCGAGCTGCCGCAGGGCGTGGAGCTGTCGGCGTACCGGATCGTGCAGGAGGCCCTGAGCAACGTCCTGCGGCACGCGCCGGGCGCGACCGCCCGGGTGGAGATCGGGTACGTTCTCGGCGGCCTGGGCCTGCGCATAGTCAACGGCCCGCCGCCGAACCCAGGCCTGATCAAGCCCTCGCCGGGCGCCGGGCACGGCATCACCGGCATGCGGGAACGCGTGGCGATGCTGAACGGCGAGATGACGGCGGACCGGACGGACGACGGAGGATACGAGGTGGCGGTGTTCCTGCCGGTCGCCCTGCCGGACGGGGACGACGCATGACCATTCGCGTGTTGATCGCGGACGACCAGATGATGGTGCGCGAGGGTTTCTCGGTCCTGCTGAACGCGATGCCGGACATCGAGGTCGTCGGTGAGGCGGTGAACGGCCGGGAAGCCGTCGCGAAGGTCCGCGAGCTCGCCCCGGACGTCGTGCTCATGGACATCCGCATGCCCGAGCTGAACGGCATCGAGGCGACCCGCGAGATCGTCGCCGCCGACGGTGCGGCGAAGGTGCTGGTGCTCACCACCTTCGACCTCGACGAGTACGTGTACCAGGCGCTGCGCGCGGGCGCCTCCGGTTTCCTCCTCAAGGACGCATCGGCCCGCCAGCTCGCCGACGGGGTGCGGGTCGTGGCCACCGGTGAGGCCCTCCTGGCCCCCTCGGTGACCAAGCGCCTGATCACGGAGTTCTCCAAGCTGTCCGAGACCCCGCGCCTCATGCCCTCCGCGAAGGCGGCGTACGGCGATCTCACCGACCGGGAGACGGAGGTGCTGGTCCTCATCGCGCAGGGCCTGTCGAACGGGGAGATCGCCGGGCGGCTGGTGGTCGCCGAGTCGACGATCAAGACGCACGTCAGCCGGATCCTGGTGAAACTGGGCCTGCGCGACCGCACCCAGGCGGCGGTGTTCGCGTATGAGGCACGGCTGGTGACGCCGGGGTGAACGCCCAGGGAGGGCGGCGAGGCAGGAAGACGGAGAACGTCTTGGCGTGATCGGGGTTGCGTGACCAGTCGGCCTCACCAGCACCACCAGTCACACATGCCTGGTACCACCTCGCCCGCGGAACGGACGAGGAGCAAGCTGGGACAAAGGAGTTATTCACTGCGAACCGGGCGGGAGGAAGCGAGATGACAGAGCAACCCACCACCGGTCATCCGCCGTGGCATCTGGCAGGCGACTGGTTCGATGTGTGCAAGTGCGCGATCCCCTGCCCCTGTACGTTCGCGCAGGCCCCGACCTACGGCGACTGCGAGGGCGTGCTCTCCTGGCACATAAGAGAGGGCAACTTCGGCGACGTGCGGCTCGACGGCCTCAACGTACTGATGCTCGGCTCCTTCGTGGGCAACGTCTGGGCCCGCGAGCACACGGACGCCTACGCCGCTGTTTTCTTCGACGAACGCGCCGACGAACAGCAGCGCGCCGCCCTCCAGACGATCTTCGGCGGCGAGGCGGGAGGATGGCCCGCGGAGTTCGGCGAGATGTTCGGCCCCGAGATGAGGGGCATGGACTTCGCCCCCATCCGCATCGAGGTCGACGAGGACATGTCCGCCTGGCGGGCGGAGATCCCCGGAAAGGTGATGGCAACCGCCGAAGCGCTGACCGGCCCGACCACCCCGGAAGGCGCACGGGTGCAAGTGCACAACGCCCCCGGCGCCGAGGTGGGACCCGGCCAGATCGCCACCTGGGGCCGGGCCACCACTGACCGGGCCGACGCCTTCGGCTTCACCTGGGACCGGTCGGGAAAGTCGAGCAAGCACTTCCCCTTTGACTGGACCGGCCCCACCTGACCGGCTGTTCCTCATCAGGGGCTGGTGCCGTTCTGTGTGTCCGTCGGACTCACGATGACCAGGTGGGTCACATGCCGTCCACCGGGGGCATCGAGTCCTGCAGCCCCGGCAGCAGCCAGTCCTGGAACGGTGCGAGCACGGCCAGGACGAGGAACGCCAAGCCCACGACCCGGGTGAGCAGCGGGCCCCAGGACCACAGCTTCTCCACGAAGATCACCAGGGCCAGTCCGGCCATGGCCGCCACGTTCATCACACCGAGCGGGATCAGGACCACCATCAGCCCAGCGCAGCAGCCGACGCAGTAGGCGCCGTGATGGGCACCCACCCGCAGGTCGCGCGCGGGTGCCCGGAAGCCGGCGTAATGCATCAGGTGGCTCATGGGATCGCGGCAGTGCCGCAGGCACACGGACTTCAGCGGGCCGAGCTGATAAAGACCCGCCAGCAGGAACACGGTGAAGCCGATCCAGCGCCCCGCGGTCGGGTGATCCGCCACCAGATCGCCGGTGAAGGCCAGGCCCGCATAGGCGAGCGCACCGAAGGCGGTCCACACCATCAGGTACCCGCCGAGGAACTCGGCGGTGCGAGCGGCCCGGGTCCAGCCGGAGGACCGACGGCCGATCCCCCGCACCCACGTGATGGCCACCGGCGCCATCGACGGCAGCATCATGGCCGCCATCATCGCCACCCACAGCAGCAGGAACAGGGGGAGCGCCATCCCCATGCTGCCGGGCCCGACCCCCATGTCACGGGCCTGGCCGATCGTGAGCACCCACGCAGGCACCGCGATCAGGACGACGAGGAACCAGGCGGCTGCGAGATCCCTCTTCGGCAGCAACCCTCCGCCGGTTCCGGTCGGCGCGGGCGTCCGCGTGGGGACGAGGACGGAGTTCCGAGTGAAGCGCATCGGCACGCCCTCCTACGCGATACATCAAGCAGACCACCCCTGAACCCACGGCGCGACCTTGACCGAACTCACACTCAGTGAGGGACCGCCCGTGCCGGGAGGGCGGCACGGCGACGCGACTACGGCGTTCCGCGCGACCAGCCCCGTACGCGGCCGTCGGCTCGCACCACACATACGTGCCCCGATGGCCGCTTGTGGCCACGCGGCGCCAGCCCCAGAGGTCACTCCTACGGCACCCTCTCCGTCCCCACCGGATCCTGCACTCTGTTCATCGAGGCGCTCAAAGCGCAGCACCCCTGGTCAGAGCCCGGTCCGACGGGCTAGCGTCCGTCCATGGCAGCTGCTTCCGACCTCGCGTTCGACCCGTGGGACCCGGCGTTCCTCGCCGACCCCTGCCCCGCCTACGCCGAGCTGCGTGCCCGGGGCCGCGTGCACTACTTCGAGCCCACGGACCAGTGGCTCGTCCCGCACCACGCGGACGTCTCGGCGCTGCTGCGCGACCGGCGCCTCGGCCGGACGTACCAGCACCGGTTCACGCACGAGGAGTTCGGCCGTACCGCGCCCCCGCCGGAGCAGGAGCCGTTCCACACGCTCAACGACCACGGGATGCTCGACCTGGAGCCGCCGGACCACACCCGGATCCGCCGCCTGGTGTCGAAGGCGTTCACCCCGCGCACGGTGGAGCGCCTGAAGCCCTACGTGCGGGGCCTGGCGGACGAGCTCGCGTCCGCCTTGGCCGAGGCGGGCGGCGGCGACCTGCTGAAGGACGTCGCCGAGCCCCTCCCGGTCGCGGTGATCGCCGAGATGCTCGGCATCCCGGAGTCCGACCGGGCCCCGCTGCGCCCCTGGTCGGCGGACATCTGCGGGATGTACGAGCTGAACCCGTCCGAGGAGACGGCGGCGAAGGCGGTCCGGGCGTCGGTCGAGTTCTCCGACTACCTGCGCGAGCTGATCGCGGCCCGCCGCAAGGAGCCGGGCGAGGACCTCATCTCGGGTCTCATCGAGGCGCACGACGAGGGCGACCGCCTCACCGAGCAGGAGATGATCTCCACCTGCGTCCTCCTCCTCAACGCCGGCCACGAGGCCACGGTGAACTCCACGGTCAACGGCTGGTACGCCCTGTTCCGCAACCCGTCCCAGCTGGAGCTGCTGCGCGCGGACCACACGCTCATCCCCTCAGCGGTCGAGGAGCTGATGCGCTACGACACCCCGCTCCAGCTCTTCGAGCGCTGGGTCCTGGACGAGATCGAGATCGCCGGTACGACGATCCCCCGCGGCGCGGAGATCGCCCTGCTCTTCGGCTCCGCCAACCACGACCCGGCGGTGTTCGACACCCCGTCCGCCCTGGACCTGACCCGCACCGACAACCCCCACATCTCCTTCAGCGCCGGCATCCACTACTGCATCGGCGCACCCCTGGCCCGCATCGAACTGGCGGCGTCGATGGGGGCGCTGCTGGAGAGGGCGCCGACGCTGCGACTGGCCACCGAGCCGGCCCGCAAGCCGAACTTCGTGATCAGGGGGCTGGAGGGGCTGGCCGTCGAGGTGGGGTGATCGACGCGGGCGGATCGACTGATCACGTCGTCATGTCCCGCCTCCGCAACCCCGCCAGCCCCGCAGCCACCAAGGCCGGCGCCAGCCCGGTCAGCACCACGACCGGCCCCCACTCCATGGATCCTCCCGGCAGCTTCGGCAGATGCCCGAACGGCGAGAGGTCCAGCACCGCCTGCGGTACATCCAGCGCGGGGCCGACCCAGCCGATCAGCAGGACCGCCCCTGCCACGGCCCAGGCCGCCGCGGCTCCCCGGGGCAGTACGCCGTGCAGCAGCACCGCCAGCCCGCCGATCACCCACACCGCCGGCAACTGCACCAGGCACGCTCCCAGGATCGGGCCGGTCTCCTTGCCGTAACCGGCGGCCAGGCCGAGGCCGGCCAGGAGCATGAGGAGCGCCGAACCGCCGAAGGCGATCACCAGGTGCCCGGCGGCCCAGCGCAGGCGGCTCACCGCGTTCGCCAGGACCGGTTCCGCCCGGCCGGAGTTCTCCTCGCCGTGCAGGCGGAGCACCGACGCCACGATGTACAGCGCCGCGACCAGGCCCAGCATCCCGGCCATCGACGCCAGGAACGCGTCCGTGAGGCCGGCCTGGCCGCCCATGCGCTCGATGATCCGCCGGGCGTTCTCGTTGTCGCCGACCAGGCCGGCCGCGCCCTCGGCCATGCCGCCGTAGACGACCCCGGCGAGGAGATAGCCGATGCTCCAGCCCAGCACGCTGCCCCGCTGCAACCGCCAGGCCAGCGCGCCCGCGCTGCCAAGGCGCCCGGTCGCCGGGCCCGGCCGGGTGGGCAGGAAGCTCATGCCCAGGTCCCGGCGGCCGGTCAGCCCGTACCCCGCTGCGCCCTGGAGGAGGACCGCCCCGGCGAGCAGCGCCAGCACCCACCAGCGTTCGTCCGCATACGGCCGCAGGTTCTCCAGCCAGCCCAGCGGCGACACCCACGTCAGCACCGATGAACCGTCGCCAGTCGCCGAGTCGCCCGCCGCGCGCAGCACGAACGCGGCGCCCAGCACCGCCGCCGTCAGGCCGCGGGCCAGCCGCGCGCTCTCCGTCAACTGCGCGACGATCGCCGCCATCGTGGCGAAGACCATGCCGACTCCGGCGATGCCGAGTCCGAGAGCCAGTGCTCCGGTCGTGCCCTGTCCGGCCAGACCGGCCGTCAGCAGCAGCGCCAGTACCCCGTTCGCGACCGCTGCCGCCAGCAGTGCCGCCGTGAGGGAGGCCCGGCGGCCCACCATGCCGGACGCCACCAGCTCCTGACGACCGCTCTCCTCCTCGTCCCGGGTGTGCCGTACGACGACCAGCAGGCTCATCACGGCCGCCAGGGCACCGGCGTAGACGCCGGCCCGCCAGGCCGTCAGCGCGCCCAGCGAGTCGCCGAAGACCGGGCCGACCATCGCGCGCAGCGAGGCGTTGGTCTCCACCTGCCGGATCAGGTCGGCGCGTTCGGCGGGAGTGCCGTAGAGGCCCTCCAGGGTGTTCGGCATGGAGAGGACCATCAGGGCGTTCACCGCGATCCACACGGGGATCACCAGCCGGTCGCGGCGCAGGGTGAAGCGCAGCAGCGTCCCTGTGCCGGCCAGTTGGCGCGCGCTGCCGGGACGCACCGCGAGGGCCGTCATCGGGTGGCCGCCTCGTCCTGGTAGTGGCGCAGGAACAGTTCCTCCAGTGTCGGCGGCGTCGACGTCAGCGACCGTACGCCCGACTCGCTCAGGGACCGCAGGACGGCGTCCAGCCCGTCGGTGTCGACCTGGAGCCGGACCCGGTGCCCCTGCATGTCGAGGTCGTGGACGCCGGGCAGGTCCGCCAGCCCGTTGGGCGGGCCCGCGAGTTCGGCGACGACACTGGTGCGGGTCAGGTGGCGCAGGTCGGCGAGCGAACCGGTCTCGACCGTGCGGCCCTTGCGGATGATGCTCACCCGGTCGCACAGCTCCTCGACCTCGCTCAGGATGTGGGAGGAGAGCAGGATCGTGCGGCCCCGGTCGCGCTCCTGAGCCACACAGCGCTGGAAGACCTCCTCCATCAGCGGGTCCAGGCCCGAGGTCGGCTCGTCCAGGATCAGCAGGTCGACGTCCGAGGCGAACGCGGCGACCAGGGCGACCTTCTGCCGGTTGCCCTTGGAGTAGGTGCGGCCCTTCTTGGTGGGGTCGAGTTCGAACCGCTCGACCAGTTCCGCGCGGCGCCGCGGGTCGAGCCCCCCGCGCAGCCTGCCGTACAGGTCGATGACCTCGCCGCCGGAGAGGTTGCGCCACAGCGTCACGTCCCCGGGGACGTAGGCGATTCGGCGGTGCGCCTCCACGGCGTCCGACCACGGGTCGCGGCCGAGGACCTGTGCGGCGCCCGCGTCGGCGCGCAACAGGCCGAGCAGGACCCGGATGGTGGTGGACTTGCCCGAGCCGTTGGGGCCGAGGAAGCCGTGGACCTCGCCGGAGGCGACCTCCAGGTCGAGCCCGTCCAGCGCGTGGGTCCGCCCGAAGGACTTGTGCAGTCCGGAGACGGTGATGGCCTTCGTCATGCTCCAGAACGTACGCTTACTTCAGAAATTTGTGAAGTTAAGGAAGGGTGTAAATCATCGATAGGATGGGCGCATGACGGAATCAGCCGGGAGGGACCGGAACGAGGAGGCCGTGTCGAGGTTCGTCGAGTCCTTCGCGGCGCAGCTCGTCGAGGCCGGAATGCAGCGGATGCCGGCCCGGGTCTTCGCCGCGCTCCTCTCCTCCGACGCGGGCTCGATGACCTCCGCCGAACTGGGAGAGCAACTGCGCATCAGCCCCGCCGCGGTGTCCGGCGCGGTGCGCTACCTGTCCCAGACGCACATGGTCTCGCGCGAACGGGAGCCCGGCTCGCGCCGCGAGCGCTACCGGGTGCACGGGGACCAGTGGTACGAGGCGCTGGCCAACCGTGACGCCGTCCTCAAGCGGTGGGAGGTGGCCCTGCGCGACGGGGTCACCAGCCTCGGCGCCGACACCCCGGCCGGCCGCCGCATGTCCGAGACGCTCGCCTTCTTCGAGTTCATGGAGAGCGAACTCGCGGAGCTGATGGAACGCTGGCGCGTGCACCGGGAGAAGACGTTCGGGCGGAATGACGAGCGGGCGGGAATGACGAGCGGGCGGGAATGACGAGCAGGCGGGAATGACGAGCAGGCGATGGCTCACGGCCCCGTCGGCACGGTCAGCTTCCTCGCCACTTCCCGCGCCTCTCACGGCCCCGCCGGCACGGCGGTCAGCCTCCACGACCCTTCCCCGCATCCCTCACGGCCCCGCCGGCACGGTCAGCCCCCACGCCCCTTCCCGCACCACCCACGTCCGGGTCCGCACCGGCCCCGACACCAGCGTGTCCGCCCGGTAGCGGAAGTGCGCCCCGGACACCGTCACCGTCCGTCCCTCCGCGAGCAGCGGAGAGGCCTCCGCGCCCACCGACACGGGTCTGACCTCCACCGACGCGACGCCCGCCGCGGCCGGCGCCACCGCCACCGCCTCCACCGGCTGGTCCAGATCGACGAGTGTCTCCCCGTCCACCTCGACCCGCAGCCGCGACGGCCCGGACTCCGGCGCCGAGGCGAGCCGGGACGGGCGGGCGGCCGGCACCAGGTTCCTGACCAGGAACTGGCAGGTCCGCAGCCACGGGCGGCCCGGCGTGTCCTCCGGCTCCTGCGCGCTCTCCCGGTCCTCCCCGGCGGGGAAGGGCGACAGCGGCGGTATCCGCAGCGCGCCCAGCACCACCCCGTCGCTGTCGTCGACCAGCAGGTCCATCCGCCGCTCGACCCCGTCGAGCACCGTCCGCGCCGCCGCCACCGTCCCCGTCGGCACCCCGAGCGACCGGGCGAGCGACAGCGAGCCCCCGACCGGCACCAGCGACAGCCCGCAGGCCGCCAGCTCCCGCTGCCGGTGCAGGTACGACACCGCCCGCAGCAGCGCCCGGTCGTCGCCCACCACCACCGGCCGCCGCGAGCCGCGCCGGGCCAGCGCCCGCGCGAACTCCTCCGGCCCGTCCGGCAGGCACAGCTTCATCCCGGCACCCGCTCCGAGCACGTCTTTCGCGATCCGTACGGACTCGCCGTCCGACCTACGGGCGACCGGGTCGACCACCACCAGCAGCTGCTCGGACGTCGTGGAAGTCGCCACCTCGGCCATGCCTCGCTTCCTCGGGTAGCATCTTTGTGCAAGAGCCCCTTGCGCTATTGCGCCAGGGGCTTCGTCTATTCCGGGGCATCCGGTCCGACGGTTGGCGGCCAACGGCGGTCGCGGTGCACGCGGCTGCATACCCTCCGCGTGCGCCCTCGACCATGGACATGCCCCGCCCGGAAGGGGTGTACGCGCGTGCCCGCACTTGTGCTGCTCGGTGCTCAGTGGGGTGACGAAGGCAAGGGAAAGGCCACCGACCTGCTCGGTGGTTCGGTGGATTATGTGGTGCGCTACCAGGGCGGCAACAACGCCGGCCACACGGTGGTCGTGGGCGACCAGAAGTATGCCCTGCACCTCCTCCCTTCCGGAATCCTGTCTCCCGGTTGTACGCCGGTCATCGGAAACGGTGTCGTCGTCGACCCGTCGGTCCTGCTCTCCGAGCTGAGCGGTCTGAACGAGCGTGGTGTCGACACCTCCAAGCTCCTCCTCAGCGGAAACGCGCACATCATCACGCCGTACAACGTGACGGTCGACAAGGTGACGGAGCGCTTCCTCGGCAAGCGGAAGATCGGCACCACCGGGCGCGGTATCGGCCCGACCTACGCCGACAAGATCAACCGCGTCGGCATCCGCGTGCAGGACCTCTACGACGAGTCGATCCTCACGCAGAAGGTCGAGGCGGCCCTCGACGCCAAGAACCAGATCCTCACCAAGCTCTACAACCGGCGCGCGATCGCCGTGGACCAGGTGGTCGAGGAGCTGCTGGCCTACGCCGACAAGCTCGCCCCGTACGTCGCCGACACCGTCCTGGTCCTCAACCAGGCGCTGGAGGAGGACAAGGTCGTCCTGTTCGAGGGCGGCCAGGGCACGCTGCTGGACATCGACCACGGCACGTACCCCTTCGTCACCTCGTCCAACCCGACCGCGGGCGGCGCCTGCACGGGCGCGGGCGTGGGCCCGACGAAGATCAGCCGGGTCATCGGCATCCTCAAGGCCTACACCACCCGCGTCGGGGCCGGTCCCTTCCCGACCGAGCTTTTCGACGAGGACGGCGAGGCCCTGCGCCGCATCGGCGGCGAGCGCGGCGTCACCACCGGCCGTGACCGCCGCTGCGGCTGGTTCGACGCGGTCATCGCCCGCTACGCGACCCGCGTGAACGGCCTGACCGACTTCTTCCTCACCAAGCTCGACGTCCTCACCGGCTGGGAGCAGATCCCGGTCTGTGTGGCGTACGAGATCGACGGCAAGCGCGTCGAGGAGCTCCCCTACTCCCAGACCGACTTCCACCACGCCAAGCCGGTCTACGAGATGCTGCCCGGCTGGAGCGAGGACATCAGCAAGGCCAAGTCCTTCTCCGACCTGCCGAAGAACGCCCAGGCGTACGTCAAGGCGCTGGAGGAGATGTCCGGCGCCCCGATCTCCGCGATCGGCGTGGGCCCGGGCCGGGACGAGACGATCGAGATCAACTCGTTCCTCTGATCCCACCCCGGCACAACGCCTCCGGCGGTCGGCCCGCCTTCGCGAGCCGGCCGCCGGAGGTGGCGAGAGCCGCGGTGGACACCGCTCGTCAGAATCGTCAGTGCGTTCCGAGTTGTGCGCGTATCAGCAGGTAGGCAGCCTCCTTGACCGACCCTGCCTACCTTCTTGACAACGCCCTGAGCTTGAGCAGGTTCGCCACGGGAATTGCGCCGCCGGCAACGGCCGCTGTGATTGTTCCGACGCACTTGGTGGGGTGCAAGTCACCGGACGTACGCGACCCGCTCGGCCAGGCCATCCGTGACCTGCGCGCCTAGGCGCCCAGGTGCTGCCGTCCACGCCCGGACGCGGACTGCTGTCCAACGTGGCAGGCGGTGCCGTGTCACCGTTTCCCGTTCGCTACGCGCCGCTGTCCCCCCGGGGGCCGCCCTTGGCCGCGCCGACCGTTGCGTAGGAGGCAGCTCGCGGATGCCTCCCGCGCGGGCGCCGATGATCGGGCTTAGGCTGAAAGTCATACCTCCGTGTGCGTCGACCAGAAGAAGGTGAGTGCGATGCGCGTACTGCTCAAGGCCTCCATGGACACGGAGAAGGCCAACGAGGCCATCCGCAACGGCACCTTGGGGAAGCTGCTCCAGGAGTCGATGGAACAGATCAAGCCCGAGGCGGCCTACTTCACCTCCGACCACGGCAAGCGCACCGCCTACATAGTCTTCGACATGCAGGACAGCTGGCAGATGCCGGTGATCAGCGAGCCCTTCTTCCTCCAACTGGGCGCGGAGATCACCTACACGCCGGTGATGAACGCCGAGGACGTGCAGAAGGGCCTCTCCCAGCTGGGACGCTGAGCCGCCGGATCAGCTGAAGACGATCATCGACCCCTGGGCGAGGCTGCGGGTCACGGCCGCGTGCAGGCCGAGCCAGACGTGCCGTTCACGGGCGAACGGGCTGGGGTCGTACGGGGCGGGGACCGCGGGTTCCTCCAACTCGGTCGGGGCGAGCGGCGGCTGGGGGGCCGTCGGCGGGTTGGCCGGGTCGATGCCCAGGGCGGGCGCGACCAGCTCCAACTCGCGCAGCAGGGCGTGCGAGGACCCGAGCGGTCCGCCGCCCGCGAGGAGGGCGTCGTCGGCGAGCGGGCTCGGGAAGTCGACCGGGACGTACGCGCCCGCGTGGTCGTAGTGCCAGACCAGGTGCGACTGCTGGGCCGTGGACTCGAACATCTCCAGCAACTGCTCGTAGTCGCCGCCGAGTTCGTCCACGGGCGTCACCGGCAGGCCGCGCACCTGGAGCAGGTAGACACGGCGCAGGAAGTGCAGCGCGTCGTAGTCGAAGCCCGCGACCGGGGCGACGTCGCCGGACAGGCCCGGCATGTACTGGTACACCGGCACCGGGGGCAGCCCGGCCTCGGCGAGCACCCTGTTGTATTGCGCGAGTTCCTCGGCGAACGGGTTGTCCGGCGTGTGGCACAACACGTCGACAAGCGGTACCAGCCACAGGTCACAGGCCAAAGAAGGCTCCTCGCTCAGCGCGGTGGTCGGGTAGCACGGTGGTCAAGAAGGGTAGCGGTGCGGCACGGTCGCGGCTCCTGCCGTGCATGTCCCATACCCATACGGACCGATGCGACGCGGGTCATCCGGACGCGAGCCGCTCGATCATTGCCAGCGAGTGCGTGTTGTAGTGGGCGATGATCGCCCGCGCGGTGTCGTTGTCGCCGGCGATCAGCGCCTCGACCAGCTCGGTGTGACCGGCCCACAGCTCGCCGCGCAGGTCGGTGAGCCGGCGCAGATGCTGCACCGCGCACACCCAGGTCTGCACGCGTAGCCGGTGCAGGAAGTCGGCGAGGTAGGGGTTGCCGAAGCAGGCGCCGAGCTCGCGCCAGAAGCGCAGGTCGTAGCCGATGAGGACGGTGAGATCACCGGCGGCGGCGGCCCGCTGCGCCTCCTCGCCGCGCCGGCGGACCCCGGCCACGACGACGGCGGCCCGGGGATCGTCGGGCCGCACGGCGTTGGGACGCCCCTCGGTCAGCGCGAGGAACATCCCCTCGATGACCAGGCCGCGCGCCTCGATCATGCCGCGGAAGTCCTCGACCGAGTACTCGTGGACCCGGAAGCCGCGGTGCTGGTCGGCGTCGAGGAGCCCCTGCGCGGAGAGGTCGACCAGCGCCTCCCGCACCGGCGTCGCGGACACCCCGTACTGCTCGGCGATCTCCTTGACCGTGAACTCCTGCCCCGGCTGCAGACGCCCGCCCAGCACCTCGTCACGGAGCGCTTCGGCGATCTGCTGCCGCAGGGTGCTGCGCGTCACGGCGCCGTTGCCGGTGCTGCCGGGCATGGTCAGGGCGTCTCCCTCGTCGCTTTCGGGTGGCGTGCGCGTCTATGTCTACGAGCACGCCACCTTACGCGTTCGAATGACACCCGAGGGTGTCGGTTACTGACGGGTTTACAGAGGTTCACGTCGTGTACTCGTCCGCCACCGAGAGTGCCGCGTCCAGCACCGCGAGCCCTTCCTTGAGCTCCGCCTCGGTGATGGTGCAGGGCGGCACCACGTGCGTGCGGTTCATGTTCACGAACGGCCACAGCCCGCCGTCCTTCGCGGCGGCGGCGAAGGCTGCCATGGGCGCGTTCGCCTGCCCGGTCGCGTTGTAGGGCACCAGCGGTTCCCGCGTCTGCCGGTTCCGCACCAGCTCCAGCGCCCAGAACATGCCGACCCCGCGCACCTCTCCGACGCTTGGGTGCCGCTCGGCGAGCGCCCGCAGCTGCGGCCCGACGGCGGACGCGCCCAGCCGGGCCGCGTTCTCCACGACGCCCTCCTCCGCCATGGCGTTGATCGTCGCGACGGCGGCGGCACAGGCCAGCGGGTGCCCGGAGTACGTCAGTCCGCCGGGGTACGGCCGCTTCCCGAACGTGTCCGCGATCGCGCCGGAGATCGCCACGCCGCCCAGCGGCACGTATCCGCTGTTCACGCCCTTGGCGAAGGTCAGCAGGTCCGGTGTGACATCGAACAGGTCCGCCGCGAACCACTCACCGGTCCGCCCGAACCCGGCCATGACCTCGTCCAGGACGAAGACGATCCCGTGCGTGTCGCACAGCTCCCGCACGCCCGCGAGATAGCCGGGCGGCGGGACCATGATCCCGGCCGTGCCCGGGATCGTCTCCAGGATGATCGCCGCGACGGTCGAGGGGCCCTCGAAGGCGATCGTCGTCTCCAGGTGCTCCAGCGCCCGCGCGCACTCCTGCTCCTCGGTCTCCGCGTAGAAGCGGGAGCGGTAGAGGTGGGGCGCCCAGAAACGCACGACCCCGGCCGTGCCGGTGTCGGAGGCCCAGCGGCGCGGGTCGCCGGTGAGGTTCACGGCCTGCTGCGTACCGCCGTGGTACGAGCGGTACGCCGAGAGCACCTTCGGGCGGCCGGTGTGCAGCCGGGCCATCCGGATCGCGTGCTCGACGGCGTCGGCGCCGCCGTTGGTGAAGAAGATCCGGTCCAGGTCGCCCGGGGTCCGCTGGGCGATGAGCCGGGCCGCCTCCGACCGCGCCTCGACCGCGAAGGCGGGGGCGAAGGTCGTCATCCGCGCCGCCTGCTCCTGGATCGCGGCGACGACCTTCGGGTGCTGGTAGCCGACGTTCGTGTGGACGAGGCCGCTGGAGAAGTCCAGGTAGCGGCGGCCGTCGTAGTCCCAGAAGTACGACCCCTCGGCACCGGCGACGGCGAGCGGGTCGATGAGCTCCTGAGCGGACCAGGAGTGGAACACATGGTCACGGTCGGCGGCCTTCACGGCGGCACCGGCCTCGGGGTTCGGCTGAGGGGTCATGCGGGCGAGCGTAGGGGCGGGGGAGAGGGCGGTGACATCGGCGGCCTGTCTGCCGTCGGCGGCATTCCGCGACAGGTTGTCCAGACGGGATGGAGGTGATTGACAGCGTGCTGTCTAGATGTCAGGATGCTGTCATGAGGCACCGGGTCCGAGGAGGAGCCATGAACGCCACCGCAGGCCACAAGCCCGTCCATCTCGCCGTCTACGACACGCTCGCCGACTGGGAGCCCGGCCACGCCACGGCCCAGCTCGCCCGCGCTGGCCGGCGGATCCGGACCGTCGGCCCGTCCACGGCCCCGGTCACGAGCGCCGGCGGACTGCGCGTCCAGCCCGACCTGGCCCTGGACGACGTACGGCCCGAGGACAGCGCGCTGCTGATCCTCCCGGGCGCCGGCCTCTGGGACACGTCGGACGACCTGGCGCCCTTCGCCCGCAAAGCCAGGGCCTTCCTCGACGCGGGCGTGCCGGTCGCCGCGATCTGCGGAGCCACCGCCGGACTCGCCCGCGAGGGCCTGCTCGACGACCGCGACCACACCAGCGCGGTCTCCTTCTACCTGGCCGCGACCGGCTACGCGGGCGCCGGACGCTACGTCGAGACCGACGCGGTCACCGACGGCCTCCTGATCACGGCCGGCCCCACCGAGCCGGTCGCCTTCGCCCGCGAGGTCCTCCGGCTGCTCGGGGTCTACGAGGGCGAGGTGCTGGACGCCTGGTACCGGCTGTTCCACGACTCCGACGCGGCGGCGTACGCGGTGTTGGAGAAGGCCGGCGCGCTGTGAGCCGGGAGCGTCAGGACCTGCTCAGCCGCAGCGCCCTCGGGGTGTTCCGGCTCAACGGCCAGTTCCTCGGCGTGGCGGAGGAACTGGCCCGGCCCGCCGGGCTGACGGCCGCCTGGTGGCAGGTGCTCGGCGCGGTCCTCGGCGAACCACTGCCCGTCTCCGGCATCGCCCGCGCCATGGGCATCACCCGGCAGAGCGTGCAGCGCATCGCCGACCTGCTGGTGGAGCGGGGACTCGCGGAGTACCGGCCGAACCCGGCGCACCGGCGCGCCAAGCTTCTCGCGCCGACCGGGGAGGGGCGGGCGGCGATCGCCCGGATCGACCCGGGGCACGCGGCCTTCGCCGACCGGCTGGCCGAGGTGTTCGGGGAGACGGAGCTGGCGGAGACGGTGCGAGTGCTGGAACGGCTGTCGGAGGTGCTCGACAAGGTGGGGCCGCCCGTCACTGAGCCTCCGCCTGTTACGGAACCGTAGGCAGCGGCCCGGCCACCCCGTCCCGGCCCCGCACTATTCTCGATCCGTTGCTCACGTGTGGGGGGAAGGCGGCGGAGCGATGGAGAAGCTGGGGCCCGGGGATCCACAGCGGATTGGTGCGTACCGGCTGCTGGCGCGGCTCGGTGCGGGTGGCATGGGGCATGTCTATCTGGCCCGCTCGGAGCGGGGCCGTACGGTCGCCGTGAAACTCGTGCGCGAGGAGCTCGCCGCGCAGGAGGAGTTCCGCGAGCGGTTCCGGCAGGAGGTGCGGGCCGCGCGGCGGGTCGGCGGGTACTGGACGGCGCCGGTGCTGGACGCGGACACCGAGGCCGCAGTGCCGTGGGTCGCCACCGGGTACGTCGCCGGGCCGAGCCTGCAGCAGGTCGTCGGGCACGACCACGGCGCCCTGCCCGAGCGGACGGTCCGGATCCTCGCGGCCGGGCTCGCCCACGCGCTGCAGGACATCCACGCGGCCGGCATCGTCCACCGCGACCTCAAGCCGTCCAACGTGCTGGTCACCATCGACGGCCCGCGCGTCATCGACTTCGGCATCGCACGCGCCCTGGAGACCGTGACGGACGGCGGGCTGACCCGCACCGGCGCGCTCGTCGGATCGCCCGGTTTCATGGCGCCCGAGCAGGTGCGGGGCGACCGCATCACCCCGGCGTGCGACGTCTTCTGCCTCGGCTCGGTCCTCGCCTACGCCGCCACCGGCGCCCTGCCCTTCGGCACCGCGGGCAGCGGGGTGCACGCCCTGATGTTCCGCATCGCCCAGGAGGAACCGGACCTGAAGGGCGTCCCCGAGGGCATCGCCGACCTGGTCCGCGACTGCCTGCGCAAGGACCCCGCCGCCCGGCCCTCCCTCGACCGCGTCCTGCAGCGCACGGGTGCGGACGACACCGTCTCGGACGGCCGCGCCCTCGACCCGTGGCTGCCGAGTGCGCTGGTGGCGCAACTGGGGCGGCACGCCGTGCGGTTGCTGGACGCGGAGGATCCGGCGGGGGAGCAGGAGGGGGGCGGCTCATCCGCCGCGCCGGGTGCGGGGGCCGGGGCGGGGGTGCGGCCCGGTATGTCTGCGGGTGCGGGTGCGGGTGCGGGTGCGGGTGCGGGTGCGGGTGCGGGTGCGGGTGCCGCTGCCGTGGGGGAGCGGGCCGGTTCCGCCGGGGCTCCTGGGGCCGGGCCCGCGGACCAGCCGGGCTCCGGCTTCCCGGCCGAGCCGGGCTCCGGCTCCGTGGCTCAGCCGGGCCACGGTCGCGTCACCCAGCCGGACTCCGGCCCCGTCGCTCGCTCCGGCCCGGGCCCCGTTCCGCCGCCGGTCCCCGCGGGCGGCCCCGGCGCGACCCCCGAACACGCCCCCGCCGCCGACGAATCGGCGCCGGGCCCCGCGCTGTCCCCGGCCGCCGCGACGGCGCCCGCCCCGAACCCCATCCCGAACCCCGGGCCGCCTTCGCCGGGCCGGCCGGGCGAGGGGCCGCCGCTGAACCATCTGCCCACCATGGTCGCGGGCCAGGGCGCCGCCCCGGCGCCCCAGCAGCCCCCCGGCCCCGCCAACGCGCCCCACCCGCAGACGACCCCGCCCCCGCCCCCGCATCCGTACCCGGCGTACGGCTATCCCCAGCAGCACCCCCAGCCCGGCGCCCCGGCCCACCCCGCCTACGGCGCCCTCGGCTCCACCCCGCCCTACGGCACGACCCCGCCGTACGGCCCCCCGCACGAGCCGCCGCGGAGAAACGGCCGGTCCACCGCGCTGCTCGTCGTCATCGCCCTGGTCGTCGCGCTGGCCGCGGGCGGGTCGGTGTACGCGCTGATGCAGGACGGCGACCGCGACCACCGGGCCGGCGGCGCCGACCCCACCCCCACGCAGCGCACCGGCGCGCCCCCGACCACGCCCGGCCCGTCCCCGACGACCTCGCAGCCCGGCACCTCCCCCTCACTGGCGGGCGGCACGATCCCGACGGGGTACCTCGGCACCTGGACCACGACCATCGACAACGCCGACGGACAGCACAGCCGCTCGCTGACCCTCCAGCAGGGCGAGCCGGGCGACACGGTCCTGTCCCTCGTGGCGGACGGCCCGACCAGGGGCGGCGGCACCTACCACTGCGTGTTCGAGGGACGGCTGACCACGGCCCCCGGGGCCGGCGGCCCGCTGAGGATCGGCCCGTCCACCGTGAAGGTCGGCCAGCCGCGCACCGCCTGCACCCCGGGCGCGGCCACCGAGGTCACCCTCCTGCCGGACGGCACGCTCCAGCGCGTCAACACGAGCAGCGGGGAACGGCTGACGTACACGAAGCAGTGACAACTTCCGCTTCCCGTGCGGCTGTTGAACGTACGGCGCATTCCGGTCGACGAAGTCCGGGCGCCCGCGCGTACGGCCGTACGGGGTGGGCGCGGTGGGACACCGCCCGCCGGGTACGCGGACCCGCCCGCCCCCTCAGCCGCACCCCGCGGTCACCTGGGCTCGGGTGGCCGTTGGCGGGGCATGTTCGGCCGCGCGCCGCCCGCCGGAGGCACCGCGAACCGCCCGTTCACCCCCACCTCGGTCCCCCGCGCCGCACCGTGGAACACCGCCGCCTGCACCCCCACGGGCGCGGCACCCCCCACCCGGAACTCCCCCATCCAGTCCGCCGTCTCCACCCGCACCAGCTCGGTCACGTCCTCGGAGAACCTCCGCAGCACCCCGAGGCACCGCTCGGCCGCCTCGCCGGCCGTCCCCTCCGCCGGTCCCAGCACCTCCCGCACACTCTCCGCAGCCCAGTCGAACTGCAGGGCCTGCAGCCGCCGCTGCACGGCCTGCGCGGTGGCAACGTCCCGCATCCACCCCGACGTCACCCCGAAGTACCGGTCGGCGGCCACACACGCCACCGCCAGCAGCAGCGCCAGACACCCCCAGGGCGCGATGCCGCCCGCGACCCCGGTCAGATCCAGCAGGGGCAGCGCGACCCCGGTCACCGCCCCCGCCGCGGCCCCGCAGCGCAGCACCCGCGCGCACCGCCGCTTCCACACTCGGTCCGCGAGATACCAGGCCGCCGTCCGCAGCGCCCCGCGCTCCACCCACCGGTACAGCTCGTCCAGCCGGACCGCCGGCTCGCCCCAGTCCCCGAGCGGAAAGGCCCGCCCGGTCAGGTCGCCCGGCCAAAGCCGGGCCGCCGCCCCCTCGCCCCGCCCGTCCTGAGGCGGCCCCTCGGGCTGCATCTCCGGCTGACCCACCCGGCACTCCTCACTGACCACGAATGACCACGCACGGTTCACTCACCGATCACGCCGCGCGACGGATCCACTCCGCATCCGCAACGCGCCCGACCCTTCCTACCCCCCAACGGGTGGCGAAGATGTAGCTTTCACCTCTTTTCCGCCCGGAAGTATTCCTTGATCGGTTATGGGGCGCGAGGGGGACTCACCCGAAAGAGTGCTGGGGCGACGGCGGGTCCGACCACGTAGGCTCGTGCCGAACGGGAAAACCCGTACCGAGCAAGGAGCTGATCGTGATCCCCGGTGGTGGCCAGCCCAATATGCAGCAGCTGCTCCAGCAGGCCCAGAAGATGCAACAGGACCTGGCGCGGGCGCAGGAGGAACTGGCGCAGACGGAGGTCGACGGCCAGGCGGGCGGCGGCCTGGTGACCGCCACCGTCACCGGCGCCGGCGAGCTGCGCGCCCTGAAGATCGACCCGAAGGCGGTGGACCCCGAGGACACCGAGACCCTCGCGGACCTCGTCGTGGCGGCCGTCCAGGCGGCCAACGAGAACGCGCAGGCGCTCCAGCAGCAGAAGCTGGGCCCGCTCGCGCAGGGTCTGGAAGGCGGCGGCATCCCCGGCCTGCCGTTCTGATCCGTCTGCCGCCTTCCTCGGACAGGCGGCAGACAACTACGGTACGTACGGGAAGGCCGTACGGCGCGAGCGACCTCGAAGACCCAGGAAGGCAGTCCGTTGTACGAAGGCGTGGTCCAGGACCTGATCGACGAGCTGGGACGGCTGCCCGGCGTCGGTCCGAAGAGCGCCCAGCGGATCGCCTTCCACATCCTCCAGGCGGAGCCGACGGACGTACGGCGCCTCGCGCAGGCGCTGATGGAGGTCAAGGCGAAGGTCCGCTTCTGCGCGACCTGCGGCAACGTCGCACAGGAGGAGCTGTGCAACATCTGCCGCGACACCCGCCGCGACCCCGCCGTCATCTGCGTGGTCGAGGAGCCGAAGGACGTCGTGGCGATCGAGCGCACGCGTGAGTTCCGGGGCCGGTACCACGTGCTGGGCGGTGCGATCAGCCCGATCGACGGGGTGGGCCCGGACGACCTGCGCATCAGGGAGCTGCTGGCCCGTCTCGCCGACGGCACCGTCACCGAGCTCATCCTCGCCACGGACCCGAATCTCGAGGGCGAGGCGACAGCGACGTACCTCGCCCGCATGATCAAGCCCATGGGCCTGAAGGTCACCCGCCTGGCCAGCGGCCTCCCGGTGGGCGGCGACCTGGAATACGCGGACGAGGTCACCCTCGGCCGCGCCTTCGAGGGGAGACGACTCCTAGATGTCTGACGCCACGCTGCACGCGACGAACCAGAACCCGGACGACTTCGCGGTCCAGATCGCGGACCAGATCGAGAGTTTCCTGGTCGCCGTCATCGAGGTCGCCAAGGGCGACGAGCCGGAATCGGCCGTGCCGTTCCTCCTCCTGGAGGTCTCCCAGCTCCTCCTGGCCGGCGGCCGGCTCGGTGCGCACGAGGACATCGTCCCGGACGAGCGCTACGAGCCCGACTCGGGTCCCGAGGCGGACGTCGACGAACTCCGCGAGAACCTGGCCCGCCTGCTGGACCCCATCGACGTCTACTCCGAGGTCTTCGACCCCTACGAGCCCCGCAAGGCCCCGGTCCCGGCCCGCATCTCCGACGACCTCACGGACGTCATCACGGACCTGCGCCACGGCATGGCCCACTACCGGGCGGGGCGCACCTCCGAGGCGCTGTGGTGGTGGCAGTTCTCCTACTTCTCCAACTGGGGTTCCACCGCCTCGGCGAGCCTGCGGGCCCTGCAGTCGGTCCTCGCACACGTCCGCCTCAACCAGCCCCTCGCCGAACTCGACGGCCTGGACACGGACCAGGGCATGGGCGACGACACCCTGGAGATCGAGGCGGGCCGCGTGATGGCCGAGGAGATCGCGGGCCCGCTGGGCCTGCGCCCGGCGAAGTAGCCCGTCAGATCGGAACGGCCGTACCGGTGACGCCGATTCCGGTGTCCGCCCCCGCCGGCACGGACACCGTGATCGTGCTCGGCCGTCCCATGTCCGCGCCCTGATGGATCGTCAAGGTCGCCGGCGGCGTGACGAGTCCGAGTTCCCTGAGGTAGCCGCCGAACGCGGCTGCCGCCGCGCCCGTCGCCGGATCCTCGACCACGCCGCCGGGCGGGAACGGGTTGCGGGCGTGGAACACCGTGGGCGACTCGCGCCAGAGCAGGTCGATCGTGGTCCAGTCCTCGCGGGCCATGAGGGCGGCGAGCGCGGCCATGTCGTAGTCCAGGCCGGCCAGCCGGTCCCGGGTCGCGGCGGCGATGACCGGGTGCCAGGCCCCGCCGAACGCCACGCGGGGCGGCAGCTCCGGGTCCAGGTCCCCGGCGGGCCAGCCCAGGATCGCCAGCAGTTCGGCCAGGGTGGCCTCGTCCATCGGCGCCGTACGCGGCGCGACGCTCACCAGGGTCGCCACGAGGGTGCCGTCCGCCGCCCGGTCCGTGGTGACGGTGACCGGGCCCGCCTTCGTACGCAGCGGCAGGCTGCCGGTGCCGTGCCGCTCCGCGTGGGCGACGGCCGTCGCGATCGTCGCGTGGCCGCAGAACGGGACCTCGGCGAGCGGGCTGAAGTACCGCACGTCCAGGGGACCGTCGCCGGACTCCGTCACGAACGCCGTCTCCGAGTAGACGACTTCGGCCGCCACCGCCAGCATCGCCGCGTCGTCGGCCCCGGTGGCGTCGAGCACCACCCCCGCGGGGTTGCCGCCCTTGGGGTCGGTGCTGAAGGCCACGTAGCGCAGAATCTCCATGCCCAGACGGTAGCGCCCGTCCCCATGTTCACGCAGCGTGATTTGGCAGCTCCTTGTACGCCCCTTGTATGTGGGCTGTACGGCCCCTGACCGGTGAGACGCGAGTCTGGAGTCACTTCCACCGCGGAGAAAGCGGAGGCAAGTCAACTCCCCTCACAGCCAACTCCCCTCACACGCAATGGAGATGCCATGAACCGCCGCCCAGCCCGCCGAGGCATAGCAGTCGTCACCGCGGTCGCCGTCGCCGCCGGCGGTGCCTTCGCCCTCGGGGTGGGGGTCGCCGGAGCCGACTCCGGGAGCGAGTCCGCGAAGCACTCCCGGACGGTCACCAAGGCGCAGGTGCTCGGGCTGTTCGACGGCTGGAACGCCGCGCTGCGGACCGGGGACCCGCAGAAGGTCGCCGACCTGTACGCGAAGGACGCGGTCCTGCTGCCGACCGTCTCCAACCAGGTCCGCACGGACAGAGCCGGGATCGTCGACTACTTCGAGCACTTCCTGCGGAACAAGCCGGTCGGGACCAAGGTCGAGTCCGTGGTCAACGTCCTCGACCGCGACACCGTCATCGACGCCGGTGTGTACGAGTTCGCGCTCACCGACCACGAGACGGGCGCGAAGAGCACCGTCAAGGCCCGTTACACCTACGCCTACGAGAAGCAGCCGAACGGCACCTGGCTGATCGTCAACCACCACTCCTCGAAGATGCCCGAGGGGTGAGTCTCAGCCGCCGCCCCGGTGGGACGCCCGGAGCGTGATCGTCACGCACAGGCCGCCACCCTGCGGGTGCCCCCGGGCGGGCGAAGCCGAGACGGGGGGAGCGTCCGTCAGCGCCACGGTCCCGCCGTCGTCCGCCACCAGCTGTCTGACGACGGCGAGACCGAGGCCGGAGCCGGTCCTCCCGGTCAGGCCCTGGCCCCGCCAGAAGCGGTCGAAGGCGCGGGACTTCTCGGCGTCCGACATGCCGGGCCCTTCGTCCAGGACCGACACCCCCACCACGTCGCCCCGGGGGTCCACCCGCACGGTGATCGTCCCGCCGTCCGGTGAGACCTCCAGGGCGTTGGACAGCACGTTGTCCAGCACCTGGTCCAGAGCGCCGGGGCTGGCCAGCACGGACAGCCGGCCGTCGGCACTCCCCCCGAGCGCGACGGTGACTCCGCGCTCGTCGGCGGCCGGCCTCCACACGGCGAGCCGCTCCCGCACGATGTCCATCAGCGGGAGCGGCTCGGCCGCCGCCACCTTGGCCTCGGCCCGGGCCAGCACCAGCAGTCCGTTGACCAGGCGGCTCATTCGCACGACCTCCGCCGTCGCCTGCTCCACGTCCTCCCGTACGAATTCGTCGTCCACCCCGTCCGAGATGTTGTCCAGGGACAGCCGCAGCGCCGTGAGCGGGGTGCGCAGCTGGTGGGAGGCGTCGGCGACGAAGATGCGCTGGGCCGCGATCAGCGTGTCCAGGCGTTCCGCGCCCTGATTGAGGGTGCGCGCGAGGGTCTGGGTCTCGGGCGGGCCCGTCACGGGGGAGCGGGCGGTCAGATCGCCGTCGCTGAACTTGCTGGCCATGTCGTTGAGCTGGCGCAGCGGCCGGGTGAGGCGGCGGGCGGCCACGACGCCGAGCAGGGCGGCCACCCCGAGGACGAGTACGGCCAGGACCGCCCGGAAGCCCCAGATCTGCCAGAGGCGGTCGGTCATCTCGCCGGTGGAGTACACGATGCGTACGGCGCCGACGACCTGGTCCGTGCCGGCCGCGCGGGCGGGCACCGTGATCACCAGCTCGGGACCCCAGATGAAGGAGGAGCCCCAGTCGGTCGTGGAACGGCCGTCCTCCAGGGCCGCGGCCAGGGCCCCGTCAGCCGTCGGCCGCCGCAGGTCCGCCGGGCAGCCGACGGTGGTGGTCACCTGGATCTCGTCGTCGTACGCCTTGGCCATCTCCTCCAGGGCCTGGCAGGAGGCGGCCCGGCCGTCGCCCAGCAGCAGGGCCATGGCGTCGGCCTCGCGCAGGACGGCGGACTCGGTGTCGTCGCGAAGCTGATTGGTGAGCGTGAACGCCACCGGCACGGTGAACAGCGCGATGGCGACCGCGACGAGCAGGACGTAGCTGCGGACGAGCCGGCGGATCATGAGGCGCCGTCGCCCTCGTCCTGGGCGGTCTCCAGCCGGAAGCCGACCCCGCGCACCGCCTCGATCGTGATCGCCCCCGCGAGCTTGCGCCGCAGCGCCGCCACGTGCACGTCCAGCGTCTTCGTCGGCCCGAACCAGTTCGCGTCCCAGACCGCTTCCATGATCTGCTCGCGCGACATCAGCGCCCCGGGCTCCTCGGTGAGGAAGGCCAGCAGGTCGTACTCCTTGGGCGCGAGGGCCACCTCCTGGCCGTCGAGTCGCACCCGGGCCGCCTTGCGGTCGATCGTCAGGCGCGGGCCGTAGCGGTCGGGGCCGCTCTCCGCGCTGCCCGCGGCGGGCGTACGGGGCCGCGCGCGCCGCATGACCGCCCTTATCCGGGCGATGACCTCCCGGACCCCGAACGGCTTGGAGACGTAGTCGTCCGCGCCCAGCTCCAGCCCGACCACCCGGTCCGTCTCGTCGCTGCGCGCGCTGATCACGATGATCGGGACGTCGCCGCGCTCGCGCAGCGCCTTGCAGATGTCCAGGCCGTCGGTGTCGGGCAGGCCGAGGTCCAGCAGGACGACCTCGTAGGGACCCGCGTGCCGCAGCGCCGCCCCGCCCGTGGCGACCCACTCGACCTCGAAGCCGTAGCGCCTCAGGCCGCGGCGCAGGGACTCGGCGACCGGTTCGTCGTCTTCCACCAGGAGTACACGCACAACTGAACCATAGTGCTTGAAAGTTGAGTTACCTGGCTCGCCCGGGGTGCGGATTGTGACGCCGGGCACTTTCCGAGTGGCCCGTGCCCAGATGGGCATGAGCGACTCTGGACGAGCCCCGGAATCTCACCATGCGATACCGCGGAAGGAGTTTTCGGACGCTCGTTAGACTGAGCCGACCGCGGTACGAATGCGTATGAGCGGATAGAGACGGATTGAGCGAGGAGCGCACGTGGGCCTTGTCGTGCAGAAGTACGGAGGCTCCTCCGTAGCCGATGCCGAGGGCATCAAGCGCGTCGCCAAGCGGATCGTGGAAGCGAAGCAGAACGGCAACCAGGTGGTTGCCGTGGTTTCCGCGATGGGCGACACGACGGACGAGCTGATCGATCTCGCCGAGCAGGTTTCCCCGATGCCTGCCGGGCGCGAGCTCGACATGCTGCTGACCGCCGGAGAGCGGATCTCCATGGCCCTGCTGGCCATGGCGATCAAGAAGCTGGGCCACGAGGCCCAGTCGTTCACCGGCAGCCAGGCAGGTGTCATCACCGACTCGGTCCACAACAAGGCCCGGATCATCGACGTCACGCCGGGACGGATCAAGACCTCGGTGGACGAGGGCAACATCGCGATCGTGGCCGGGTTCCAGGGCGTCAGCCAGGACACCAAGGACATCACCACGCTCGGCCGCGGCGGCTCCGACACCACGGCGGTGGCTCTCGCCGCCGCCCTCGACGCGGACGTCTGCGAGATCTACACCGACGTGGACGGCGTGTTCACCGCCGACCCGCGGGTGGTGAAGAAGGCCCGGAAGATCGACTGGATCTCCTTCGAGGACATGCTCGAACTGGCGGCATCCGGGTCGAAGGTGCTGCTCCACCGCTGTGTGGAGTACGCCCGCCGGTACAACATCCCGATCCACGTCCGGTCCAGCTTCAGCGGACTTCAGGGCACGTGGGTCAGCAGCGAGCCGATTACGCAAGGGGACAAGCAGGTGGAGCAGGCTCTCATCTCCGGTGTCGCGCACGACACCTCCGAGGCCAAGGTCACGGTCGTCGGCGTGCCGGACAAGCCGGGCGAGGCGGCCTCGATCTTCCGCGCGATCGCCGACGCCGAGATCAACATCGACATGGTCGTGCAGAACGTGTCCGCCGCCTCCACGGGCCTGACGGACATCTCCTTCACGCTGCCGAAGACCGAGGGCCGCAAGGCCATCGACGCGCTCGAGAAGAACAAGGCCGGCATCGGCTTCGACTCGCTGCGCTACGACGACCAGATCGGCAAGATCTCCCTGGTCGGCGCCGGTATGAAGACCAACCCGGGTGTCACGGCCGACTTCTTCACGGCCCTGTCCGACGCGGGCGTGAACATCGAGCTGATCTCGACCTCCGAGATCCGCATCTCGGTCGTCACGCGCGCCGACGACGTACCCGAGGCCGTCCGTGCCGTGCACTCCGCGTTCGGGCTCGACTCCGACAGCGACGAGGCCGTCGTCTACGGGGGCACCGGCCGCTGATGGCCGGATCCGGGCAGACCGGCCGGTCCGCGCGACCGACGCTCGCCGTGGTGGGAGCGACCGGAGCCGTCGGCACGGTCATGCTCCAGATCCTGTCCCAGCGGGCGGACATCTGGGGCGAGATCCGACTGGTCGCCTCCCCGCGCTCGGCCGGCCGCAAGCTGGCCGTACGCGGCGAGGAGACCGAGGTCGTGGCGATCGGCGAGGAGGCCTTCGACGGGGTCGACGTCGCCCTGTTCGACGTTCCCGACGAGGTCGCCGAGCGATGGGCGCCCGTGGCCGCCGCCAAGGGCGCGGTGGTGGTCGACAACTCCGGCACGTTCCGGATGGACCCGGACGTGCCGCTCGTCGTGCCCGAGGTCAATCCGCACGCCGTGCGCATGCGCCCGCGCGGCATCATCGCCAACCCCAGCTGCACCACGCTCTCCATGATCGTGGCCCTGGGCGCGCTGCACGCCGAGTTCGGGCTGCGCGAGCTGGTCGCCTCCTCGTACCAGGCCGTCAGCGGCGCCGGGCGCACCGGTGTGGCGACCCTGCGCCAGCAGCTGTCCCTGGTGGCCGGCACGGAGCTGGGCACCCACCCCGGTGACGTACGCCGGGCCGTGGGGGACAACACCGGGCCGTTCCCGGAGCCGGTCGCGCTGAATGTCGTGCCGTGGGCCGGTACGGCGCGTGAGGACGGCTGGTCGTCGGAGGAGCTGAAGGTGCGGGACGAGTCCCGCAAGATCCTCGGGCTGCCCACGCTGCCCGTGGCCGTCACCTGCGTCCGCGTGCCGGTGATCACCACGCACTCCCTGACCGTGCACGCCCGCTTCGAGGGCGAGGTCACCGTCGACAAGGCTCGCGAGATCCTCGCCACGGCGCCCGGTGTCGTGCTGTTCGACAACCCGGCCGCGGGGGAGTTCCCGACCCCCGCCGACGTGGTCGGCACCGACCCGACCTGGGTCGGGCGGGTGCGCCGGGCCCTGGACGACCCGACGGCGCTCGAACTCTTCGTGTGCGGGGACAACCTGCGCAAGGGTTCCGCGCTCAACACCGCGCAGATCGCCGAGTTGGTGGCGGCCGAGCTGTCCTGATCGGTGACGGCGGGGGTTTCGTGAAGTTTCGCCCCGGTGAAAACCTCGGCCGATGTCACAGGCGGTTTGTAGGATCTGTGGACGACGTGTGAGCCGGTCGATGGTCCGGACCACTTGTCCCGGGGTCGTAGGCAGCAGAGGATTTACCTCCCCGCCCTCCGCAACCGTGCGGAGGGCGGGGAGCGTCTTTGCGGTCACCCTTCGGCCGTGGGAGCGCGTCATCAGGCGTGGGGACGCCTGGAAACGGACGTGGGGACGTCCGTTCACATCTGGACACAGGGGAAGAGCGGGACGCATGCGGGCATTTGATGCACCATCAGTTGTGCTGCCTGACGCGGGTAGACCGTCACCGTCGACGGTCGGCGTGAAAGTGACGCCCGGCACGTACAACCCTCACCGGGGTCGGCGTGTCAAACAAGCGTGGCAGAGGTACTCGACTTCAGCGCGGCACGCGGCACGGTCCTTCGACCGGCCCGTCCGGCGGCTCTCCGACCCCGAATGCCCGGTACGCCCGGTGGCATGCCGGTGATCGCGCCCGTGCCCGCAGCGCGGCCGGCCCGCATCCCGAACCAGCGCGACGACGCCGAGGACGGTGTCGCGGCGGGTACCACCGTCGACCACCTCACCGAGACCTACCGCGCGCACTACCGCTCGCTGCTGGGTCTCGCCGCCCTCCTCCTCGACGACACCGCCTCCTGCGAGGACGTCGTCCAGGAGGCCTTCATCCGGGTCCACTCCGCCCGCAAGCGGGTCCGCGACCCGGAGAAGACCCTGGCGTACCTGCGACAGACGGTCGTCAACCTCTCGCGTTCGGCGCTGCGCCGCCGCATACTCGGCCTGAAGCTGCTGTCGAAGCCCATGCCCGACATGGCCAGCGCCGAGGAAGGTGCCTACGACCAGCTGGAGCGCGACTTCCTCATCAAGGCGATGAAGGGCCTGCAGCGCCGCCAGCGCGAGGTGCTGGTGCTGCGCTACTTCGCGGACATGACCGAGGCGCAGGTCGCCGAGACGCTCGGCATATCGCTGGGCTCGGTCAAGGCGTACGGCTCGCGCGGGATCGCGGCGCTCAGGATCGCCATGGAGGCCCCGGCATGAGCGCCGGAGACGGCGCGCGCCGGGACGGGCGCGACCGGCACGATCCCTTCGAGTGGCACGAGCCGACAAGGCTGCACGGGCAAGATCCGAAGCATTCGCACGCTGGGAACAGAACTGTGAACCACGGCCCCGACGACCAGGACCCCGAGGGGTTCGACTCGGAAGAGCTGGACCTGCGCAGGATGCTGCACCAGGTGGTGCAGGAGGTGGAGCCGCGCGACGGCACCCTGGAGTACCTGCGGAAGGCGGTGCCACAGCGGCGGACCCGCAAGCGGCAGGCCGTCGTCGGCATGGCCGCCGCGGCGCTCTTCATCGGCACCGCCATCCCCGCCCTGGTACACGTCTCCAACGCCACCGGCTCCGACGCCAACCCGTCCGCCATCGGCCACGCCTCCGAGACCCAGGGCGGCGCGAGCCAGGGCAAGGACCCGGACGGCGGCCAGAGCACGACAGGCGGCTCCTCCGGCGGGTCCGAGGCCAGGGAGAAGGACGAGAAGAGGGAGAAGGAGACGGGCAAGGGCCCCGGCGCCGCCACCGGTGCGTCCGAGGGCGCCGGCCCCTCCTCCACCGCCGCCGCGGGCGTCCCGGCCTGCACCGCGGCCCAGCTCGGCCCCGCCTCCGCGAGCAGCGACGCCCCCGACTCCACCGGCGCGGTCTCCGGCTCCTTCCGCGTCACCAACGTCTCCGGCGCGGCCTGTACGGTCACCAGCACCGGCTCGGTGAGCGCGGCGCCGCAGGGCGCGGCCGACGCCGGCAAGGTCGGCCAGGCCCGGCACACCGCCGGGGACGCGGCGGCCGGTCTCCTGCCCGACCCGTCCCTGGAGGCCGCTCAGCTGGTGCTCCAGCCGGGCCTCGGCTACGACGTGAAGTTCGCCTGGGTTCCCTCGGAGACCTGCTCCACCCCCGGCGGCAGCGTCGGCGGCCCCGACCCCGACCCCAGCCCCGAGCCGACCCCTTCGCAGGAGCCGACCACCACGGCCGGTACCTCCACCGGCGGCGACACGGGCACGGCCCCGCAACTCGCCACGGAGGACGGCACGGCCGAGGGCAGCGTGGCAGTGACGTACACCCCGGGCACGGGCTCCGGCGCGGGCTCGGTGACGATCCCCAACGCATGCGCGGGGACGGTCTACTGGACGGGCGTGCTGGCGGGGGCGTAATCGCGGGGCTGCGGTGGTGGTGCCGCTCGGGACCGCCCACCCGCACCGCTGTGGGCGCGTCGTGTCGCCTGCGCTGCGGGAAGTCGTGCGGCTCGGGTGTGGGGTGTCGTGTCGCTTTGAGCTGCGGGCGGTCGTGCCGCTGGGCGGCGCGGGCGGGTGGTGGGGCCCTGCTCAGCGGAGCGGAGAGCTTCAGCGGAGCGGAGAGCTTCAGCTGAGAGGAGAGCTTCAGCGGAACCGAGCGCTTCGGGGAGGCGCTCCGAGCCGCCGGGCTGCTGAGCCGCCCGCCTCACCCGGGTCGCGGCTTACTTGACCCCCGCGTCCACGGCCGCGGGCTCCTCGTCCGGCACCAGCCCCAGCTCCGCGTCCCGCGCGAACTCGATCTCGCGCCGCAGCAGCCGGAACCACATGAAGATCACAAACCCCACGAAGGCGAACCACTCGGCGGTGTAACCCAGGTTCTGGAACGCCTTCAGATCCAGCCCCGTGTCCGGCGGCGCGGCAGCCGGCACCGCCTTCATCCCCGCGTCACCCTTCGCCAGTGTGACCCAGGCGTCGTACACGTCGTACGGCACCAGGTTCACCAGGGACGCGGCACTGATCGCCGCCGTCTGCCCGGCCGGCAGCCCGCCCTGCGCACTGACCCCGTTGTCCCCGGGCGTCTCGGACGCCTGGAGCGCCCCGGTCACCGTGACCTCACCGGCCGGTGGCGCGGGCGCCTTCGCGGTGCCGGCGGTCCCGGGCAGCCAGCCCCGCACGACCGGCAGGGCCTCCCCCGAGTCGGTACGCAGCAACGTCAGCACGTAGAAGCCCTGTTTGCCGTCGAGCTTCCGTCCCGGCACCAGCAGCTGTTCGCCGTAGCGCCCGGTCGCGGTGACCGGCTTGCCCGACGTCGCCTTGGTCACCGGCAGCATCTGCCCGAGCGGCCGCGGCGCCTCGCGCCCGGCCTCGGCGACCTGCTCGGTCGCGGTGCGGTGGTCCTGCACGCGGTCCTCGAACCGGCCCAGCTGCCAGGACCCCATGAAGATGCAGAAGGGGATGGACAGCAGCACGAAGACGTTGATTCCCCACCATCGGGGCGTCAGCAGAAACCGGTACACACCCCCACGGTACGGGGCCGGCGGGCAGGCCCCGCTCGCGGGGTCGGCGAGGCGGCGGTCCCGGAGGGCGCCGACGCTCAGTACCGCTCGCCCCGGTGCTCCCGGCCCGCCGGCGGTTCGTGGGGCGGTCGACGGCCTCGTCGACCTCGGGGCGCTCGATGTCGCGCAGGGGCCCTGACCGGCGCGGAAGGCGTCGAGGCCGTAGAAATCGCCGGCGGCGTGCAGTGGCATCCGCTCGTCCCTGTGGGCGCGGTTCGTCTGGTTCCGGTCGGCCGTGGTGGGGGAGTGCGAGGCAGTCACTCCTGATCTGCTCGGAAGGGGGACCGGTGGAGGTTATCCACAGGCTGGGGGTCTCGCCAGCGCGTTGTCGGCGGAGGCGGGCAGTATGGGGCCATGACTGAGAGCAACGGGTCCGAAGCGCGGGATCAGCGGGACCAGCACGAGCAAGCGGTACAGGCGGTACAGGCGGGACAGCAGGAGCGGATGCCGGACTGGGAGAAGCGCTTCCGGGCGCCTCGGGTGTCCCTGCCCGACTGGGCGGAGGACGCGCCGGACCGCTCCCTGTTCGTGTCGAACGCGACGGGGACGTACGAGCTGTACGCCTGGGACCGGTCGACGGGCGAGCAGCGCCAGGTGACGGACCGGCCGAACGGCACCACGGACGGCGTGCTGTCGCCGGACGGCGCGTGGATCTGGTGGTTCGACGACAAGGACGGCGACGAGTTCGGCGTGTGGCGCCGCCAGCCCTTCACGGGCGGTGCGGACGAGCCGGCGGCCGAGGGCCTGGACGCCTCCTACCCGGCGGGCCTCGCCCTCGGCCGCGACGGGCGCACAGCGGTGGTGGGCCGCTCGACGGACGAGGACGGTACGACGATCCACCTCGTCCGCAGCGGCGAGGCCTCGGTGGAGGTCTACCGCCACCGCGAGTCGGCCGGCGTCGGCGACCTCTCCCACGACGGCTCGCTCATCGCCATCGAGCACACCGAGCACGGCGACGCGATGCACTCCGCGCTGCGCGTCCTGCGCCCCGACGGCACGGCGGTCGCCGACCTCGACGACACCGAGGGCGGCACGCGCGAGCTGGGCCTGGAGGTCCTCGGCTTCGCCCCCGTCGACGGCGACACCCGCCTGCTCATCGGCCACCAGCGCCGCGGCCGCTGGGAGCCCCTGGTGTGGGACGTGGCCTCGGGCGGGCAGTCGGACCTGGCGCTGGAACTGCCGGGCGACGTCAGCGCCGAGTGGTACCCGGACGGCACCGGTCTGCTCATCGCGCACAGCTTCGAGGCCCGCAGCGAGCTGTTCCGCTACGACCTGGCGAGCCGCGCCCTGACGGAGATCGCGACCCCGCCCGGCACGGTGTCCGGGGCGACGGCCCGGCCCGACGGCAGCGTGGAGTACCTGTGGTCCTCGGCGGCCGAGCCGTCGGCGGTCCGCTCCACGACGGGCGGTGTCGTCCTCGACCCGCCCGGCATGAAGTCGCCCGGCTCGGTGCCGGTGGAGGACGTGTGGGTGGAGGGCCCGGGAGGCCGTATCCACGCCCTCGTCCAGAAGCCGGAGGGCACCACCGGCCCGCTCCCCACGGTCTTCGACATCCACGGCGGCCCGACCTGGCACGACAGCGACTCCTTCGCGGCGGGCCCGGCGGCCTGGGTCGACCACGGCTACGCGGTGATCCGTGTCAACTACCGCGGTTCCACGGGCTACGGCCGTGCCTGGACGGACGCCCTGAAGCACCGCGTGGGCCTCATCGAGCTGGAGGACATCGCCGCGGTCCGCGAATGGGCTGTCACCTCCGGCCTCGCCGACCCCGACCGCCTCGTCCTCACCGGCGGCTCCTGGGGCGGCTACCTCACCCTCCTCGGCCTCGGCGTCCAGCCCGAAGCGTGGGCACTGGGCATCGCGGCCGTGCCCGTCGCCGACTACGTCACGGCGTACCACGACGAGATGGAAGCGCTGAAGGCGATGGACCGCACGCTCCTGGGCGGTACCCCCGAGGAGGTCCCCGACCGCTTCGAGGCGTCGTCCCCCCTCACTTACGTCGACGAGGTCAAGGCCCCGGTCTACATCTCGGCCGGCGTCAACGACCCGCGCTGCCCGATCCGCCAGATCGAGAACTACGTCAAGCGTCTGGAGGCGAGGGGCGCGGTCCACGAGGTGTACCGCTACGACGCCGGGCACGGATCGCTGGTGGTCGACGAGCGGATCAAGCAGGTGCGGCTGGAACTGGAGTTCGCGGAGCGGCACTTGAAGAACGTCACCACGCGGTAAGGGGGGTGTCGACCTCGTGACGCCGAGCCCTGCGGGACACCGCTCGGCGTCACGCCCCGGCCCGCTCCCGCCGGCTCCGCCCCAGCAACTCCGCCAACCCCCGCCGCGTCGCCGCCGGCACCATCCGGCCCTCGGCCCATACGGCTGGTTCCAGAAGGGGACGGTGGTGCGTGAACGGCCGGTCGCCCCCGCTCGTACGTATCGGGAGGGAAGGGGGAATGCCCTCGCCGCACCACCCTCGCGCACCACCGGAGGTACCGGGCCCGTGGCCACCACGAAGACCGCCCCGCGGGAGAGCGGGGACAGCAGGGCGGACCGGGCGGAGGAGCGCCGGGCGGAGGAGGAGGGCCGGCATCTCACCTCCCCTCTCCTGCTGACGCTCCTGCTGCTCACGGCGGTGATGTTCCAGGGCCCGGTTCGCGGGGCCCTGGCCGCGCCGATGATGCAGAGCTGGATGACGGTGTTCGTCGCGGTCATGGTCCAGGCGCTGCCGTTCCTGGTGCTCGGCGTACTGCTCTCGGCGGCGATCGCGGTGTTCGTACCGCCCTCCTTCTTCGCCCGGGCCCTGCCGAAGCGCCCGGCCCTGGCGGTGCCGGTCGCGAGCGCGGCGGGCGCGGTGCTGCCGGGCTGCGAGTGTGCCTCGGTACCGGTGGCCGGGGCCCTGGTCCGCAGAGGAGTCACCCCGGCGGCGGCCCTGGCGTTCCTCCTGTCGGCGCCAGCCATCAACCCGATCGTGCTCACGGCGACGGCCGTGGCGTTCCCCGGCAACCCCGAAATGGTCCTGGCCCGTTTCGTCGCCAGCCTGCTGGTGGCCTGTGCGATGGGCTGGCTCTGGCAATGCGTCGGCCGCGCGGACTGGCTGCGGCCCCCGGCCCGGGCGTCGTACGAGGGCCAGGGCAAGGGGGCGGCCTTCTGGGGCTCGGTGCGCCACGACGTGACCCACGCGGGCGGGTTCCTCGTGGTCGGCGCGATGGCCGCGGCGACACTCAAGGCGGTCGTACCGGCGCAGTGGCTGGCACTCGCGGCCGGTCACCCCGTGCTGTCGGTCCTTGTCCTCGCGGCCCTGGCCGTCCTGCTCTCCATCTGCTCGGAGGCGGACGCGTTCGTCGCGGCGTCCCTCACCCAGTTCTCCCTGACGGCCCGTCTGACGTTCCTGGTCGTGGGGCCGATGATCGACCTGAAGCTCTTCGCGATGCAGGCGGGCACCTTCGGCCGCGCCTTCGCCCTGCGCTTCGCCCCCGCGACCTTCGCCCTGGCCGTCGTCGTGTCGGCCCTGACCGGAACGGTCCTGCTGTGAACCGCCAGGCCCAGTCGGCCCTCCTCTTCCTGCTCGGCGCGACCCTGCTGCACGCCGGCACGACCGACCTCTACCTCCGCTACGTCAAGGAGGGCCTGCGCCCCCTGGTCCTCCTGGCGGGCGCGGTCCTGATCGCGACGGCCGCAGCGACCCTCTGGTATGACCGCCGCCGCACCTCCCCGGGCGCCCACCACCACGAACCCCGTGTTTCCTGGCTCCTCACCCTCCCGGTCTTCGCCCTGATCCTGGTCTCCCCACCGGCCCTCGGCTCCTACAGCGCCGCCCACACCGGCACGGCCCTGACGAAGCCCCTCGGCTTTCCGGCCCTGCCCGACGGCGACCCCCTCCGCCTCGGGGTCGCCGACTACGCGGGCCGAGCCGTCTACGACGACGGCCGTTCGCTCCGTGACCGCGAGCTGAAGATCACCGGATTCGTCACCCTGGACCGGGCGGGCGCCCCGTACCTGGTCCGCATGGGCCTCAACTGCTGCGCCGCGGACGCCCAGCCGATCAAGATCGCCCTCACCGGCGACATCCCCCCGGTCCTGCGCCCGGACACCTGGCTGGAGGTCACCGGCCGCTACACACACCGCCGGACCAAGGACCCGGTCAACGACGGCCCGATCCCGTACGTCGAGGTCACCCGGGCCAGGCCGGTGGCGGTACCGCGCGACCCGTACGAGACCTGGGGCAACTGACGCCGAGGGCAGTGGAACCGCTGTTCCGGGGTACTCGGAGAAGCCGTTCCGCCGCGGTCGGTGCGTACGGTGCCACGGGCGGGGACTCTCACGAGCGAGCGAACAGGGGGACGTATGACGACACCCGTAGGCCGGACCGACACGGATCGTGCGGCGGAACCCGCGCAGGCTCGCCTGAGAGAGGCACGCCAGGAACTCGTGAAGGCCGACAGCAAGGCCGGCCTTACGCTGGCGACCCTGGGCGGGGTGCTGGCCGCCCTGCTCGGCGCGATCGGCAGCGGTGTCATCGTGCCCGGCCAGTACGCCGTGGTCCCGCAGCTCCTGGTGTGGGCCGGCTGCGCCGCGTGCGCACCCTCCCTCGTCCTCCTCGGCCTGCCCGGACCGCGGGCCCGGGACCTGACCCGGGTGGAGACCGTCTCCCGCACCGCCCGGATCAAGTACCGCCGCATACGGCACGCGATGGTCTGGGGCGCGGCCTTCCTCGCGCTCACGGTGGCGGGGACCCTGGCCGGGGTGCTGACGTGACGGGCAGTCAGTCCGCCGGGCGGGCAGGGCGGACGCCGGGGCCGGGACGCTGATGTGACGGCCGGTCACTCCGCCGGATGCACGGCGAAGCCGTCGCCGCGCTCCACCTCGAAGAGGGTTTCCCGCCGCTCGTCACCGAAGCCGGGGAAGTGCGGCTGCCCCCGGCCGGAAGGCGTGGGTGAGATCCGTGAAGACGGTGCCCTCGGACACTCCCGGTAGAACGACCGCAGTTCGTTCAGGCACTCGGCCTCTCCTCGCACCAACTCGCCGAAACCGTGCGGCGCCTCGAAGGCACCACTGCCGCTGTCGTCCACCGCTGGTACCCGTTCCCAGTCGGGCGCCGCGCAGGGGCCGGCGGTATCGCCGAGGAAGAGCAACAGAACTGACGACCCGCTGAGCGGGGCATCCGTACGGGGAGCCGCCCGGGCCGGCTCAGGCCGACAGGACCAGCCGGGGGTTGTGCAGTTCCAGCCAGGTGGCCAGGTCGAGCCAGCGCTCCAGGCCCGTACGGGTGGCGCCGTCGACGTCGGCGGCGGAACGGGCCACCGTCTGCTGCACCCACTCCTTGTCGGTGAGGGCGTGCACGGCGTGGCCCCGCTCCGCGAGCACCTCCTTGGCCTGCTGCTGGAGCGCGGCCGTGTAGAACGGGTCACGGGTGGACGGGTAGGGAGCCTTCCGGCGCTCCACCACCGAACGGGGCAGCAGGTCGGCGGAGGCCGCCCGCAGCAGGCTCTTCTCGCGATGGTCGAAGGTCTTCATCGACCACGGCGTGTTGAAGACGTACTCGACCAGCCGGTGGTCGCAGAAGGGCACCCGGACCTCGAGACCGACCGCCATGCTGAGCCGGTCCTTGCGGTCCAGCAGGATGCGGAGGTACCTCGTCAGATGCAGATAGCACACCAGCCGCATCCGCGCCTCGAACTCGTCCTCCCCCTCCCGCCGGGGCGCCTCGGCGACCGCCTCGGCGTAGCGCTGCCGGATGTAGCCGGGCAGGTCGAGGTCGGCCATCAGGCCGCTGTCGAACACCCCGGTGCCGGTGTGCGGGCTCGTCACATGCGTGTGGTCGACCCAGGGGAACGTGCCCGCGCGCTGGGCCTCGGGCTGGTGCAGCCACTTGTAGCCGCCGAACACCTCGTCGGCGGACTCTCCGGACAGGGCGACGGTGGAGCGTTCCCTGATGGCCTTGAACAGCAGGTAGAGGGAGTTGTCGGCGTCGCCGAACCCGACCGGCAGGTCCTTGGCGGCCACCACCGCGCGCCGTACGGCAGGATCGGCCATGCTCTGGGCGTCGAACACCAGGTTCTCGTGGTCGGTGCCGCAGTGCGCGGCGGTCTCCCTGGCGAACGGGGCGTCGGCGTCCGCCCGGAACGGGTCGGAGGCGAAGTTGTCCGTGTGCCGTTCGAAGTCGACGGAGAAACTGCGGATGCGTTCCCGGTCGCCGAGTTCCCGCTGGGCGAACGCGGTGATGGCACTGGAGTCCAGGCCGCCGGAGAGCAGGGTGCAGCGCGGCACGTCGGTGACGAGCTGGCGGCGCACGATGTCGGCGAGCAGGTCCCGCACCCGGGAGACTGTGGTGGCGGTGTCGTCGGTGTGGTCGGTGGCCTCGAGCTTCCAGTAGGTGTGGGTGCGGACCCCTGCGCGGTCGACGGTGACCAGGGTGCCCGGACGGACCTCCCGCATGCCGCGCCACACGGCGTGCCCGGGGGTGCGGATCCAGGAGAACGCCTCCCGCAGGCCGTCGAGGTCGACGGCCTTCTCCACGTCGGGGTGGGCGAGGATGGCCTTGGGCTCCGAGCCGACGAGCACCCCGTCCTCGGTGGTGGTGTAGTACAGCGGCTTGACACCGAGGCGGTCCCGGACGAGCAGCAGCCGTTCCGTGCGGCCGTCCCAGACGACGAGGGCGTACATCCCGTTCAGCCGCTCGACCAGCGCCTCGCCCCACTCCAGGTAGGCGTGCAGGACGACCTCGGTGTCACTGCGGGTGCGGAAGGTGTGGCCACGGTGCCGCAGCTCGTCGCGCAGCTCGACGAAGTTGTAGATCTCACCCGTGTAGGACAGGGCGACCTCGCCGCCGCCGGTGTCGAAGGACATCGGCTGGCGGCCGCCCTCGATGTCGATGACGGCGAGCCGCCGGTGGCCGAGAGCCACGTGCGGCCGGGTCCACACGCCGGAGTCGTCCGGGCCACGGCAGGCCATGGTCGCGGTCATGGCCGCGACCGCTTCCTGCTCCCTTCGCAGGTCCCGTCCGTAGGAGACCCAACCGGTCAGTCCGCACATGGCGTTCGCCTTTCTGATTCGTCGTTCTACGACTCGAGGGCAGGCGCGGAGCGCAACCCCGGTCGGGGTGTCAGCCGAGATGGCGTGGCAGCGGAATGCCCGGCGCAAGCGCGGGGTCGGGCACCGGGGTGCCCCTGACCAGGCTCAGGGGCACGACGCCCGCCCACAGGCCGAGGTCGGCGTCCGGGCTGTCGCCGTCGTCCGGCGGTCCGGTGCGGACCTTGACCGACGCCTCTTCCAGGCTGAGGGCCACAAGCGCCGACGCGGCCAGTTCCTTGCGGCTCGGCCGGCGGGCGTAGTCCCACTGACCGGGCTGTACCTGCTCGACGATCAGGCGCAGCCCGGTCAGGGTCTCCTCCGGGTCGGTGACCAGGCGCGGGACGCCGTAGATCATGGCGCTGCGGTAGTTGACGCTGTGCTCGAACAGTGACCGGGCCAGCACGATCCCGTCCACGTGGGTGACGGTCACGCAGACGGTCTGCTCCGGGGCCGCGGCCAGACTGCGCGCGGCGACGGAGCCGTGCACGTACAGCGTGTCGGCGGTGGCGCCGTACACGGTGGGCACCACCACGGGTGTGCCGTCGACTACGGCGCCGAGGTGGCAGAGGAACCCGGCGGCGAGCACGGCGTCCAGGTCCGCGCGGGCGGTGCGGCCCTTCTCCTTCATGCGGCGCAGCCGCGTCCGGTCCGTGACCGGGAGTTCGTCGCCGAGGGGATGGTGCGGGGAAGTGCTCAAGGTGTCACCTTCGCTGTGCGGGGGCTGGGCGGTCACGGCGTGGCGCCCTGCCACCGCAGCAGGCACCGCACGGCGACCGCCGCCTCTTCGGCGGCGCCCGGCGCCGTCTTGAAACCGGCTCCAGACCAGCAAGCGGCCACCACGGCCGGGGACTCACCGGGAAGAAGGCCCAGGAAAGGCCCGTCTGGATGGTACAAGTCCGCGCCGAACCGCCCGCCCAGATAAGGAACTTGAGAGATCCACGGCCATCGGTGGACGACCCCGGCACGGATGTGGGCGACCTGCTCGTCGGTGACGGTGTCGCCGCCCGTGGCCGGCACGTCCCACTCGTCGACCGGCCTGCCGGTCAGGTGGCCGCCGGCGAACGGCCCGTCCAGCTGGGGGCGGCCCCATACGCCGGTGGTCAGGTCGTTGACCGCCGGCAGCGGCCGGCCGGGCTGGCGGAAGAAGGCGTACCGGATGCGTTTGGTGCGCGGGGCCGGGCTGCCGGGGCGGGGTGGCAGCCGGTCGCCGAGCAGGGCAGGGGTGCCGCTGCCCGCGGCCACCACGACGCAGCGGGCGGTGACCGAGCCCGTCGGGGTGCCCACGCGCACGCCCCTGCGGTGCGGCTCCAGCGCGTGCACCGGCTCCGGGGGCAGCAGCACGGCCCCGTGCCTGAGTGCCCGGGTGAGATACAGCGCGGCGGTACCGGCCGGGTCGGCGTAGCCGCCGCCCGGTTCCCACACCGCGGCCGCGGCGCCGTCCACCGCCAGGTCCGGCCACCGTTCGCCCAGTTCGCCGGGCGAGAGCAGGTCCGCCTCGATCCCCGCCGCGTGCAGCTCGCCGACGCCGCGTTCGGCCTCGGCGACGTCGTCCGGGCCGAGCAGCACCAGCGAGCCGGTGCGGTGAAAACCGGTCGACCGGGGCGGGGCCGCGGCGCCCCACAGCAGTCGGTGGCTGCGCACGGCCAGGTCGCGTACGACGGGGTCCGGTTCGTACGCCCGGACCAGGCCCCCGGAGAAGCGGGTGGCCGACCCGGCACCCGGGCCGGGGTCGGCGACAGCCACGCGCAGGCCCGCCGCGGCCAGTTCCGCCGCGGTGGCGGACCCCACCACACCGGCTCCGACGACCACGACGTCGTAGCCCGTGACCAGGCTGCCCGCCGCTCGTCGTGACGCCACTGTGGCAGTGTCGGCCGCCGGGGCCGTGAGCAGGGACACCGGGACGACCTCCCAGCCGGCGTCGTCGTCCGCGTCCACGGGATCGCCGTCGGCGTCGAAGGAGATGCCGGCGGCGGCGCGAACGGCCGCGAGGAGCCGGTCACCGGTGGCGGACGGGTCCGCGCGCAGGGCCTTGACGAGCGCCGCGAAAGCCGCGTCGACCTGGAGATGCGCGCCGCCGCGCAGCCGTACCACCCGGGCGGAGCGCGCCTCGTCGCCGAGCAGTGCGGCGAATTCCGGTACGGCGCAGTCGTCGGTGAAGAACAGCTGTCCCCCGTATCCCTCCATGCGCAGGCGGCGCGCGGTGGCCGCCGCACCGTGGTGGGTCCCGCAGACGACGAGGGCCCCGCCCGGCCCGGCCGGGTCCGGCTGCAGAGCGCCGAACCGGCCGGCGAGACGGCAGCCGTAGGGGCTGCCGTCGTCCACGACGGCCGGTATGCCGACGGAGAGGTCCTGTGCGGCTCGGCGGATCGCCGCGGGCTGGCCCAAGTCGTGCGGGCACCAGCGCAGCGCTCCGCCGCCGGAGGCGAGGAGGTCCGGGTCGGTGGCCAGCGGCAGCAGCACCGGGAGAGCGGCCTGCCGGTACAGGGGCAGGGCCCGTGCGGCGCCCAGGCTGTTGAAGTGCCCGATGACGGCGCGTATGTCGGAGCGCGGGTCCGCCACCAGGGCGCGCGCGAGGCGTTCGGCCTGTTCGGCGTCACCCCGGTCGTCGTGGAACTCCCAGACGACACGCGGATCGCCGTGCTCCGCGGCGGCTCGGGTCAGCAGCTCGCCCCAGGCGGCCCGTGGGCCACTGAAGGGCCCGACGACGGCGACGCGTACCGGGGAGGTGTCCGCCTTTCGCCCCCCTGCCATGGCCTCAGTCACCGAAGACGGGGCGGTCGGGCACGGTCAGCGGCCTGCCGGCCGGGGGCGCGACCAGCGCGGCCGCGTCGACCGAGCGGTCCGCGTCCTCGCCCAGGAGCACGGCAAGCCCTGCCGCGCCGGCCGGCATGACGGGCGCGGCCCACGCGGACAGAGCGCCGGCTACGGCCAGTTGGGCGGTCAGGGCGGCGCGGTGGGCGGACGGCGAACGGTGGCGCTCGTGCTCGTGGACGTACCAGAAGTCGTTGGCACAGGCGACGACCTCGTCCAGGAGGGCTACGGCGCGGCGCGGGTCGAAGCCCTCCACCCCGTACGCCTCGCGCAGATCGTCCACGGTGCGCAGCAGACGGGCCCGCAGCCGCTGCCAGGCATGCCCCTCGGGCCGCTCCTCGGGAACCCGGCCGTCACTGTCGCGGGCGATCGCCGCCAGCAACCGGTCCAGCCACCCGTTCCACTGTGTGGTCAGCAGCATCCGGGTCTGTTCGAGGCCGGCCCGGGTGAAGTTGGTCTGGCGCCCGTTGGGCCGGTCGCCGAGCACATGGTGCCGCAGGACGTCCGATCCGGCCTCGGCGAGCGCCTCGTGGGCCCAGATGGCGTGCCGCCGGCTGGTGGAGAACTTCAGTCTGTCCAGCTGGTAGAACTCGTTGACCACGAAGGTGCTCGCCAGGGCCGTCCCGGGGTGCACGGCGGCGAACAGGGCGGGGAACAGCACCGCGTGGAAGTAGCCGTTGTCGAAGCCGAAGAACTGCACGGGGGCGGGCCAGTGCCCCTTCTCCCGCTCCTGCTCGGGCAGTTGCCACAGGTAGCCCGGTGCCATCTCGAACCACACGTAGGCCCGCTGGTCCTCGAACCCGGGCACGGTCACCGGCACGCCCCAGTCGCCGGGGTGGCTCACGGCGATCTCCGGCAGTCCGTCGGCGAGCATCCGGTCACACAGGGAACGCAGGTGGGGCGGCATGTCCACCTGGGTCCAGAACGCCTCGAGACGATCGGCGAGCGGTGCCAGCGGGAAGTACAGCCGGGCGGCGTCACGGACCTCGGCCGGTGTGCCGCAGAGAGTGCAGTGCGGGTCGGCCAGATCGGCGCAGTCGTTGGGGCGGCCGCACGGTTCGCAGGCGTTGCCGTTGGACGCGGAGCCGCAGTGCGGGCACTTGCCCGTTACGTACGCCTCGTACAGCCAGCGCCCGCACGGGGCGCAGTACGGCAGCGGCCGGGTGCGGGCGACGACGTGTCCGGCGTCGTACAGCCGCCGCAGGAAGTCCTGGACGTAGGAGAGGTAGCCGTCCTCCTTACGCGGCCGCACCACCCGGTCGAATCCCACCTCCACCTGCCGCCAGACCCGGACGATGGACTCGCCGTAGCCGTCGGCGACCTCCTCGCCGGTGCGCCCGCCGTCCTTCGCGCCGCGCACGGGGACGTAGCTCTGATGGTCGTCGAGGCCGGTGGTGTAGCGGACGTCGACGCCGTCGGCGGCGAGGAAGCGGCGCAGCACGTCGCCGGCGACGTAGGGACCGGCGAGGTGGCCGACGTGCAGGTCGCCGTTGGGCGTGGGCGGGGTGGCGGTGATCCAGACCGGAGCGCTCATGCGGTCACCTCTCCGTGCGGTTTCTGCCGCGGCTCGTGCAGGGGCCAGTACACCGAGAGCCAGGTCAGGGTGTCCGGTCCCGGGTTGTGCACGACGTGCTCCTGGTCGCGGGGCAGGACGACCACGTCACCCGTGGTGAACTCGCCCTTCTCGCCGGCGAGGTCGATGGCTCCGGAACCGGAGAGGATCACCATGACCTCGTCCTGGTCGTGGCAGTCGGGGTCCGAGGAGGCGCCGGCCGGCAGGAAGCAGGCCATGCCGCCGAACGGCGGTTCCTCCTGGCCCTCGTGTCCCTGCCACGGAATGATCCGCTGGCACGCCATGCCGAACTCGCTCACGGCGGCGCCTTCATTTATCCGAAACTTGGTGATCATGCCCTGTCCATATCCCGAGAAGGGTCGCTCGGCCGGTGGGGCAGGGTAATTCCCATTCATCTCCTGCCCCGGCCAACTGTGCGTGGGCGCCGTGGTGCCGATCCAGCACACACCGGTGATGTTGCAGGAAGATGTCATGCACAAGGAGTGAAATATCTAGTTATTTCAGACAAGTTGGTGGGGTGTGGAGTCCCGTGGATGGCAGCCCGCTGCCACGTTCCGCTACCCGTCGACTACTCGGCCGGGATTCGGGATAGCGTCCAAATCGCCTCGGGCAATGGCATATCGAACCAACGGCCCGACGGGAAGGAAATGTCTTGATGGGGAATCCGCGCGACAATCTCTCGCCGGTTTACGACGTTGTGGGAATTGGTTTCGGGCCCGCCAATCTGGCCCTGGCCATCGCCCTTGACGAGCACAACGAGAGCGCGCCACGCGACCAGGCGGTCACAGCACTTTTCCTGGAGCGGCAGCCGAGCTTCGGCTGGCACCGGGGGATGCTCATCGACGGCGCCACGATGCAGGTGTCGTTCCTGAAGGATCTGGTCACTCTGCGGAACCCGACCAGCCGCTTCGCCTTCGTCTCCTACCTGCACACACGCGGCAGGCTGGTGGACTTCATCAACCACAAGATCCTCTACCCCACCCGCGAGGAGTTCCACGACTACCTGGAGTGGGCCGCCGCGGGAGTCGACCATCTGGTCTCGTACTCCAGCGAGGTGACCGAGGTGCGCGCGGCAGGCGACCTTCTGGAAGTGGTCGTCCAGGGATCCGCCGGCACCGCCGTGCACCGGGCACGCAATGTGGTCGTCGCCTGCGGTCTGCGCCCCCGCATGCCCGACGGGGTGCAGGCCGGCGCGAACGTCTGGCACAGCAGCGAACTGCTGACCCGGCTCGCCGGGCGCGCCGCGGACGCCCGCCGGTTCGTGGTGGTCGGCGCCGGGCAGAGCGCCGCGGAGGCGGCCGAGTACCTGCACCGCACCTACCCGCAGGCGGAGGTGGAGGCGGTCTTCGCTCGCTACGGCTACAGTCCGGCCGACGACAGCCCGTACGCCAACCGGGTCTTCGACCCCGAGGCGGTCGACGTCTACTACGACGCAGACGGGGCCGCCAAGGAACGGCTGATGACCTACCACCGCAACACCAACTACGCGGTGGTGGACCTCGATCTGATCGAGGAGCTGTACCGGCGGTCCTACCAGGAGAAGGTGCGCGGCCGCACCCGCCTGCACATCCGCGGCGTCAGCGAGGTCACCGGGGTGCGCGACCAGGGAGCGGGTGTCACCGTCCGGGTCCGTTCGCAGGCCACCGGCGCGGAGGAGGACGTCACCGCCGACGCGGTCGTGTTCGCCACCGGCTACGCCGAACAGGACCCGCTGTCCCCGCTGGGCGGCTTGGCCCCGTACTGCGCCCGGGACGCCGCCGGGCGGCTGCGGGTCGGCCGGGACTACCGGCTCACCGTCGACGGCCTGGACAGTGCCGGGATCTATGTCCAGGGAGGCACCGAGCATACGCACGGCATCACCTCGTCGCTGCTGTCCATGGTCGCGGTCCGCTCAGGCGAGATACTCCGCTCCGTCCTGGACCATCGCGCGACGGCGAGGGACAGCGACGACGAACCGCTCGCCCTGGAAGGGGCGGTGCATGACTGAGTCCGGCCACACGGCCGACGTGGTCGTGGTCGGCGCGGGCGTGCTCGGAACGGCCGTCTTCCACGAACTGGCCGCCCGCGGCGCCCGGGTCACCCTCGTCGAGCAGCACCGCAGCGGGCTGGGCACGACGGCCTGGAGCGGCGGCATCGTCCGCTGCCACCACGACGACACGGTCCTGTCCGACCGGGCGGTCACCGGATGGCACTACTTCCGCCGCTTCGCCGAGCACACCGGTGAACCGGCCACCTTCCACACCAGCGGGTTCCTGTACCTGCCGCGCCCGGACCGCGCCGCTCACGCCCGCGCGGAGGCGGCCCGGCTCGGCGCGGACCTGCCCGTGACCTGGCTGGAGGCCGAGGAGGTGACCAAGCGCTTCGGCCACCTGATGGCCGGGCCGGCCACCACCGGAGCGGTGTGGGAACCTCAGTCCGGCTGGCTGGACCCCGCCGAGGTGACCCGCGGCTTCCTGCGCGCCGGCCGACGCCGGGGCGGCACCGTCCTCGAAGGCGTCGCCGTGCACAGCCTGCTGCGCTCGGGCGACGGCCACGTCGCCGGGGTGCGCACGACCGGTGGAGCGGTCCGGGCCGGCCGGGTGATCCTGGCCACCGGAGCCGTTACCCCGCACCTGCTGACCTCCTGGGGACTGGCGCACGACCTGTGGGCCCAGGCCGTTCAGGTCGAGCTGTACCTGCCCGACGGGCCCGTGCCCGACCAGCCCGCCTACACCGACGACGAGTACGACGTCAACGGCCGGCCCGACCCGGACTCCGGCGGCGTGTACGTCGGACACCCCACGCAGCACCGGCTGCCCTCACCGCCCGGCCGGGAACCGGTGGACGCGGCCCAGTCCCGGCTGGCCGCCGAGGCGGGCGCCCGGCGCTGGGGGTGGCTCCCCGGCAGCCGCTCTCTCGGCGGGCTGCGCGCCGCGGAGTGCTGGGCCCCGGACGGCCGCGCCCGCGTCGCCGCACACCCGGACGAGCCCGCGTTGCTGCTGGCCACCGGCTTCAACGGGGGCGGATTCAAGATGGCGCCCTGGGCCGCCGCCGAGATCGCACGCCTGGCCGGTGTCGCGTGATCGGCCGGACGGCGCCGCAGGGGCCGCGCGAGAGGAACGGAGAAGACCGATGAGTCAGCAACGGCCCCACGGAACCAAGGAGATCAAGGGGGTTCTGCCGGTCGTCATCATGCCCTTCACCGACGACGGCGCCCTCGACGAGGAGGACTTCCTCCTCCAGACGGAGCACATGTTCGACGTCGGCTGCGACGGGTTCGTGGTCGGGCAGGTCTCGGAGGTGCTGCGGCTGACGCACACCGAGCGGATGCGCGTCGCCGAGTTGTGCGCCAAGGCCTCCGACGGACGCGGCGTGTCCGTGATGAGCACCGGGGCCGAGACGCCCGAGGGGGCCGTCGAGTACAGCAGGCACGCCGAGGACGTCGGGGTGGACGCCCTGCTCGTCATGCACCCGGCCACGATCCCGCTGGACGAGGACGGGATGGTGGAGTACTACTCCCGCGTCGTGGAGTCGGTCCGGATCCCCGTGATCGTCCACCACGCCAAGAGCCTGGCCAAGCTGCCGCTGACCATCGGCACCCAGGCCCGGCTGCTGGAGAGGTACGGCCCCGAGCGGGTGCTGTTCAAGCCGGAGGCCCAGCCGTCGCCGCCGAGGGTCAGCCAACTGCGAGACGCCACCGGCGGACGGGCCCGCATCTTCGAGGGCGACGGCGGCATGATGCTCCTCGACTGCCACCGCCGCGGCCTGGTCGGAACGATCCCCGCGACCGAGATCGCCGAGATCGTGGTGACCCTGTGGCGCCTGCTGGAGGCCGGGGAGCGGGAGAAGGCCGAACGGATCGGCTATCCGCTGTCATACCTCATGTGCCACATGATGAACAGCACCGACTACTACCTGTCGATCGCCAAGCGCTTTCTGAAGGAACGCGGCCTGATCAAGACCACCTATGTCCGTGGTCCGAGCCGCCACGTCCTCGACGAAGAGTCCTGGACCGAGGTCCACCGCACCTATCGGCACCTGCTCACCCTTGCCAAGGAGCTCGCCCCATGAAGAACCACGCCTTCACCATCCGCCTTCGTGACGAGGCCGCTGCGGAGAAGTACATCGCGCTGCACCGCGAGGTGTGGCCCGAGATCGTCGGACCGGGCGGCGCCCTGGAGACCATCGGCGTCCGCAAGCTGCAGATCTTCTACATCGATCCGCTCACGCTCTTCATGTACGTCGAGGCCGAGGACCACTTCGAGCCCGTCCACGACTTCCTCCGCGCCAACGACCTGCACCCCCGGGTCCAGGAATGGGACGACATGATGCACGACGGCGGCGGCAGCCTCCTGGTCCGTCACCCGGGCAACGACGGACGCCTCAACTGGGCGCCGATGCGGCGGATCCACCACGTCGACTTCACCAGCACCCTGCCGGACCTGGAGGACAAGTGAGTGCCGTGACCCGCGCGGACGTCACGGTCCTGGACTGCACGCTGCGCGACGGTGGCTACTACACCAACTGGGAGTTCGAGGACACCCTGGTCGAGGAGTACCTCCAAGCCTGCGTGGCGACCGGCGTGGACGTGGTCGAGCTGGGATACACCCAGTTCTCCCCGAGCGACCGCGGCCCCTACGGCGGGTACCCGTCAGGTGTCACTCCCGCGCTGCGCGACGCCCTGCCCGAGGGGCACGGCCTGCGCTTCGCCGTCATGGCGGACGCGACCGCGCTGGCCGAGGTCCCGGCATCCGGGGCCGGCCCGCGCCTGCGGGACCTCCTGGCCGGCGGGCCGCTGCCGGTCGATCTGGTACGGGTGGCCGTGCACCACAGCAGGACGGCCGGCGTCACCGAGGTCGTCTCCTCCTTGCGCGAGGCGGGCTTCGGGGTCTGCCTGAACCTGATGCAGGTGGACCTGGCGAGCCCCGCCGAAGTGGCCGAACTGGTCCGTCTGGTGGCCGGCATGGGCCCCCTGGAGGCGGTGTACGTCGCCGACTCCCTGGGCTCCCTGCACGCCCCCAAGATCACCGAACTGGTCGACGAGTTCCGCGCCGGCCAGGCCGCCCCCGTGGGTCTGCACGGCCACGACAACCAGGGCTTCGCGCTGCACAACACCCTCGCCGCGGCCCAGGCGGGCGCCACCTGGCTGGACGCCACCGTCCTCGGTATGGGGCGGGGCGCCGGCAACACCAGGATGGAGCAACTCCTGGCGGCGCTCGGGACGGAACAGCGGTCCCTGCAGCCGATGCTGGACCTGGTGGCCCGCCGGTTCGAGCCGCTGATGCACAAGTACCGCTGGGGTGCCAGCGCGCTCTACGCCATCGCGGGCATGCGCCGGATACACCCGACCTACGTCCAGCGCCTGGAGGAGAGCGTGGAGCGGGACGTGGAGATCAAGCTGCGCGCCCTGGATTTCCTCGCGCGCAACCGCAATACGTCGTTCGCCCCGGCGTCGCTGGAGGACGCCCTGCGCCATGCCGATGTCTGACCACACCGGCGCACCCCTGGAGCAGGCGCTGGCCGCCCACCGCCTCGTCGTGTTCGACCTCGACGGTGTGCTGGTGGACTCCAACGAGCTGAAGGTGGAGTGCATCCGCGAGGCGCTCGCGGAGTTCGGTCCGGAACTCGTGGACGTCTACGTCCACGAGTTCCGCCGGACCTTCGGACGCTCCCGCCGTGAGCACTTCCTCGCCTTCCACCGGGACTACCTGGACGGAGAACAGGCGACGGGGGAGGGTTTTGAGACGTTCTACCAGCGCTGTGCGGGCGGCTACGCCGAGCTTCTGGCCGAGCGTTACCCCAAGGCGCCACTGTGCCCCGACGCCGACCGGCTGGTCCGAGGCCTGTCCGACCGCGGGCTGCCGCTCTACGTGGCCACCGGCACCCTGACCGCCGAGGCGGAACGGGTCCTGGACGGGCATGGGCTGGTCGGCGAGTTCCAGGCCGTACTGGGCGGTGAGGAGCCCAAGGCGCGGCGGCTGTCCACGGCGCTCACCGCCGTGGGCGCGGCTCCCGGGGAGACGGTGCTGCTCGGCGACTCGCGTCAGGACCTGCTCGCCGCCCAGGCGGTCGGCATGAACTTCGTCCTCGTCACGGGGCACGGATTCTTCCCGCCCGCCCAGGTGCTCGAGGGCACGGACGGCCGAAGCGTGCTGGTGGCGGCCGGTTTGGATCCCGACGGCTTGCTCAGCGTCGCCGGGACGTACGAGGGTCCTGCGGGGCAGCAGAATCCGGCCCGCACGCCTTGACCGACTCCGACACGGAACCCACAGTGATACTTCACAACGGCCATCAGGCCGCCCCCGAACCCCGCGACCGACGCGTGGTCATCACCGGAGCCGCCCGGGACTTCGGACGGACACTCGCCATCCACTTCGCTCGCCGAGGCGACGAGGTCCTGCTCTCCGCCCGGAGCCTGGAGGCCGCCCGGCGCGTCGCCGACGAGATCCGCGGCCTCGGGTTCGACCGGGTGCACGCCCTCCGGTGCGACCTGGCGGACCCGGCCTCGGTGCGCGCGTTCGCCGACGACGTCGCCGCGCTGACCGACCACATCGACGTGCTGGTCAACAACGGGGCCCGCTGGCTTCCCGGTGAGGATCTCGGGTCCGCCGGGGACGAGGACATCGCCGCCACGGTCGCCTCCACCGTGACCGGCACCGTCCTCGTGGTCAAGCACCTGCTTGCGCTGCTTGCGAAGTCCGGCCGGCCCGACGTGGTCAACCTGATCTCGTCGGCCGGGCTGCCGGGGAACCACCGCACCCAGGCCCACGCCGCGTTCTACGCCGCCAAGCACGGGCAGGCCGGGCTCGCCGACCTGTTGTCACCGCAGCTGCGGCCGCACGGCGTACGGGTCATCTCGCTCTACCCGCCCGACTTCAGCAACCCGGACCCGCTGGGCCCGGACTGGGACACGACGCCCCGCGACGCGGGCGGCAAGCTGACCGCCCACTCCCTCGTGGAGTGCGTCATGTTCGCGATCGACCAGCCACGGGACTGCTTCATCAAGGCGTTCCACTTCGAACAGACCGGCTGAACGCGCTCCGCGCCGTCCCGCAGGCCGAGAAACGAGACCCGATGAGTTCCACCGACACCGCCACGGCACCCACCGCGGACCCGACCGCGCCCATCGTCATCTCCGGGGTGAGCAGAGGGCTCGGCGCAGCCCTGGCCCGGCGCTTCGCCGAGCTGGGCCACCCCGTTGCCGGCTGCGGCCGCGACCACGAGGCCCTGGACCGGCTCCGTGCCGGCCTCGGCGAGGGCCACCTGATCACCGCCGCCGACGTCGCCGACGCCGACGCCGTCGACGACTGGGCCGAGCGGACCGTCCGGGAACTCGGCGCGCCCGCCCTGGTCATCGCCAACGCCGGGTACATCAGCCCCCAGACGCCGGTGTGGCGGACGAACCCGGCGGACTTCCGCACCACCGTCGACGTCAACGTCGTCGGCGTCTACACCCTGGCCCGAGCGTTCCTGCCCCGCATCGCCGCGGGCGGCACCTTCGTCGCCGTGTCCTCGGGCTGGGGCCGCAACCCGCGAGGAATGCTGGCCGCCTACACCGCGAGCAAGTTCGCCGTCGAGGGCTTCACCCGGGCCATCGCCCAGGAGGCCGAGGCGCTGCTGCCGGGCGTCACCGCCGTCACCGTCGACCCGGGCGGCGGCGTGGACACCGACATGCTCGCCACCTGCCTGCCGGACGAGCACACCCGGTACCCGGGGCCCGAGACCTGGGCGCGGGTGGCGGCCGACTACCTGCTGCACCACGTGCCGAAGGAGCCCAACGGAGCCTGTTTGACCGTTCCTTCGCCCTGACTGCGGACGGGCGCGATCCGTACACCCCACCGGAGAAACCCGAAGGAGACGACCGTGTCCGAAGCCGGCACCGTGGTGGCCGACCCGTGGCTCAGCAAGATACGTCAGCACGAAGCCGTGGCCGCAGCCACCCCGGACCTCGCCTTCGACCTGCGCGTCCTGTCCGACCCCGGTGAGCTGACCGCCCATCTGGCGGACCGGCGGGACCGTACGGTGGTCCTGCGGCCGGAGATTTCCGACGACACCGGCTCCGCCGTCCTGTGCCGGCCCGGTGCCGCGCTGCCCGAACCCGAGATCCGGCGGCTGTGGGCCCGTGGCTGCCGGGTGGTCGCCCACGACCATGTGCCCGGCACGCCGTGCTTCGTCAACGGTGTCGTCCTCGACGGCGCGTTCTTCGTCACCGACGCCTGGCGGTGCTTCTCGCTGGAGGAGGGCCCCCGGTCGCTGCTCACCAGCGTGGTGAACCTGGCGCCCGGCTCGCTGCGGGAACGCGAACTGGAGCACCGGCTGGCGCCCGTGACACAGGGGATCGGCCTGGCCTCGGGGCCCGTCACGTTCGAGGTGGTCACGGGCGCGGAGGGGACCTTGAAGGTCGTCAAGTTCGCCGCCCGGGCGGCAGGCCACCCGCTGCCGAAGCTCTGCGCCCTGCTCGGCCTGCCCGACCAGGCGGCCACGCTGGCAGGCGGCTCCCGGACGGCGACCGGCCGTCCGTCCGCCCCGGGCTTCGTCGCCGACTACGCCTTCGTCGCCCGCGAGGCGGGCAGGCTGGTGCGCGTCGAGGGACTGGAGGAGATCCGGGCCCTGCGCTCGTACGCCGGTGACATCTTCATGCCAACTCCAGGTGAAACGATCACCGCGACCGTTGGTGAAGGCGGATCGGCGGCCATCCTGTTGAGGCACCAGGACGAGGACGTGCTTCTCGCCGACATCGACTACTGCCAGAACCGCAATCGGGAGGGTGTCTTCTCCGTCACCGCCGATGACCGGCAGCCCCTCAGCCGGTGAGCCCCCACGCCTCGGGCCGATGAGCAGTCCTCAAGCACGCTACGGGAGAACGCAGATGTCAGCATGTCGCAGGGTCGCCATCGTCGACGCCTATTCCTCCGGGCGCCGACTCGCCCCCCTGTTCCGGGGACGCGGCTTCACCTGCGTCCACGTCCGCAGCACGCCCGTCGTGCCCGCGGTGTACGCGCCTTCCTTCATTCCGGGCGACTTCGACACCGAGGTGGTGCACGGCGGCGACCTGAAGGAGACCGCCGCCCGCTTGGCCGAGCACGAGCCGGTGGCCCTGCTCGCAGGCATCGAGAGCGGCGTGGAACTGGCCGACGCGCTGAGCGAGGCCCTCGGGCTGCTGACCAACGGCACCGAGCTGAGCTCCGCGCGGCGGGACAAGCACCGTATGGGGGAGATGGTGCGGGAGGCCGGGCTGCGGACGGCCAGGCAGATCCTCACCTCCGACGAGGACGAACTGCTGGCCTGGTACGACGCGGCGATCCGGGCCGGGGCGGGCGAGGGCGCGCCCGCCCGGGTGGTGCTCAAGCCGGTCAAGAGCGCCGGCAACGACGGGGTGTTCTTCTGCGACGGCCCGGACGAGGTCCGCTCCGCCTTCCGGTCCCTGCTCGGCACCGACAGCGCGCTGGCCACCCGCAACGACGAGGTGCTGGCTCAGGAGTACCTGTTCGGCGGCGAGTACTACGTCAACACGGTCAGCCTCGACGGCGTGCACCAGGTCTGCGACATCTGGAAGACGAGCCACATCAACGCCAACGGGGTGCGCGACCTGCTCGACGGGGCATGGCTGCTGGACCGCCACGGCCCGCTGCAGGAGACGCTGACCCGGTACGCGTTCTCCGTCCTGGACGCCCTGGGCATCCGCCACGGCCCCGCGCACACCGAGCTGAAGCTGACCCCAGACGGCCCCTGCCTGATCGAGACCGGTGCCCGGCTGTGCGGCGGCGACCTGCCCCAGCTGGTGCGCGGGGCGGTGGGGGAGAGCCAGCTGGAGTGGACGGCCGACGCGTACACCGACCCGGAGCGGTTCCGGGCCCGGGCCGGCGAGCCGTACGCCGTGCGCGAGTACGTCTCGTCGATGTCGCTGATCGCGCCCCGCTCCGGCACGCTGCTGCGGTACCCCAGGCTGGAGGAGGTCAAGGCGCTGGAGAGCTTCCACCAGGCGAAGATCTGGGTGGCTCCGGGCGAACCGATCCGGCGCAGCGTGGACGACTTCACGGTGCCGATGCTGGTCGACCTGGCGCACCCCGTGCAGGACGTGCTCCTGCGCGACTACGCGACGGTGCGCTACCTGGACGGAGAAGGCTTCTATGACATCGCCTGACCCGGCCGGGCGGGCACGACGGGCCGGGGCTGCCGTCGGACCGTTGCTGGTGCTCAGCTACTGCGTGGCCAACGCGGTCAAGTCGGTGGTCGAGGGCCGTCTGGTGCAGGACATCAGCCCCGAGTTCTACGCGTTCAACGCCTTCTTCGTGACGCAGGTGCTCTACCTGGTGCTGTGCCGGGATCACCGGGCGCTTCTCGCGGCCGTCCGCCGCAGCCTGCCGGACGTCCTCGCGTACAACGTGACGACCACCCTGAGCTGGGTGGCGGTGCTCTACGCCCTGCAGGTGTTCGAGCCGGCGGTGGCCAACTCCCTCATCGTGGGCATGGTGCCCGTCCTGACCATCCTGCTGGGCGGACGGCTCCGTCCGCAGTCCCGTCCCTCCCGGGCGGAGATTTTCTCCTCGCTGGGTGTGCTGGTCTCCATGAGCTACCTCGCCGTGATGACCCTGACGGGTTCGTCGGGAACCGGATCCGTCTCCTCCGGCGGGTTCGCGCTCGGTGTGGTGGCCAGTGTGCTGACCGCCGCGGCGGTGGCGGGCAACACCTTCTACACCAAGCGTCTGGGCGAGGCGGGGATGAGGCCGGGGCAGATGATGGCCTGCCGGTTCCCGCTGCTCCTCGTATCGACCCTCGTGCTCTTCCTCGTACGGGACAGTGCCGCCCCCTACACCGGCACCAACATCGGGCTGTTCCTGGCCCTCGGCCTGGGCGTGGCCGGCACCCTGCTGCTGCTCCAGGTGGGCATCACCCGCACCGAGCCGATGACGGTGTCCCTGCTGTTCGGCAGCAATCTGATCCTGACGTTCGGCATCCAGTTCTTCGACCCCCGTCTCCACCAGTCCGTGCACACCCTGATCGGTGTGCTGCTGCTGACCGGCTTCATTCTCTGGGGCAGCCTCGCCGGGGTCCGCCAGGCGTCCGGAGCGGACCGGGAACCGCGGGCGCCGGCGCCTGACGCCCGAAGCTCCGCGCACCGCGGCTGATCCGGGGCCACGGCCGCCCCGCGAAGGTCACCTTCCGAACGAGCGGACGTCCGCTCGCGATCTGAAAGGCACCACCACATGGAGAACCTCCGCGTCGTCATCACCGGTGCCGCCCGGGACTTCGGGCGCACCCTGGCCATCATCTTCGCCCGGCAGGGCGCCGAGGTGTTCCTCTCCGCGCGCAGCCTGGAGGGCGCTCGCCGCACCGCGCAGGAGATCCGCGACCTCGGCCACGACCGGGTCCACGCGTTCGCCTGCGACATCACCGACCCGGAGTCCGTACGCGCCTTCGCAGCCGGTGTCCGTGAACGGGCCGGCGCCGTCGACGTGCTCATCAACAACGGCGCCAACTGGCTGGAGAGCGAGGACCTGACCAGCGCGGACGACGCCGACATCCTCGCCACCACCGCGTCCGCCGGCGGCACCGTCCTGATGGTCAAGCACTTCCTTCCGCTGCTGCGGGCCTCGCAGCGGCCCGACATCGTCACCCTGGTGTCGGCGGCCGCCACGCCGAACCACACCGGCTGCTCGGGCCATGAGGCGTTCTACGCGGCCAAGGGCGGGCAGGCCGCGTTCACCGGCATCCTGTCCAAGCGGCTGCGCGCGGAGGGCATCCGCGTCATTTCCTTGTTCCCGCCGGACTTCGACAACATCGACCCGCTGTCGCCCGAGTGGGAGGGCGCCTCGCGCACCGCGAAAGACACCCTGACCGCGCAGTCCCTGGCGCAGTGCGTCACCTTCGCGGTCAACCAGCCCCGTGACTGCTTCATCAGCGCCCTTCACTTCGAGCCCGGTCGGTGACCGGGCGCCGTGCCGCAACCGACTCCTTCGAAAGGCGACTGCCATGACACTGCTTCAGGTCCTGCCGGCCACGGGCGAGGTGAAGCCGGTGCTGACGACCCAGGACCCCGACCGCATCGCGGCCGAGCTCGGCGCACACGGTGCCCGCTTCGAACGGTGGCCGGTCAAGGACCTGCCGGCCGGCGCCGGCGACGGTGACGTGCTGGGCCTGTACCGGCAGGAGTCGGACCGCTTCTGCGCCGAGAGCGGTCTGGGACACGTCGAGGTGGTCCGGATGACCCCGGACGACTCCGATCCGCAGTGGGCCACCGAGGCCCGCCGGTCCCGGGACCGCTACTTCGACGAGCACACCCACCGCTCCGACGAGGTCTGGTTCTTCGCCCAGGGCCGGTGCGGTTTCTACCTGCGTCTGGCCGGCGACGACACCGTTCATGTGCTGATCGCCGAAGCGGGCGACCTGGTGTGCACACCCGCCGGCGTCCGGCACTGGTTCGACATGGGGGAGCGGCCCGACTTCGCCGCCCTGCACGTCTATCTCGCCGACACCGACTGGGACGAGGCGTTCACCGGCGACCCGATCGCGTCCCGTTTCCCCCACATGGAGGAGCTTCTGGCCGACGCCCGCTGATCCGCGGGCGCCCCGGCCCCTCCCTCTCGCTCCCGGGGGTGCGGCACCACCGTGCCGCACCCCCGGTCCGTCCTGCTCACCCGAATCTGGAGCGACATGACGTCCATAACCGCGCCCACCACCCCCGAGCGCACCTTCCGCCCCCGCCGTTACCTGATGTGCCGACCCACGCACTTCGAGGTGACGTACTCCATCAACCCCTGGATGGATCCCGCCAAGCCGGTCGACAGCGAGCTGGCGGTCGCCCAGTGGGAGCGGCTGTACGCCCTGTACCGCGAACTCGGCCACACGGTGGACCTCATCGACCCGCTGCCCGGCCTGCCCGACATGGTCTACGCGGCCAACGGCGCCACCGTGGTGGACGGCAAGGTACTGGGTGCCCGGTTCCGCAACGCGGAGCGCACCGCCGAGGGCCCGGCCTATCTGGAGTGGTTCCGGTCCCATGGATTCACGCGCACGAGAGAGCCCGAGTTCGTCAACGAGGGCGAGGGCGACTTCCTCGTCACCGACAGCTGGATCCTTGCTGGCCGTGGCTTCCGCAGCACCGCCGAGGGACACCAGGAGGCGCAGGAGTTCTTCGGGCGCCCGGTCATCGGCCTGGAACTGACGGACCCCCGCTACTACCACCTCGACACCGCGCTGACCGTGCTGGAAGGCGACGAGATCATGTACAACCCGCAGGCGTTCACGCCGGGCAGCCTGGAGGTCCTGCGCCGGCTGTTCCCCGACGCCCTGCTCGTCGCGCCGGAGGACGCCGAGGTCTTCGGTCTCAACGCGGTCAGCGATGGTCTGCACGTGGTGCTTCCCGAGGCCGCACAGAACTTGAGCGGTCAGCTCCGGCAGCGTGGCTTCGACCCCATCGGCGTGGACCTGTCCGAGCTGCTCAAGGGCGGCGGCAGCGTCAAGTGCTGCACTCTGGAGATCCGGCGCTGACGGTGCGCACCGGGACGGGTCTGTCCGCTACGCGCGTCGACCGGCGTGGCAGCAGGCCCGTCTCGATCGCCCTGGCTCCGGCCTGGAACCGGGAGCTGGTGCCCAGCAGGGCGATGATGTCGGCGACGTACCGCCGGTAGGTGCGCACCGACATGGCCAGTTTTCTGGCCGCGACCTCGTCGATCAGTCCTTCCTGCAGACAACCGAGGACCCGTCGCAGTTCCTCGGTGTGGGGCTGTTCCCGGAGGCGCACGTGCTCGTCCAGTACCGTCGCGGTGGACCAGACGGTGTCGAAGAGCGCGCGCAGGTTCGTGGCCACGGACGTGTTGCGTATCAGTGAGGGGTCGCCCGAGGCGTTCGAGACCAGGGTCGACGTCCCGTCGGCGATGACCGCGGTGAGCCCTGGGAGGGCGGCCAGCCGCACCTCGGCTTTTTCCGGAACGAGCGCGGTCACCGCGCCCCGGGTTCGGGTGACCGGCGGGACGAGCGCCCGTACGGTGACATCCGCGGCCAGCAGCGGGGCGACCCGGCGAAAGGCGTCTATCACGGCAGTGGTCGTCTCCGACCGTTCGCCGATTATTAGGCAGATGTTGTTTGAAGCCTGGGACATCAGCTTTCCGGACGCTTCTTCCAGGGCTTCGGGACTCAGGGAGAGTTGGGTGGCGCGTGAGTCGTTGGCCGCCTGACTCCGCCGTTGGGCGGCCATTGATTCCACCAGGCCCCGGACCTTGAGCAGATCCTGCTCCAGAATTATGGCGGTCGGTAACACGGGACTCCTTTCAGGCCATATCGAACAGCTGTAATTCGGCTGCTCGGGTGCCGCCGGAAAAGCGCGAACTGACGCCCAGGCACTCCAGAATCCTGGCGACGTGCCGGCGGTACGTGCGCAGGGACATGCCCAGTTCCCGGGCCGCGACCGCGTCCCTGGATCCGGCCCGTAAGCGGCCCAGGACCTCACGTGCGCAGTCGGTGGAGAGGTAGGCGTCCAGCCGCAGATAGGTCGACCAGGGCAGTGAGGCGTCCCAGGCCCCCATGAACAGGGAGGCGAGCGCTCTGACCGCGGCCCGGTCCCGCACCAGCAGATCGCTCGGGGTGTCGCCCGGCGCATGGGTCAGCGCCTCCGTGTCGTCCACCACGAGGGACTCGGCGAGCGGGTGGGCGGTCACCCGCGGTTCCGCGAGGTCGGCCGTCCAGGCCGGCAGGTCCCGCAGCGCGGAGACGGGCCCGAGCAGGCGCACGGTGACCCGGCCCGGCCCGGCCGCGGCCCGGTCCCTGAGGTCGCCCAGCACGGTGCGCACGGCCGCCGGTTGCCCGGTTCTGCCGGACAGCGAGACCAGCACGGTGCGGCGGGCCCGCGCCACCAGCTCCGCCATGGCGGCACCGCGCGTCTCGTGCGGCGGACCGGCGGACAGCTCCACGAAACGCGGTGCGGGAAGGGAGCGGAATTCCAGAACAGCCGAATCGATGAGATTACGTGCTTGCAGCAGCGCATGCTCCACAGGATCGGTGGCCTGGTCCTGCGCCTCTCGCATCTTCCCCTCCGGAGGTCGGTCTCATCGCTGACTTTGATGTGCGGGTGCTCTCAGCAAAAGGAGGTGATTGCGCACTCTTGTTTCCGACTGATAACCGCCCCCATTCCCCTTGGTTGAAAGTTACTAAATCGAGACGACTGTGGCAAGAGATTCCCGGTGCACAGTACACCGTTTGCTCTGGCCTAAGGGTGATGCCTGTCACTGCTCACTGTCGCTCACTGATCGAGTGTCTGGTTCTGGGCGGTCGGTGGCGCAACTCGTACGGTCGGCGATTTTCGGAATCCGGCGCTTTGTGTACGACCGGGATCTGAAGAGCTTCACCGCGGAAAGCCGGAGGCGAAGAAGGCAACCGCCGAGACCGTCTTCGACATCCTCGCCACCCCCGTCAACGGTTCCGTCGACGATCTCCCCGCCCCGGAACGGGACCTGCCCGCCTTCCTCCTGCGCGCCCAACTCGATGGCAGCGGCCGGCCGACAGAACGGCAGCGCGCCCGCATGTAGCCCGCGGTGTCGGCACCGGCCTCCTCACCACCGGCGACACCGAGGCGTTTCTTGCCTGGGCAGGACGCGTCCGCCCCCCTGCTCGCGCATGAGGTCTCGCGCCGGCCGGCCCACCGGTCGGTCAAGTTCTGACAAGCGGGAGGACGGGTGACCGGCGCCGTGCCTTCGGCACTACCAGCCAACGAGCTCGGGGTGAGTGGTTTCGGGCAGGGGCGGAGTGAGTAACAGCTCGGACACCCGTGCCCCCTAGCCGGTCTGGGTACCGGCATGCTCGGGTCATGGGGGGACGCGACGGGGTGCGGAGTGCAACGGCCGGAGGGGGTCTGTTCAACGGTTGTCTGGCTGTGCTCGTCAACGGTTGTCTGGCTGTGCTCGTGCTGCTGAGGGGCCTTGCGTTCTTCGGACAGGGACTTGACCGACTAAATCATGCAGCAAGACGCAATTTTTCGAAATCGGCGTGGACTTCGCGCGGCGGG
>NZ_JBVIPD010000002.1:0-121386 GCF_055578235.1 Streptomyces sp. NPDC033136
CGAGTACGGACTTGGACGTGCCACTTGCTTCTTCCCTCGATTCATTACAGGACAACCCTATTGGGTCCCTGTCCGGGATCTTCGGGGCCCCTCACATAGCCGATCCCGCCCTGCGGGAACGGTTGTCGAGCCTCGGCAACGCCGAGCTGTTCCGCACCTGCGCGCGCCTCGGCCCACCCGACGGTGGGGGAGACGAGGACGCGGTGACCCAGGCCACCCACATGACGTTACGCATGCTCGCCGACCGCATCGAACAGCTCACCGCGCAGATCAATGAGCTCAACCAACGCCTGACCCGGCTCGTCGAACACCACGCCCCACAGCTACTCGTACCGGTGGGCTTTGGCCCGGACAGTGCAGTCACTCTCCTGATCACCATGGGAGACAACCCCGAGCGGCTGAACTCCGAGGCGTCCTTTGCTGCCCTTTGCGGAGTCAGCCCCATCGAGTACTCCTCTGGCCGGCGGAGCACGCGCCGGCTCAACTACGGCGGCGACCGCCAGGCGAACGCCGCCCTGCACCGCATCGTCTTCACCCGGCTGCGCCACGACCCCCGCACTCAGGCGTACTACGAACGCCGCACGCAGGAGGGCAAGACCCGTCGTGAGATTGTCCGATGCCTCAAGCGATACGCGGCCCGCGAGGTATTCAACCTGGTCAGACGGGTTTCAAGCACCCCCGCGTTATAGGGGCGTCTGTGAGACGTGAGAGGGTCTGGGACGTGAGTGAGACACCACCGAGCACCCTGCAATACCGCTTTGACGGGCCAGAAGAGGCCCCGGTCCTGATCCTCGGTCCCTCACTGGGTACCACATGGCACATGTGGGACCGCCAGATCCCCGAGCTGGTCAAGCAGTGGCGCGTTTTCCGGTTCGACCTGCCCGGTCACGGCGGCGCTCCCGCGTACCCGGCGGGCTCGGTCAGCGACCTCACCACGCGGCTGCTGGCCACCCTCGAAGGGCTCGGCGTGCAGCGCTTCGGCTACGCCGGCTGCGCGCTCGGCGGCGCGGTCGGCATCGAGCTGGGCCTGCGCCACCCCGAGCGGCTCGCCTCCCTGGCCCTGATCGCGGCCTCGCCCCGCTTCGGCACGGCCGACGAGTTCCGGCAGAGAGGCGTGATCGTCCGCACGAACGGCCTCGACCCGATCGCCCGTACCGCGCCGGAACGGTGGTTCACCGGAGGGTTCGCCGCCGCGCAGCCCGCGATCACCGAATGGGCCGTGCAGATGGTCCGCACCACCGACCCCGGCTGCTACATAGCCGCCTGCGAGGCGCTCGCCTCCTTCGACGTCCGGGCCGAACTCGGCCGCGTCGGCGTGCCGACCCTGGTCCTCGTCGGCTCGGACGACCAGGTCACCGGCCCCGCCGAGGCCCGCACCCTGGTCGCCGGCATCCCGGACGCCCGCCTCGCCGTCGTGCCCGGAGCCTCCCACCTGGTGCCGGTGGAGCAGCCCGCGGCGGTCACCGACCTGCTCGTGCGGCACTTCTCCACCGCCTGGCAGCCCGGCTTCGAGACCTCCACCGGCCAGACTGCCCTGCCGGCCGCCGCCCTCAGGCCGGTCCTGTCTCCCGCCCCGCCGCAGCCCCCGCAGACCGGGCCCGTCGCCGAGATCGCGCCGGTCGCCGTACCGCCGCAGGTCCAGGTGCGGCCCGACCCGTACGACGCCGGGATCAAGGTCCGCCGCGAGGTGCTGGGCGACGCGCACGTCGACCGGGCGCTGGCACAGGCCGACGAGTTCTCCGGGGACTTCCAGGAGTTCATCACCCGCTACGCCTGGGGCGAGATCTGGGGCCGCCCCGGCCTGGACCGCCGCACCCGAAGCTGCGTCACCCTCACCGCCCTGGTCGCCGGCGGCCACCTGGACGAGCTGGCCTTCCACACCAGGGCCGCCCTGCGCAACGGCCTCACCCCGGGCGAGATCAAGGAGGTGCTGCTCCAGGCGGCGGTCTATTGCGGCGTACCGGCGGCGAACAGCGCGTTCAAGGTGGCCCAGCAGGTCATCCGTGAGGAGACCACGCCCCAGGAGTGAGCCTTCGTACATCCCCCGAGGCAGCCCCCGAGGCAGGCCCCCGAGGCAGGATGGGGACCATGAAGCTCACGAAGAAGTCACACGCCTGCGTCCGCCTCGAGAAGGACGGCCGCACCCTCGTCCTCGACCCCGGCGGGTTCAGCGAGGAGGACGCCGCGCTCGGCGCGGACGCGATCCTCGTCACCCACGAGCACCCCGACCACTTCGACGAGTTCCGGCTGCGCGCCGCGATGGAGGACAACCCGGCCGCCGAGATCTGGACCCTGAAGTCGGTCGCGGAGAAGATCTCGTCCGCCTTCCCGGGCCGCGTCCACACCGTCGGCCACGGCGACGCCTTCACCGCCGCCGGTTTCGACGTCCAGGTCCACGGCGAGCTCCACGCGGTGATCCACCCGGACATCCCGCGCATCACCAACGTCGGCTACCTCGTCGACGGCGGCAAGGTCTTCCACCCCGGCGACGCGCTCACCGTCCCCGGCCGGCCGGTCGAGACGCTGATGCTGCCCGTCATGGCCCCCTGGAGCAAGATCTCGGAGGTCATCGACTACGTCCGCGAGGTCGAGCCGCAGCGGGCCTACGACATCCACGACGCCCTGCTCACCGACCTCGCCCGCCCCATCTACGACCGCCAGATCGGGCAGCTCGGCGGCTCGGAGCACCTGCGGCTGGCGCCGGGCGACTCCGCCGAGGTCTGAGGCCGAAGGGGACCGGGCCGCGTTGTCAGACCCGCCGGGTAGGTTGTGGGACATGCGCATCGCGACCTGGAACGTGAACTCGATCACCGCCCGCCTGCCGAGGCTCCTGGCCTGGCTGGAGAGCAGCGGCACGGACGTGCTGTGCCTCCAGGAGGCCAAGGTCGCCGAGGACCAGTTCCCCACGGAGCAGCTGCGCGAGCTGGGCTACGAGTCGGCGGTCCACGCGACCGGCCGGTGGAACGGCGTGGCGGTGCTGTCCCGCGTCGGCATCGAGGACGTGGTCAAGGGCCTGCCCGGCGACCCCGGCTTCGACGGCTCGGTGGAGCCCCGTGCCATCTCGGCGACCTGCGGCCCGCTCCGCGTCTGGTCGGTCTACGTGCCGAACGGCCGTGAGGTGGACCACCCCCACTACGCCTACAAACTCCAGTGGTTCGAGGCCCTCAAGGCGGCCGTCGCCGGTGACGCGTCCGGCAGCCGCCCCTTCGCGGTGATGGGCGACTACAACGTGGCGCCGACGGACGACGACGTCTTCGACCGCGCCGCCTTCGAGGGCGCCACCCACGTCACCCCCGCCGAGCGCGCCGCCCTGGCCTCCCTGCGCGAGGCCGGCCTGTCCGACGTCGTCCCGCGGCCTCTGAAGTACGAGCACCCGTTCACGTACTGGGACTACCGCCAGCTCTGCTTCCCGAAGAACCGCGGCATGCGGATCGACCTGGTGTACGCCAACGCGCCGTTCTCGAAGGCGGTCAGCGACGCGTACGTGGACCGCGAGGAGCGCAAGGGCAAGGGCGCGTCGGACCACGCGCCGGTCGTCGTGGACCTCGACGTGTAGGACCGGTTTCGCAACAGGCCCCAGGCCGCTTCTAGGACCGGAGCAGCCGCAGGTCGACCGAGTCCGCCAGGGCCGCCAGCCCCGTGTCGCCCGGGTGCAGGTGGTCCCCGCTGTCGTACGCGGGCAGTATCCGGGAAGGCCGCTGCGGGTCCCTGACCACCGCGTCGAAGTCGAGTACGCCGTCGAAGACCTCGCCGTCCCGGATCCACGCGTTGACCGCGATCCGCTCGGCATCGACGGCGGCCGTGCAGCGCGTCTCGCCCTCGCAGGGCAGGATCGTCGCCGCGAGCATCCTCAGGCCCCGGGCGTGCCCGCGTGCCGCCAGCTCCCGCAGCCCGGCGATCACCTGCTCCGCCGAGGTGCCCCACCGCAGGTCGTTGACGCCCTCGAAGACGACGGCCGTACGGGCCGACGGCTGGGCGAGGACGTCCCGGTCGAACCGGTGCAGGGCGCTCACCCCGGCCGCGTCCGTGGACACCCCGTCGCCGGGATACCGGTCGCTGACGACACGGTTGCCCGAGATGCCCTGGTTCAGTACGCCGTAGCGCGGGACGGTGCTCTGCCGCAGGAGCCGGCCGGCCAGGACGTTCGGCCAGCGCCGGTTCGCGTCCACGGTGGACTTGTCGCCGTCGGTGATCGAGTCCCCGAGCAGCACCACGGAGCCGGGCCCGCCGCTGACGTCGACACCTGCGAGCAGTGGCCAGCCGGTGATCACGGAGGTGTACGCCCCCGCCGAGCCGTCCGCCGCGTGGTCGCCGGGCTCGCTCACGTACGACCGCTGCTGCGCGAGCCGGTGCACGGGTGCCGCCGCCACCGTGCCGGGCAGGTGGAAGCTCACAAGCAGGTTGGCGTCCGCGGGCACGGTGAAGCCGAGCGGATCGCTGTACGCCTGCGCCCCGGCCGGGATCCGCACGCCCGCCGTCCCGCCGAAGGACAGCGGCACGGGAGTGCTCCGGGAGGCCGCCCCCGAGGCCTGCACGGCCACAGTCGCGCTCCCGATCCGTACCGGCGCCACCGCGAAGGTGTTGTCGAACCGCACCCGCACCCGGGGCCCGCCCGCCGAGGTGTGCACGACCAGCCGCAGCGTCCGGTCCGTCCAGGGGCCCACCGCGCCGTAGCCGCCGGTGGACGTCGCCCAGCTGCCCGTCCAGCCCTGTGTGGCGGTCCGTACGGACATCGCGAAGACGTGCAGTCCGGTGGCGTCCGGCAACCGGACCGAGGCGACCGCGCGCCCCGGGACCAGTGGCACCGTCACGACGTACAGCCGGGCCCGCAGAGCGAGTTGGCCGCCGGGCGTGTTGATGTGCGGCAGGGCCACCGCCTTGGTGGCGAGCGGCCCGGTGCGCCAGTCGGGCGCGGAAAGCCGGTAGCCGGCCCGTTGGCCGTTCGCGTAGGTGATCGTGCCCGGGCCGCCCACCTCCGTGCCCGCGGTGCCCGTCACCAGGAAGGCGAGCGCGTCACCGCGCCCCGTGACCCGGACGTCCTGCCCGGCGGCGCGGACGTTGTCCGGCTCGCCCGGCTGCCGCTTCGGCCAGGTCAGCCGGGCCCCCTGCACGATGAGCGTGCGGCCGGGCGTCCAGCCCGCCGCCGTCAGGTCCCGGGCCGACAGGGAGGCCCCGGTGCCGTCGAAGTCGGCTTCGGCCGGCCGGTCGTCGTCGCTGACGGCGACGTTGTCGAACAGTCGCTCCAGCGGCACAGGCGCGGCTCGTCCTGCCTCGGCGGCATGGGCCGAGACCGCCGGGATCAAGGAACCGCACAGGGCCAGGACGACCAGGACCACCCGGACACATCGGCGCACGGCCGGCACCTCCCGCTCATCGACACGCGACGCAACAAGACCAAACGCAGGGACGGAACAGAAGAGGTAACGACGGCAGGGACGCAAGACGCACGGTGAAACCAGGGAGACATGGGAGACCGGACCCGTCAACGCGCGTCACGTGAACTCGGCCTGAACCCGTCCGGAATCGGCGGGCCCGCGCGCCCTGTGGTGCGAACGGCGGTACGAATGACACGCTGGGCGTATGAACATCCCTTTCCTGGGCAACCGGCGCCACAAGGTCGGGTTCCCCGATCCCGCGGGCATCGCGGAACTCCTCGCCGAGTGCGAGCTGCTCCGCTCCCAGGCATCCCGCGAGGGGGTCCGGCTGGACGACTCGGCGGCCTCCCTGGAGGCGCTGGACCAGCTCGTTCCGCGCTGGCGGGACGACGAGGAGACCCTTGCCTGGCTGGGCAACGACGCCGGGCTCTACCTGGGCACCGTCATCGTGCGCACCGTGCCGGGAGCCGCCTGGGAGATCCGCTCCGACGGGCAACCGGTCGTGCGGCTGGCGTCCGGCCGGGAGTTCGACGTCGTGGACTCCGGTCACGAGTGGGCCGCGTACGGGGTGCCCGAGCTGTCGCAGCTGTACGCCGAAGTCGCGGAGTCGTGAGCCCCCTGGCCGCACCCTTTGGCCCAAAGTCCGACGTAAATACGGCTAATGATCGAAAAGTGCGTGTCGCCCGACAAGTCCGATCGTGCCTGGATACGTTGCGGCAACCACCACACAGCTGAGAGTGAGTAGGGCTGAGCATGGCCGTCGATCCGCTGATCGAGCTGCGTGACGTCAACAAGCACTTCGGGGAGCTGCATGTCCTGCAGGACATCAACCTCACCGTCGGCCGGGGGGAGGTGGTCGTGGTCATCGGCCCGTCGGGGTCGGGAAAGTCCACCCTGTGCCGGGCGATCAACCGCCTGGAGACCATCGAGTCCGGGACGATCGTCCTCGACGGGCAGTCGCTGCCGGAGGAGGGCAAGTCCCTCGCGCGGCTGCGCGCGGACGTCGGGATGGTCTTCCAGGCGTTCAACCTCTTCGCCCACAAGACCGTCCTGCAGAATCTCTCCCTGGGGCAGGTGAAGGTGCGCGGGCGCAAGAAGGAGGACGCCGACAGGCGCTCCCGTGAACTCCTCGACCGGGTCGGCGTCGCCGACCAGGCGGACAAGTACCCGGCCCAGCTCTCCGGCGGTCAGCAGCAGCGTGTGGCCATCGCCCGCGCCCTGGCCATGGAGCCCAAGGCGATGCTCTTCGACGAGCCGACCTCGGCCCTCGACCCGGAGATGATCAACGAGGTGCTGGAGGTCATGCGGCAACTGGCCCGCGACGGCATGACCATGATCGTCGTCACGCACGAGATGGGCTTCGCCCGCTCGGCCGCCAACCGCGTCGTCTTCATGGCCGACGGCCGGATCGTCGAGGACCGCACCCCGGACGAGTTCTTCACCAACCCCACCAGTGACCGCGCCAAGGACTTCCTCTCCAAGATCCTCAAACACTGAACGGGCGGGCACCGGACGGCTCATCGCCCCGGACCTCGACTACGATGTGCCCTTCATCCCTGTCGGAGAGGGGGACTTCGCCAGAATCCGCCGACCCGCCCGGGATGAGCTGACCGCCCGCCCGGTCCGCGGGGCGTTCCCACCGGGTGCGGTCCCCATGGCCCGCACGGCCACGGGGGCGGCGGTTCACATCGGCCAGGCCCGTCCGGCGGCAGCCGGAGATCACTGCTCGCGCAGCGGAACCGACACGTACGACGGGTCGTTCGCCGGTGAGGAGAAGGTCAGCTGCGCGCCGGACGGGTTGTGCTCGATGTAGAGCGGGTCGACCGTGTCGACGACCAGGGCGAGGCGATGCCCGGCCGGGACGTCGTAGGCCGTGGAGTACAGCTCCAGGTCGACGCCGAACGGCTGTCCGGGGGTGCGCCCGTGGAAGGTGTACGGCGCGTGGGAGACCAGCTTGCCGAGGCCGAGCGGCCCCACGTCGTACAGGTAGGCGACGAGGGTGCCGCTCTCCTTGGCCGGGGTGAGGGTCGTGTGCAACGTCGCCGTCCCGCGCACCTGTTGGGCCGTGGCGTACTTCTCCGACTGCCATACGGCGGCCCAGCGGCGGGGGAGCAGGGGGATCGAGGCCATCGGGGGCAACTGGGCCGCCTGGTCGAGGATGCTGGACAGGAAGACGACCCCGCCGTCCGCGCCCGAGTTCACGTTCGCGCGGATCGTCTTCGTACCCGCGAGGGCGATCTTCCGGTCGTTCGCGCCGACCGACTTCCAGTCCGGGTAGCCCTCGTAGCCGCCCCTGGAGCGGGACTTGAGCTGGACCGGCTGCTCGCGGTCGATGCCGTTGGCCTCGCCCCTGAGGTGGTGGTCGAACCAGCGCCGGGTGTCCTTCCACACGTCGTTGGGCAGCCCGAACAGGCCGGTCAGCTCGGGGGTGGCGTGGTCCCCGGGGCGCATCTCCAGCCGCTTCGGGCCGGTCAGCTTCTCGTAGAAGTCGGCGTACTGGTTGGGCGGGAAGACCGAGTCGCCCCAGGCGTTGGCGAGCATGACCGCCGCGCCGTTCTTGTTGATCCGGTCGACGTACGTGACAGCGGAACGTTTCTTCCCCCAGGCGATGAGCTCCGGCTCCTTCGCCAGGTTCGAGCCGTAGAAGTCGTCGAAGACCTGGCGGAGTTCGGCGCTCTGACGGCCCGTGACGATGCTCGCGCCGTCCAGCAGGGCGGCTGCCTGGAGGTGCTGGGTGCGCCCGGCGTAGATCGAGCCGATCAGGTCGGCCCAGCCGCTGAGCGAGGCGACCGCCCTGACCCGCTTGTCGTGCGCGGCGGTGAGCAGGCTGATGCCGGCGCCGTAGGAGACCCCCGCCATGCCGATGTGCCCGCCGTCCGAGGGGGTGTTCGCGAGAGCCCAGTCGATGACCTTCGAGGCGTCGGCGACGTCGGGTGGGCCCGCCACCTCTATCTCGCCGCCCGACTGCCAGAAGCCGCGCACGTTGTACGTGACCACGATGTATCCGGAGTCGGCGAGCTGCTGTGCCTGGGCCAGGTATTCGACCTGGGGCAGGCCCCAGCTCGTGGGCATGACGAGCAGCGGGAAGCGGTCGGTGCCGCGGGCCCCGGCCGGGGTGACGACGTTGGCCTTGAGGACGGTGCCGCCGTCGCCGGCGATGTCGACGAAGCGGACGGGGTTCGGCGCCGCCTGGGCGGTGGGGGCGATGCCGAGGGCGGTGCCGGCGACCAGGGTCGCCGAGACGGCGCCTGCGGCGGTGGCGCGCAGGGCCTTGCGGTGGGTCCCACCCTCCTCCCGTCGCCCCCCGGTTCGAAGGCGCTTCGCGCCCCTTTGGCTCATGGGTCACTCCTCACTCGTGTCAGTGCAAAGTGACCAGACGGTAACCTCGGCCTCTTACCAGTGGTAACCCGTCGGTAAGTTACGTGCCAGTAACGATTGTTGAGGAGTGGAGGACTTCAGGAGGCCCGGTGGCTGTTGCGTGGAACCGCGGTGGCGGGCACGGCGGTCTGTGCCGCGCGGGTCACCTCCTCGACCAGCTCGACGACGTCCGGTCCGTACGCCTGGGAGTTGATCACCTTGAGCAGCAGCACGAAGGAACCGCTGCCGTACTTGCGGGCCAGCCGCTCCTGGTTGCGGGCGAGATAACGGGTGGCCGCCTGGTTGGTGATCGACGTCTGGCCGCAGAAGAGGAAGACCGGACGGGTGTCCTGGCCGCGGTCGGCGGTGAGCCGGGCGAGCAGCGCGTACTCCTCCTTGCCGTTGTCCACGCGGTAGCGCTCGGAGCCGACCAGGAACGAGCCCCGGTCCGGGCCCGGTTCGGGGTCCACGTTCACCCGCACACCGGGGAGCAGGGAGGACAGATGGGCCGCCATGCGGCGGTTCGACGCCGGGCCGCCCACGCAGAACTCGGTGCGCTCGCCGAAGCCCTGGCGTGCGGTGTCGTGCGGGAGGATCTGGGCGTGGGCGTTGCAGTCCTTGATGAGCGCGGCGAGTTCGAGAAGCGCGAACACGTCGTAGCGCATCACCGAGAACTCCGGCCCCGCGGCGCCCCGGTTCACCACCAGCAGGGACTCGGAGTTGTCGGGCAGCCCGAAGAACGCCTGCTTCCGGCGGAGCCTGCGCCGGTACAGGTAGGTCCGGGCCACCCAGCCCAGCGCGGCGCTGATGCCCGCCGCTATCACGCCCAGGACGATGTTGCGCACGTCGTCGTTCATGGGCGCGCATGGTAGCGGGCCGACGCACCGGTGTTCGATGCCTGCCTGACGCCTCCATGACGATGAATTAAGCTGCGCGGACGGCCTTTGACTGGAGGTGCGGATGCGTCGCCCTGTCGCACGGAATCTGACGGTCCTGGCGGTTTCGGCCGCCGTGGTGGCTTCGGTGGGGGCGGCGGCGCCACCCGCCGCGCAGAGCCCCGGGGGTGAGAAGACCCCCCTGGCCGTCGGCTACGGCGGCGCCGTGTCGAGCGTCGATCCCGACGCCTCCGCCGCCGGGATCGAGGTCCTGAGGAAGGGCGGCAACGCCGTCGACGCGGCCGTCGCCACGGCCGCCGCACTCGGCGTCACCGAGCCCTACTCCGCCGGCATCGGCGGAGGCGGCTACTTCGTCTACTACGACGCCAAGTCCCGCACGGTGCGCACCATCGACGGCCGCGAGACCGCGCCGCTGAGCGCCGGCAAGGACCTGTTTCTCGAGAACGGCAAGCCCGTCCCGTTCGCCGAGGCCGTCAGCAGCGGCCTGAGCGTCGGCACGCCGGGCACGCCCGCCACCTGGCAGACGGCGCTGGACCAGTGGGGCAGCAAGCGGCTCGCGAGTGTCCTGAAGCCGGCCGAGCGGCTCGCCCGTGACGGCTTCACGGTCGACGAGACCTTCCGCTCGCAGACGGCGTCCAACGAGACCCGCTTCCGCTACTTCCCGGACACCGCGGAGCTGTTCCTGCCGGGCGGGCGGCTGCCGGTCGTGGGCTCCACCTTCAAGAACCCCGATCTCGCCCGCACGTACGCGGAGTTGGGACGCAAGGGCGTCGGGGCGCTCTACCACGGCACGCTCGGGCGGGACGTCGTCGAGACGGTCAACAAGCCGCCGGTGGACCCCGGATCGGGCTGGAACGCCCGGCCGGGCGACCTGTCCGCGAAGGACTTGGCGGCCTACCGCACCAAGCTCCAGGCGCCGGCCCGGACCTCGTACCGCGGTCTCGGCGTCCACTCCATGGCGCCGTCCTCCTCCGGAGGCACGACGGTCGGTGAGGCGCTCAACATCCTGGAGCGGACCGACCTGTCGAAGGCGAGCCGGGCGAAGTACCTGCACCGTTACATCGAAGCCAGCCGGATCGCCTTCGCGGACCGCGGGCGGTGGGTGGGGGACCCCGCCTTCGAGGACGTGCCGACGAAGGAGCTGCTGTCGCAGCGGTTCGCGGACTCGCGGGCCTGCCTGATCAAGGACGACGCGGTGCTCGCCAGCCCAGTGGCGCCGGGCGATCCGCGCGCCCCGAAGTCCTGCGGCTCCGGCGGTACGGCTGCTCCCACGACCTACGAGGGCGACAGCACCACGCATCTGACCGTGGCCGACAAGTGGGGCAACGTCGTCGCCTACACCCTCACGATCGAGCAGACCGGTGGCAGTGGGATCACCGTCCCCGGTCGGGGCTTCATCCTCAACAACGAGTTGACGGACTTCTCCTTCACGCCGGCCAATCCCGCGGTGCACGACCCGAATCTGCCCGGTCCGGGGAAGCGGCCGCGGTCCTCGATGTCGCCGACGATCGTGCTCGACCGGCACGACCGGCCGGTGGTGGCGCTGGGGTCGCCGGGCGGCGCGACGATCATCACGACGGTGCTGCAGACGCTCACCGGGTTCCTCGACCGGGGGCTGCCGCTCGTCGACGCGATCGCCGCCCCCCGGGCCAGCCAGCGCAACGCCGCGCAGACCGAGCTGGAGCCCGGGCTGTATGACGACGTCCGGTTGAGGAAGCGGCTCGAAGGGATCGGGCACTCGTTCAAGGTGAACCCGGAGATCGGTGCGGCGACGGGCGTTCAGCGGCTGCCCGGGGGGAAGTGGCTGGCAGCCGCCGAGACCGAGCGGCGCGGTGGAGGGTCGGCGATGGTGGTGCGGCCGGTGCGCTGACGGCCTTCGTGTGCGGGTGGGTGGGTGCGCCTCCATGCCCGGGTGCTGACCGCGCCACGCGGCGGAGCCGCACATCGCACCACCCCGCGCCCTCTACGAGGGCGCTGCCGGATCCCGCGTCGCGAACGTCAGGTGGCCGTCCTGTACGTCCACGGCCACCTGGCCGTTCTCCGTGACCCTGCCGTCCAGCAGCAGCCGCGACAGCTCGTTGTCCACCTCGCGCTGGATCGTGCGCCGCAGGGGGCGGGCGCCGTACTCCGGCTCGTAGCCGCGTTCGGCCAGCCATTCCACCGCCCGGTCGGTGAAGGTGACCGTGATGCCCTTGTCCTGGACGAGGGAACGGGTGCGGTCCAGCAGGAGGTTGGTGATCCGGCGCAGCTGTTCCGTGGTGAGCTGGCGGAAGACGACGATCTCGTCGATGCGGTTGAGGAACTCCGGGCGGAAGTGCTCACGCAGCGGCCGCAGGATCTGCTCGCGGCGGGCCTCCTCGTCCGCCTCGGCGCCGCCCGACGCGAAGCCCACGGTGGAGCCGCGGCGGGTGATCGCCTCGGAGCCGAGGTTGCTGGTCATCACGATGACCGTGTTGGTGAAGTCCACCGTGCGGCCCTGGGAGTCGGTCAGCCGGCCGTCGTCGAGGACCTGGAGCAGGATGTTGAAGACATCCGGGTGGGCCTTCTCGACCTCGTCGAGCAGCAGGAGCGAGTACGGGTGGCGGCGCACCACCTCGGTGAGCTGGCCCGCCTCCTCGTGGCCCACGTAGCCGGGCGGGGCGCCGATCAGGCGGCTGACGGTGTGGCGCTCCTGGTACTCGCTCATGTCGAGGCGGACCATGCGGTCCTCGCTGCCGAACAGGGCCTCGGCGAGCGCCCGGGCCAGTTCGGTCTTGCCGACGCCCGTCGGCCCGAGGAAGAGGAAACTGCCGATCGGGCGGTCGGGGGAGGCGAGCCCGGCGCGGGAGCGCAGCACCGCGTCCGAGACGACCCGCACGGCCTCGTCCTGGCCGACCACCCGCTCGTGCAGATGCTCCTCCAGGCTCAGCAGGCGGTCCTTCTCCTCCTGGGTGAGGCTGCTGACCGGGATGCCGGTCTGCCGGGACACCACCTCGGCGAGGGCCTCGGCCCCGACCACCAGGTCCTGGCCCTCGTCGACCTCGCCCTCACCGCCGGCCTCGGTGATCCGCTGCTTCAGCTCCACGATCCGGTCGCGCAAATGGGTGGCCTGTTCGTAACTCTCGTCCGCGACCGCCTGGTCCTTGTCCCGGGTCAGCTGCTCCAGCTCCCGCTCCATGGCCCGGACGTCCGTGCCCTTGGTCCGGGCCCGCAGGCGCACCCGGGCACCGGCCTGGTCGATCAGATCGATCGCCTTGTCCGGCAGCCGGCGGTCGGTGAGATAACGGTCCGAGAGCTCCACTGCGGCGACCAGCGCCTCGTCGGTGTAGCGGACCTGGTGGTGGGCCTCGTAGCGGTCCTGGAGGCCGCGCAGGATCTCGATCGCGTCCGCGGGAGTCGGCTCCGGCACCATGATCGGCTGGAAGCGGCGGGCCAGCGCCGCGTCCTTCTCGATCCGGCGGTACTCCTCCAGCGTGGTGGCGCCCACGATGTGCAGCTCGCCCCGGGCGAGGGCGGGCTTGAGGATGTTGCCGGCGTCCATGGAGCTGCCGTCTCCGCCCCCGGAACCGGCGCCGACGACCGTGTGCAGCTCGTCGATGAAGATGATCAACTGGTCGGAGTGGGCGCGGATCTCGCTCACGATGTTGTTCATCCGCTCCTCGAAGTCACCCCGGTAGCGGGTGCCCGCGACGACGCCCGTCAGGTCCAGGGCGACCACGCGGCGCCCGACCAGCACGTCGGGCACGTCCGCCTCGGAGATGCGCTGCGCCAGCCCCTCCACGATGGCGGTCTTGCCGACGCCCGCGTCACCGATCAGCACCGGGTTGTTCTTGCCACGGCGGGAGAGGACCTCGACGGTCTGCTCGATCTCCAGGTCCCGGCCGATCACCGGGTCGATCCGGCCCTGCCGGGCCAGCTCGGTCAGATCACGGCCGTACTTGTCGAGGGTCGGCGTGTTCGTCGGGCGCGGCCGCTCCGACGGGGGAGCCTCCGGCGCCTCGGGCGGTTCCGAGGGGGCGAAACGGGCCGCGTTCAGGATGTGCCCGGCGGCCGAGTCCGGGTTGGAGGCCAGGGCGCTCAGCACGTGCTCCGGGCCGATGTAGCCGTACCCGCGGGCCCGGGCCATGTCGTGCGCGTCCAGCAGGGCCCGCTTGGCGGCCGGCGTGAGGGAGAGCGCGGTCGGCGGCGGGGCGTCCTTAGGGCTGTGCTGGGCCGGGCCCGACCGTTCGTCGATCTGCGAGGCCAGCGAGTCGGGGTTGGCGCCGGCCTTGCTGAGCAGGGTCCGGGTGGGCTCGGTGGCGAGCGCAGCCCGCAGCAGGTGCTCCGTGTCCAGGTCCCGGCTGCCGTGCTCGGCGGCGTACTGGGCGGCGCCGCGGACGAGCTCCCGGGCCGGCTGACTGAGCAGCCGCCCGAGGTCGATCTGCCGGGGACCCGGACGCGGTCCGCCGAAGAAGCGTGCGAGGAATTCTCCGAAGGGGTCCGAGCCGTAGCCCTCCGGGCTGGTGAAGCCGCTGCTCATGGGCCTTCCGTTCCCGGCGTCCCCGGCGCGCGGGCGGGGGACGCCCTCGCTGGTCGACGTGCCGGGGTCGGGTAACCCGGGTGGCAGCCGGTTACACCTGGGGCGCGCTCGTAGAACACCTTCGCACGATCGCGGACAAGGGGCACCTTCGGGGCGTACCAGGGTGATCCCGGCGAGCCTCAGCGCGCCGTCAGGATCCGCGGCCCCGACTCCGTGATCGCCACCGTGTGCTCCGCATGAGCCGCGCGGGAGCCGTCGTCCGTCTTCAGGGTCCAGCCGTCGGGGGCCGCGTGGAAGGTGTCCGTGCCGCCCGCGACGACCATGGGTTCGATCGCCAGCACCATGCCGTGCCTCAGGCGCATCCCGCGCCCCGGGCGGCCCTCGTTCGGCACCCCGGGGTCCTCGTGCATCCGGCGGCCGATGCCGTGGCCGCCGAAGCCGTCCGGGATGCCGTAGCCCGCGGCGCGGCAGACCGTGCCGATCGCGTGGGCGATGTCGCCGATGCGGTTGCCGACGACGGCGGCCTCGATGCCGGCCGCGAGGGCGCGCTCGGCGGTCTCGATCAGGCGCAGGTCGGCCGGGCGCGGGGTGCCCACGACGAAACTGAGGGCCGAGTCGCCGACCCAGCCGCCCAGTTCGGCGCCGAAGTCGACGGAGACCAGGTCGCCGTCGCGCAGCCGGTAGCGGTCCGGGACGCCGTGCACGATCGCGTCGTTCACCGAGACGCAGAGGACGGCGGGGAAGGGGGTCGGCGCGAAGGACGGCCGGTAGCCCAGGAAGGGCGAGGTCGCGCCCGCCTCGCGCAGCACGCCGTGCGCCACCTCGTCCAGTTCCAGCAGGGAGACGCCCACGGCGGCGGCCTGCCGTACGGCCGTCAGGGCACGGGCGACGACCTGGCCCGCCTCGTACATGGCGTCGATCGATGTGTCCGTCTTCAGTTCCACCATGCCAATTACTATACCGGTATTAGAATGGTGGCATGGTGCGCACCCCTCTCACCCCCGAAGAGCGCGAACGCGGCGAGCGGCTGGGCAAGTTGCTGCGCGAGGCGCGTGACGGCCGGAGCATGGCGGAGATCGCGGCCCGGGCGGGCATCTCCGCGGAGACCCTCCGGAAGATCGAGACCGGACGGGCTCCGACCCCGGCCTTCTTCACGGTGGCCGCGCTGGCCGGCGTGCTCGGTCTGTCGATGGACGAGCTGGCCGGGCAGTGCGTGCCCGTGCCGCTCTGACCCGGGCACGAAGGCTCCTGCTCCGCGTGTGAAAACTCCCCGTAGCACCGCTGTAACACAACTGGTGTTGCCTACGGGGCGGAGGCTTTGGTCTGGCGGGAGTTGAGCGATGACGGCGGATCAACTCCCGGCCCAGGTGCGGGAGTTCGCGAACTATCTGGACGGCCTGCTGGCACGTCTCGACCCCGCGGGCGGCTGGTACGCGGTGTTCTGGCAGCGCGATCCGGAGGGCATGCGGGCTTGTCTCGACGGGCTTGAGATGCCGCCCTGGGACGTGGTGGAGGCGCTGCTGCACGACCTCGCCGCGCAGTACGGCCCGGGGGGAGCGGACCCGGAGACGGAACGCGCCCGTTCCCTGCACGCCGCCGCGCTCGCCGCGTACGACAACCGGCCCGGGGGTCGGGACGCCCTCGGTGACCGCCTCGACGTCATGCTCCGCGAACAGAGGTACGCCGCGGAACGCCAGGCGGCCCTGGCCCGCCAGTTGACCTCGGCCACCACCCGCGAGCAGGCCGACGCCCTCCGCCTGGACCTCGCCTGGGCCCGCGACGACCACGAACGCGCCGACGCGCGGTGTGCGGAGCTGCGCGCACGGATGGCTCACCTGGACCGCCGGGAGCAGGGGGTGCCCGCGATGGCGTGGGGCGACGGGTCGCGGGGCGGAGTGCCGGCGAACGCCGCGCGTGTCCCCGGTGCGGGTACCGGTGCGCGGGCGGCGGATCGTGCTCCTGTGTTCGGGGGTGGGGAAACGGCAGGCGGGGCTCGTGCGGCCGGCGGTGGGGCAGCTACGGCCGGCCGGTCGACGGGGCGCGGCGCCTACGGGCCGGACGGGCCGGTCCCGGGCAGCGGCCGTGCGCCCTCGGCCGCCGCTGATCCTTCCGAGCCCCGGGCGCCCGCCATGCCGTGGCCCCGCGACGAGCCGGCGCCGGCTCGTGCCTCCGGCGGTGGGACATCGGCAGGTGGTCATCCGGCGGAGCGTGGCCCCTACGGGGCTGACCGGGGGGCGTCGGGCAGTGGCCGTACGCCGGAGGCGGCCGTCGATCCGTATGAGCCCGGGTCGCCCGCCGTGCGGCGGCCCCGCGACGAGCCGGCGCCGGCCGTGACCGACGCGGCCGGCCGGTACGACACCCGGTACGAGGCCGCCGGCCCGGAACCCGGGCGTCCCGCCCAGGGCCGTCCGGGGAGCGGGGCCGTCCCCCGGGAACCCGACGCGGACGGCACCCCCGACGCGTTCACCGCGCCTGCCGACCCCCAACCCCAGGCCCCCCAACCCCAGGCCCCTCAGCCCCCCGTCCCCAAGGCGCGCAAGCGCCGTCGCGGCGGCGCCCGCTACGCCGGGATGGCCGAGGAGGAGGCCGGACCCGTCGTCGTGCCGCCCGCTGCTGAGCCGGTGTTCCCCGCCCCCGCCCCCGCCCCCGCCACCGGCCGCACCCCCCGCGGCGCCCGCTTCGCCGGGGCCGCTGAGGAGGCGGTGGCGGAGCGCCCGGCAGCGGAGGCCGGCGCGGTCGGCGCCGGGGACCGGGCGGAGGTCGTGAGGGCCGTGGAAGCGCTGGCCCGGCTGCGGAGCGAGGGGCGGAGCGGAGAAGCGCATGCCCTGCTGGTCGAGGCCGCGTACTGGGACCCCGCCCGGTTCCCGCTGCTCGCGGAGCGGCTGCACCTCGCCGGACTGGACGCCGACTGGCAGACGCTGCTCTGGGAGGCCGCCTCCCTGCCCGCCGGGCGGCTGGTCGCCGCCGCGGACGCCCTGGCCGAGGCCGGGCGGGTGGGGGACGGGCGGCAGATGCTGCGGCAGGGGGTCGCGCGCCCTCCGGGCGAGGTCGGCCAGGCCGTGCTCGGGCTGGCCGCCGAGGGACGTCACCGTGAGGTGCGGGCACTGCTCGACGCGTATGTGCGGGCCCGTACCCCCGAGGAGGCCGCCCGCAGCGCCGCGCCCGATCCGCAGCGCCTCGTACCACTCCTGCTGCGGGCCGCCCAGGGGATGTCGGACGAGCGCCGATGGGATCTCGTGCACGCCCTGAGGGTCGCGGGGTTCGCCGCCTGACCGGCGATGTCGTGGCCCGGACGACTCACCCACCGGAGTGCGAATCGCGTTCCACCCCGCGGGTTGGCGACGATGGTCTTGGCAAGCCCGTGCCGGAGGCTTACGTTCGTGGCTCTACGGCCCGCTTCTACGGGCGTAGAGGCGCAGACGTCGCGTCGAAGGAGCAGCTCATGGCCAACGTCGTACGTGCCGCTCTGGTCCAGGCCACCTGGACCGGCGACACCGAGTCCATGGTGGCGAAACACGAGGAGCACGCCCGCGAGGCGGCCCGCCGGGGCGCGAAGATCATCGGCTTCCAGGAGGTCTTCAGCAGCCCCTACTTCTGTCAGGTCGAGGAGCCGGAGCACTACCGGTGGGCCGAGCCCGTCCCCGACGGGCCGACCGTGCGGCGGATGCGGGCGCTCGCGCGCGAGACCGGCATGGTGATCGTCGCGCCGGTGTTCGAGGCGGAGCAGCCCGGCTTCTACTACAACACCGCGGCCGTGATCGACGCCGACGGCACCTACCTCGGCAAGTACCGCAAGCACCACATCCCGCAGCTCAAGGGCTTCCGCGAGAAGTTCTACTTCAAGCCCGGCAACCTCGGCTGGCCCGTCTTCGAGACGGCCGCGGGCAGGATCGGCGTCTACATCTGCTACGACCGCCACTTCCCGGAGGGCTGGCGGCAACTGGGCCTGGCCGGGGCCCAGCTGGTCTACAACCCCTCGGCCACCCACCGGAGCCTGTCGTCCCACCTGTGGCGGCTGGAGCAGCCCGCGGCGGCCGTCGCCAACGGGTACTACATCGCCGCGATCAACCGGGTCGGCGTCGAGGAGTACGGCGACAACGACTTCTACGGCACGAGCTACTTCGTCGACCCGCGTGGGCAGATGGTGGGGGACGTGGCCAGCGACAGCAAGGAGGAACTCGTGGTCCGGGACATCGACCTCGACCTCATCGAAGAAGTGCGGCAGCAGTGGGCCTTCTACCGCGACCGCCGCCCCGACGCCTACGAAGGGCTGGTGCAGCCGTGACCCACGACCTCCTGGGCCGCCACCGGGCGGTGCTCCCGGACTGGCTCGCCCTCTACTACGAGGAGCCCCTCGAGATCACCCACGGCGAGGGCCGCCACGTCTGGGACGCCCAGGGCAACCGGTACCTCGACTTCTTCGGCGGCATCCTCACCACCATGACCGCGCACGCGCTGCCCGAGGTGACCAAGGCGGTGAGCGAGCAGGCCGGGCGGATCATCCACTCCTCGACCCTCTACCTCAACCGTCCGATGGTCGAACTCGCCGAGCGCGTAGCCCAGTTGAGCGGCATCCCGGACGCCCGGGTGTTCTTCACCACCTCCGGCACCGAGGCCAACGACACCGCCCTGCTGCTGGCCACGGCCTACCGGCGGAGCAACACGGTCCTGGCGATGCGCAACAGCTACCACGGACGCTCCTTCAGTTCCGTCGGCATCACCGGCAACCGCGGCTGGTCCCCGACCTCGCTGTCCCCGCTGCAGGCGCTGTACGTCCACGGCGGGGTGCGCACCCGCGGCCCGTACGCCTCCCTCAGCGACGAGGCCTTCATCGCGGCCTGCGTCGACGATCTGAAGGACCTGCTCGGTCACACCCGCGCGCCGGCCGCGCTGATCGCCGAGCCGATCCAAGGCGTCGGCGGCTTCACCTCCCCGCCGGACGGGCTGTACGCGGCCTTCCGCGAGGTGCTGCACGAGCGCGGCATCCTGTGGATCGCCGACGAGGTGCAGACCGGCTGGGGCCGCACCGGCGAGCACTTCTGGGGCTGGCAGGCCCACGGGCAGAACGGGCCGCCGGACATCATGACCTTCGCCAAGGGCATCGGCAACGGCATGTCCATCGGTGGTGTCGTCGCCCGCTCGGAGATCATGAACTGCCTGGACTCCAACAGCATCTCCACGTTCGGCGGCACCCAGATCACCATGGCGGCGGGCCTCGCCAACCTCAACTACCTGCTGGAACACGACCTCCAGGGCAACGCCCGGCGCGTCGGCGGCATGCTCATCGAGCGGCTGCGGGCCGCCGCCGCGCAGGTCCCGGCCGTCCGGGAGGTACGCGGACGAGGGTTGATGATCGGCATCGAGATCACCAGGCCCGGGACCGACGAGGCCGACCCGAAGGCCGCCGCGGCCGTCCTGGAGGCGGCCCGCGAGGGAGGTCTGCTGATCGGCAAGGGCGGCGGGCACAACACCAGCTCCCTGCGCGTCGCCCCGCCGCTGTCCCTCAACGTCGCGGAGGCCGAGGAAGGCGCCGCGATCCTCGAGAACGCTCTGAGGAGCATCCAGTAGCAGTGAACTGAACAAGGGAACCGTCACCATGACCACCACCTTGGATTCCCCGGAAACGGCCCTGTCGGTCCGGCAGGTCCTCACCCTGGAGCGGGTGCTCGCCGGGGAGCCCGAGGTGGTGGCCGGCGCGAGCCACCTCGACCGGCCCGTGCGCTGGGTGCACGTCGCCGAGGCCGCCGACGTCGGGGTGATGCTCAGCGGTGGCGAGATGGTCCTCACCACCGGCGTGCTGCTCGCGGGTGACGAGGACAAGCAGGCCGAGTACGTCCGGTCGCTGCACCGGGCCGAGGCCGCGGCCGTCGTCCTCGGACTCGGCCGCGCCTTCCTCGCGGCCCCGGACGTGATGCGCCGGACGGCCGAGCGGTGCGGACTGCCCATGGTCGTCCTGCACCGGCCCTTCCCCTTCGCCGAGCTGACCGAGGAGGTCCAGTCGCGGCTGGTGCGGCGCAAGTTCGCCGCCGTCAGCCTCTCCGAGGCCGTCCGCAGCGAACTCACCGCGCTCATCACCTCGGGCGCCCCGCTGCAGCGTCTGCTCGACGAGGTCGCCCGGCACAGCGCCTGCCCGGTCGTCGTCACCAACCTCGCCCACCGCGTCCTCGGCACGGCGGGGGAGCGGCCCGCGGTCGACGACGTGCTGCGCGACTGGGAGCGCATCGCCCGGCAGGCGTGGGGGCACCACCCAGGCCGTTCAGGCACTGGGGGAGGCACCGAGGGCGACGGCTGGATCCGGGCCGAACTGGGCGGACGCGGGGAGCGGTGGGGCCGGATCGTGCTGTGCGGCTACCGCGGCGACACCGCCACCGGACGGCTGCTGGCCGACCGCGCCGCCGAGGCCCTCGTCCTGCACCGCATGCTCGGTGGCGGCACCGCGTGCTCCTGGGAGGAGCAGTCCGCGCAGAGCCTGCTGACCGACCTGGTCAGCGGTGTCGTACCGGCACGGCAACTGCTGCCCCGGGCCCGCGCGGCCGGACTGCCGGTCAACCGGCGGACCTTCGTCCCCCTCGCCGTCCGCGACGGTGACCCCGCCCGGCTCGAACGGCTTTTGCGGCTGCTGGGCCTGCCCGGGCTGGTCGCCGAACTGGCCGACGGGGTCACCGCCGTGCTGCTCAGCCTTCCCCGCGACCAGGACGCGGGCGCCCTCGCTACGCACTTCGCGACCCGGCTGCGGACCGAGTCCGGCCCGGAGCGCGCCGTCGTCGCCGCGGCCGACCCCCGAGTCTCCTGGGACGACGTCCCCACCGGCCTGCGCGAGGCCCAGCACGTGGCGGACGCGGTCGCCGACTCCTCCGCCGCCCTCGACCTCCCGCCGGTCGTGCGCCTCAGGGACGTCCATCTGCGGGGCCTGATCCGCCTGCTGCGCGACGACCCGCATGTGCAGTCCTTCGCGGAGCGGGAGCTGGACGGGCTGCTGCGCGAGACCGACGAGGACCTGCTGGCCGTGCTGCGCACCTACCTCGCCACCGGCCGCAACAAGTCCCGCACGGCGCAGCTCCACCACGTCTCCCGGCCGGCCCTCTACCGCCGCCTGGAGGCCATACAGGTCCGCCTCGGAGTGAACCTCGACGACTTCGAGCAGGCCGCATCGGTGCACATCGCGCTCCTCGCGCACGACGCGCAACAGCAGTGAAACACCCGACGACCTGGGAAAACGGCGGTGAAACATGGGCCCACGGCAGAGTGACACGGTGACACGCCGCACGCCCTCAGACGTGACACGGTGCACCTCAAAGCCCGCTCGCGGACTTCCTAGGCTCACCGCACACCGAGCGACCGGAGGTCCCGATGAGCCGAGTGATCCGTGCCGCCGTCTTCCAGACCGCCTGGACCGGCGACAAGGAATCGATGATCCAGGTCCACGAGCAGGCGGCCCGCGACGCCGCCGCGCAGGGTGCCCAAGTCCTCTGCTTCCAGGAGCTGTTCTACGGACCGTACTTCTGCCAGGTCCAGGACCCGGCGTTCTACGAGTACGCCGAGCAGATCCCCGAGGGCTCGATTGTGCGCCGCTTCCAGGCCCTCGCCAAGGAACTGGGCATCGTCCTGGTGCTGCCGATGTACGAGGAGGAACAGCCCGGGGTCCTCTACAACACCGCCGCCGTGATCGACGCCGACGGCTCCTACCTCGGCAAGTACCGCAAGACGCACATCCCCCAGGTCAGGGGCTTCTGGGAGAAGTTCTACTTCCGCCCGGGCAACAGTGGCTGGCCGGTCTTCGAGACCGCCGTGGGCAGGATCGGTGTCTACATCTGCTACGACCGCCACTTCCCCGAGGGCTGGCGCGCGCTCGGCCTCGCGGGCGCCGAGCTCGTCTTCAACCCCTCGGCCACCTCGCGCGGCCTGTCCGGCTACCTCTGGCAGCTGGAACAGCCGGCGGCGGCCGTCGCCAACGAGTACTTCGTCGGCGCGATCAACCGGGTCGGCGTCGAGGAGTACGGCGACAACGACTTCTACGGCACGTCGTACTTCGTCGACCCGGAGGCGCAGTTCGTCGGCGAGGTGGCGAGCGACAAGGAGCCCGAACTGGTCGTCCGCGACCTGGACATGGCCAGACTCCGCGAGGTCCGGGACCGCTGGCAGTTCTACCGGGACCGGGCACCGGGAACGTACGGCCCACTGACGGACCTCTAGGGGCGCGGGGCTGCATTCGATATGCGGCTACCGCCGCGTGCGCGCGACCAGCCACACACCACCGGCACGTCAACACGGCGAGGAGCGACCGAGCATGAGCACCCGAACCGTCATCCGCGATGGCCTCGTCATCACCGCTTCCGACGAACTGCACGCCGACGTCCTGATCGAGGACGGCCGCATCGCCGCCCTCGCGGCCTCCGGCACACCCGTGGCGGAGACCTTCACCGCGGACCGGACGATCGACGCCACCGGAAAGTACGTCATCCCCGGCGGTGTCGACGCCCACACGCACATGGAGCTGCCCTTCGGCGGCACTTTCGCCTCCGACACCTTCGAGACCGGCACCCGGGCCGCCGCCTGGGGCGGCACGACGACGATCATCGACTTCGCCGTGCAGAGCGTCGGGCACGCCCTGCGCGAGGGACTCGACGCCTGGCACGCCAAGGCCGACGGCAACTGCGCCATCGACTACGGCTTCCACATGATCGTCTCCGACGTCAACGAGCACACGCTGAAGGAGATGGACCACCTGGTCGAGGAGGGCGTCACCTCCTTCAAGCAGTTCATGGCCTACCCGGGCGTCTTCTACAGCGACGACGGCCAGATCCTGCGCGCCATGCAGCGCTCCGCCGACAACGGCGGCCTGATCATGATGCACGCCGAGAACGGCATCGCGATCGACGTCCTGGTCGAGCAGGCGCTCGCCCGCGGCGAGACCGACCCGCGCTACCACGGAGAGGTCCGCAAGGCGCTGCTGGAGGCCGAGGCCACCCACCGCGCCATCCGGCTCGCGCAGGTCGCCGGCGCGCCGCTGTACGTCGTGCACGTCTCGGCCATGGAGGCGGTCGCCGAGCTGGCCCGGGCCCGCGACGAGGGACTGAACGTCTTCGGCGAGACCTGCCCGCAGTACCTGTTCCTGTCCACCGCCCATCTCGCCGAGCCGGACTTCGAGGGCGCGAAGTACGTGTGCAGCACCCCGCTGAGGCCACGCGAACACCAGGCGAAGCTCTGGCAGGGGCTGCGGACGAACGACCTCCAGGTCGTCTCCACCGACCACTGCCCCTTCTGCTTCACCGGCCAGAAGGAACTCGGCCGCGGCGACTTCTCCAAGATCCCCAACGGCCTTCCCGGCGTGGAGAACCGTATGGACCTGCTCCACCAGGCGGTCCTCGACGGGCACATCTCGCGCCGCCGCTGGATCGAGATCGCCTGCGCCACCCCGGCCCGGATGTTCGGCCTGTACCCGAAGAAGGGCACCATCGCGCCGGGCGCCGACGCCGACGTCGTGATCTATGACCCGCACGCCGAGCAGGTCATGTCGGCCGAGACGCACCACATGAACGTCGACTATTCGGCGTACGAGGGCAAGCGCACCACCGGCCGGGTCGAGACGGTCCTCTCGCGCGGCGAACCCGTCATCACCGAGCGGGAGTACACCGGGCACACCGGACACGGTGTGTACACCCCGCGATCCACCTGTCAGTACCTCAACTAGGAGTGGCGCAGATGGACTTCGGACTCGTCCTGCAGGCCGACCCGCCGGCCTCGCGAGTGATCAGCCTGATGAAGCGGGCGGAACGGAACGGCTTCGGGTACGGCTGGACCTTCGACTCCGCCGTGCTCTGGCAGGAACCGTTCGTGATCTACAGCCAGATCCTGGCCAACACGACGAAGCTGAAGGTCGGGCCGATGGTGACCAACCCGGGCACCCGCACCTGGGAGGTCACCGCCTCCACCTTCGCCACCCTCAACGACATGTTCGGCAACCGCACGGTCTGCGGCATCGGCCGCGGCGACTCCGCGATGCGCGTGGCCGGCCGCAAGCCCAACACCCTGGCCCGGATCAGCGAGGCCATGAAGGTCATCCGGGCGCTGGGCAGCGGGCAGGAGGCCGACCTCGGCGGCACCGTCGTCCGGTTCCCGTGGATCAAGCCGGACGCCGAACTGCCCGTGTGGATGGCCGCGTACGGGCCCAAGGCGCTGAAGATGGCCGGTGAGGAGGCGGACGGGTTCATCCTCCAGCTGGCCGACCTGTATCTGACCGAGTACATGGTCAAGGCTGTCAAGGACGCGGCCGTCGCCGCCGGGCGGGACCCGTCCGAGGTGACCATCTGCGTGGCCGCCCCGGCCTACGTCACCGAGGACGACTCACCCGGGGCGCTGGCCCACGCGCGCGAGCAGTGCCGGTGGTTCGGCGGCATGGTCGGCAACCATGTCGCCGACCTGGTCACCAAGTACGGCGAGCACTCGTCCCAGGTGCCCGACGACCTCACCGAGTACATCAAGGCACGCCAGGGCTACGACTACTCCCACCACGGGCGCAGCGGGAACCCCGACACCGCGTTCGTGCCCGACGAGATCGTCGACCGGTTCTGCCTGATCGGCCCGGTCGAGAAGCACATCGAGAAGCTTCAGGCGCTGCGCGCGCTCGGCGTCGACCAGTTCGCCGTCTACGACATGCACGACGCGCAGGAGACCGTGATCGACGCCTACGGATCACGGGTGATCCCGGCCGTCAACGGCTGAACACCTCCGTACCACCCCTCTCTTGATCTCCCCCTTCCCAGCGGCTCGGGAAGGGGGCCCAGCACGCTCCCGAGCGCACCCCCCCATCGGCGCCACCCGCATGGCTTTTCCCGTCCCACCTCCCCCGATTGGGCTGGCCCATGACCGATACCGCTCCCACTGCCACACCGCCGACCACCCAAGTGACCCTCGCCGACGGCCGCGTGGAGATAGCCCCGGGCGCCCCCGCGCCGAGCGGTCCCTACGCCAACGAGGACCTGCTGCCGGTCCCCGTCCGGGGGCGCACCTGGACCACGTACAACTTCTCCGCGCTGTGGGTCGGCATGGCCCACAACACCGCCTCCTGGACCCTGGCCTCCGGGCTCATCGCCGTCGGCATGGACTGGAAGCAGGCGGTGTTCACCATCGCCCTGGCCAATGTGATCGTGCTGGTACCGATGCTGCTCACCGGGCACGCGGGGCCGAAATACGGCATACCCTTCCCGGTCTTCGCCCGGGCCTCCTTCGGGATCCGCGGGGCCAACCTGCCCGCCGTCGTCCGGGCACTGGTGGCGTGCGGCTGGTTCGGCATCCAGACCTGGATCGGCGGCGAGGCCATCTACTTCCTGGCCGGCAAGCTCGTCGGCAGCGGCTGGACGGACGCGGCGAAGGTCGGCGGCTACGCCTGGACCATGTGGCTGTCGTTCGCGATCTTCTGGGCGCTGCAGGTCGTCATCATCTACCGGGGCATGGAGACGATCCGCCGCTTCGAGAACTGGGCGGCGCCCTTCGTGCTCGTCGGCGCGTTCGTGATGCTGTGGTGGATGAGCGACAAGGCGGGCGGCTTCGGCCCGCTGCTCGACCAGCCGTCGAAGCTCGGCTGGGGGGCCGACTTCTGGACGCTGTTCGCACCCGCCCTCATGGGCATGATCGGCTTCTGGTCCACGCTGTCGCTGAACATCCCCGACTTCACCCGCTACGGCAAGAGCCAGAAGGCGCAGACCTGGGGCCAGGCCCTCGGCCTGCCGACGACGATGACCCTCTTCGCCTTCCTGTCGGTGATGGTCACCTCGGGCTCGCAGGCCGTCTACGGCGAGGCCATCTGGGACCCGGTACAGCTCGCCGCGAAGACCGACAACACGGTTGGCCTGCTCTTCGCGCTGGTCACCGTACTGGTCGCGACCCTCTCCGTGAACGTGGCGGCCAACCTGGTCTCACCGGCGTTCGACTTCTCCAACATCGCGCCCCGCAGGATCAGTTTCCGCGCCGGGGCCCTCGCCACCTGCGTGCTCGGAGTGCTGATCTTCCCGTGGAAGCTGTACTCCGACCCGCAGGGCTACATCTTCACGTGGCTGGGCCTGGTCGGCGGCCTGCTCGGCACCGTCGCGGGCATCCTCATCGCCGACTACTGGATCCTGCGCCGCTCCCGGCTCGACCTGGCCGACCTGTACCGCGTGGGCGGCCGCTACTGGTACGAGTCCGGCTGGAACTGGCGGGCTGTCGTCGCCTTCGTGGCCGGCGGCGTCCTCGCGGTCGGCGGCGCGAGCTTCAAGCCGCTCGTCGACGGCCGTCCCGTTCCGGCGCTGGCCGGCCTGGCCGACTACGGCTGGGCGGTGGGGTTGGGCACCTCGATGGTGCTGTACCTGCTGCTGATGGCGCTGCGCCGCCGCACCGTCTGACCCGGCCCGGCGGCGCCGGCGGGGCCGGGTCAGTCCTTCTCGCCCTACAGCGCCGCCACCGCTTCCTTCGCGGCTTTGATGGCGCCCTTGTTGATCGTGTCCGTGCTCGGCGCCTTCTTCGACTCGAAGTCACTGCCGTTGTACGTGACCGTCACCAGTGCGTTGGACGCGCGGACGAGCACGGTGCCTTCGCGGGTCTGCTGCTTGTCCTCGGTGGTGAGGTTCACGACGGAGTACGCGCTGTCGCCCAGACCGGGCACGGCCCCGCCGCCGCTCTTCCTCTCGGTGTGCTCCTCGTACGACTTCTGTGCCGCCTCGTCCGACTTCAGCACCTCGTAGGACACGTCGAGCCAGCGGTATTCGTAGCCCTTGAGCGCGTTCCAGGAGCAGGTGCGGCGCAGCTTGGAGTCCGTGGACGGGATTTCCTTGCCGGCCGTCTTGGCGCCCGGGACCAGCGACTCGATCGTCTTCTTGGCGATGCTCTCGCACGGCGCGGGCGCCGCCGAGTAGGTCTTCGACACCGTCGACGTCGACGGGGCGGAGGCGGACCGGGTCTCGGTCTTCTCTTCGGCCGGCCTGTGCTCGGCGGCCTGCGGCGCGGCGAGCGGACCGGACGACAGCGCCCAGCCCGCCGCGGCGAGCACAACCACCGGCGACAGGCGCGCGGTCAGGGCCAGAGGCAGGGGTAGGGAACGCACGGCGCCCTTCTCGTGGGGGACGGACGGTGCGGAACGGGTCCGCACGGCGGACGGGACGACAGTGTCACACGAGTGTCTGTGGTGCGGAAGTGCGTTCCAGTACGCAGGCTGCGGAAATACCGTTCGCACCGACGCGGTCGCGCTGTGCAGTCCTGCTCCATGCGACGGCGGCCTCTTCACCACCGCCTACCTCGCCCAGCCGGACGAGCCGCCCCGGAACGCGGCGAGGCCGTACCGGCGGCGAGCCGGTACTCGGAGGCCGGGACTACGCCACGTTGTCCACGGCGTTCCCTGAACCCGCTTGCGAGCGGGGGATCACGCTGAAGCTGCCGTCCGTCTCCAGTACCACCGCGTGCACCAGCTCCAGCGCACCGATTCCCTGGGCGCGAATGGCCTGGCGTACCTCGTCCGGCGCGACCCGTTGGTGCCGCATCGCCTCATGGAGCATGTGGCCGTCGTACAGCAGGAGGGTCGGCTGGGCCTTCACCAGCCGTCGAACGTGCCGGGAGCGGACCGATGTCCATGCGGTGACGAACTGAAGGGCCACCAGGGAGACGAGTGCCAGAGTCCCCTCCCAGAGGGCCACCTGCCGGTTGAGCAGGATAGTGGCCAGGGTCGATCCCAGCGCGACCGTGACCACCAGGTCGAAGGCGTTCATTTTCGCGAGCGCACGTTTGCCTGACGCGCGTACCGCGATGATGAGGATCAGGTAGGCCAGCCCGGCCATGACGAGAACTCGGGCGAGGTCGTTCCAGGAGTCGAAGAACACGATCCGATTCGTACCCCGCGCCAGTGTCCCTCCACCAAGTCACCGGCACCGCTGCCTCAGTCAGGGACGGGTCCGGGGCGGTGGTGCGCTGGGGGGCCCTCCTGGTTTGACAAGCCTCTGGACGGAGACCCGCAGCGTGTCCGGCGTGGAATCTGCCGGTTACGCAGGCGGGGTGTGCGGATGGAGGGGGCGTTGAGTGATGGATGAGCTGATGGTGGTTTCTGGTGATGGGCAGCGGGCTGCGCAGGGCCAGGAGTTCTCTTCGCTCTCGGTGATGGCCCGGGCCGACGGCTCAGCCGCGGGCGGACGGATGGTGAGCTTCTTCGTGGATGACCCGGAAGGAACCGGCACCGACTTTCATGGCGGTTCACCCGTCCGAGTCACCACGGCGTCAGACGGTGTGGGCACGACGGACGTACCGCTCATCGCAGGCGACAGCCCGGGCGCGGTACAGGTCAGGGTCCTGGCCGATGGGGCGAGCACCATGCTGTCACTGGAGGTGGAGCCGGGCACCGATGGGGCGCACGGTTCAACGGCCGTGAGCCACTAGATCTTCTGACAAAGGGTGAACTGCGGCGCATGCGGCGTACGGTGCGTCCTCATGGTTGCCTGGGCGGCTCGTCGGGGGCCCCGGCAGAGGGTGTGCCCTCGGACGACGCGTAGCGCGTGCGGAGCTCGTGGAGGACACCGAAGGCGGCGGCGGTGACCGGCACCGCGAGGAGCACCCCGACGATCCCGGCCACGGACGCGCCCGCGGTGAGCGCGACCAGAATCACCGCGGGGTGCATCCGCACGGTCCGGCTCTGGACCATCGGCTGGAAGATGTTCCCTTCCAGGATCTGCACGACGAGCACCACCCCGAGCACCCACAGCGCGATGGCGAACCCCCGGTCGGCGAGTGCGACGAGCACGGCTGCCGCCCCGGAGACGAGGGCGCCGAGGTAGGGGACGTAGGCGCCGATGAAGACGATCGCGCCGAGCCCGACAGCACCCGGCACGCGCAGGATCAACAGGCCGATGGTGATGCAGACGGCGTCGATGAGCGCCACTACGGTGGTGCCCCGCATGAACCCCTCGACGCCCTCGAAGGCCCGCCGGGCCATCGCCTCGACGGTGCCCGTGCCGCCGCGCGGGACGAGCGAACGCAGGGTGCCGGCCGCCCGGTCGGCGTCCCGCATGAAGAAGAAGACCAGCAGCAGCGCCAGCACCGCCATGCCGGCGGCCTGGACGGCGACGCTCACTCCGGTCACGACACCGGAGGCCGCCGTCCCGCCGAACCTGCCCAGCAGGTCGAGGGCGTCGTCGGCCAGGTCCTCCAGCGAGGTGCCGGACGCCCCGAACTGGTCGGCCAGCTGCCGCGTCGCCCTGCGCAGTGAGGCGACGATCTGATCCCAGGTGTCGACCAGCGCGGCCGTGACCATGTACATCGTGCCGCCGACCACGGCGAGCGCGGCGGCACAGGTGAGACCGGCGGCGAGGGACCGGTTGACCCTGGCCTTCACGAGCCGTCGGTGGACGGGCAGGAGCAGTGCGGTGCCGAGCAAGGCGAGCAGGACGGGGACGACGGCCGGCCGGATCGCCACCAACAGCTGGGTCCCGACGTATACGACCCCCGCTACCAGCAGGATCACGACGCACCAGGCGGCAAGTCGACGGACGGGCTCCGGAAGCAGCTGCACGTGTTTCAGCGTACGCACCCGCCGCACTGCTCAGGGTGTACGGCCCGCCGGGCGACAGGGCCTTGGACGGCACACCCGGGCCCGCTTCGGCCGCCGAGCCAGCCGGCCGGTGCTGCCGGGGCTCTCGCCCAGCCGACACGCTGGTGACCACTCGACCGGTGACGGCGTGCAGGCACCGGAACCAGCGGCGGTCCTGGGGAGAGGGCGCGCTTTCCGTCACGTCGGCCGGGAACACGCGGGTGGAGTGCTTGTCCCTCAGTGGTCGGGGGTGCCAGGGGGAGTCGTGTAGCGAGGGTGCTTGCGGTGGCGATGGACGGCTGTGCTTGCCGCGCTGAGTCCCAGGGCGAAGATCAGTGCGAGGGCCAGGCCGGAGCAGAAGATGGCCAGCGCGTTCATGGTGGCGATGTCCTGGCCGAGTACGGACACGGTGTACTCGGGCCCGCCGGAGAGGTTGTCGGCGATCACCAGGCCGGTGAAGGCCCCTGTGGCTGCCAGGAGGAGCAATCCGAGGACGATCATCTGGCTCATCTCCTCGACGGAGTCGTTTCCCTGGTACTCGTGGTACTCGCTGGAGGCTGACCGTGTACCCCTCAGTCCTGCCCGGAACACAACGACGGCGCGCGGGAATGCGGGCGCTGCCGCAGACCGTACGGGCCGCAAGAACCCGACGGCTGGGTACATCGGAGCCGGACCGGCCCGGCTCCGCGCATCGGACCGGAGGGCTCCGGCACACCTGTCACCCGGCGTGTCGGTTTGAGCCGAGCGGCGAAGGGGACGCCGTAACGCAACCGCTCACCCGCGTCACGCAGCGCGTACGCGATGCGTCTGCCCTGGATCGGGGATGCCCGGACGGGCACCGCCATCGTCCGGAAGAGGAGACGTGGGTCTGCCACCATGGATCTTGTGCGCCGCATCGGGGGCGCTGCCGCCATGGACAGGGGGGCGGGCCGACGAGGGGGAGGAAAGACGCAATGAGGTCGGAGAGCCACCGTCTCACCGTGTTGTCGCTGCTGCCTTTCGCGATGATGGCCGCGGCCACGGTGGCCGATCTCGCGATCGGCCCGGAGGTGGTCTTCCTGCCGCTGCTGGCGCTGGGACCCGCCTTCGCCCCGCTCGTGGGCAGCTGGCGGCGCACCGCGTGCGTCGGCGGCATCGCTCTGCTGCTGTGCGTCGGTCTGAGCTGGTTCAACGGACTGCTCCAAACACCACGCGGCATCATGAGCGTCGTCTCGATCCTCGGCGTCACCGCGGCGGGCCTCCTGGCCGTGTCCATGCGCCAGGGGCGCGAGGCGGAGCTGGACAGTGTGCGGTCCATCGCCGAGGCCGCGCAGCGAGTGTTGCTCAGACCGGTTCCGCGACTGTCCGGGCGGTTGCGGATGGCGGTCTGTTACATGTCCGCCGTCGCCGAGGCCCGCATCGGAGGTGACCTGTACGAAGTCGCCACCTCACAGCATGGGGTGCGAGTGATCGTCGGCGATGTCCAGGGAAAGGGGCTGGACGCGGTGGAGACCGCGGCGGCGGTCCTGGGCGCCTTCCGCGAAGCGGCCCCCGACGAAGCCGACCTGGCGGCCGTGGGGTGCCGGCTGGAACGGGCTGTCGAGCGGCAGCCGGGAGCCGAGAAGTTCGTCACCGCCGTCCTCGCCGAGGTGAGGTCCGAGGAGGTCGTCTTCCTCAACTTCGGCCACCCGGCCCCCCTGCTGATACGGGCGGACGGCATGATCACCTGGCCCGAACCGTCCTCCTACGGTCTCCCGCTCGGCCTGGGGGCCTGCGGTACGGAGCCGCCGGAACCGTACCGCGCCGACTTCCTGACGGGCGATCAGCTTCTGCTCTACACCGACGGGATCACCGAGGCACGCGACACCGCAGGCCGTTTCTACCCGCTCGCCGAACGCGCTCACCTGCTCAGGGAACGCAATCCCGAGACGGCGCTCGAGGACCTCCGCCAGGACCTGCTCCAGCACGTCAGTGGACCGCTTCACGACGACGCGGCCATGCTGCTGCTCCGTCACCGTTGACGCCCAGCGGGGTATGCCCCCGCCGCCTTTGCCCGGGGCTCGCAGGATTTCCTCGACAGCATCCGGAATCCGGTCGGGAGATTCCGCCAGAGCCTGCCACTGGTCCGGATGCGAGAGCAGCAGCAATGCGCCGAGACCGATCTGGACAACGGTGGTCTCGTGGCCGGCGAACAGCAGGGCCATCGCCAGCATGGCGACCTCGTCGGTGTGCTCCGTGAGGGCGGCGGCGAGCGCCCCGGGTCGACCAGACCGTCGCCGTCCACCGGCAGGTACGTCACCTCGGTGTCGTGGAGGCGCTCCAGGGCGTGGCAGGTCTCCAGGATGGCCGGATGCTCGGTGACCTGGGTGATCACATGAGGGCGGTCGGTCTTGGTGGCGAGTACGGCACCGCGCAGGGCAAGGTTGTCGGCCTCGGACCCGGAGCCGGTGAAGACGATCTCGTCAGGCCCGGCCTCGACCATGGCGGCGACCTGCGCGCGTGCCTGTCCGAGCGCGTGGCGGGGCTGATCGCCATAGGCATGACTGCTGGACGGGTTGCCGAAATGCTGCCAGGTGACGCAGTATCGCGTCGACCACCCGGGGGTCGACCGGAGTGGTGGCGTTGTAGTCCAGATAGACCGGCCCGCCCCGCAGCCCCGGGTGCGCGGGGATCACGCGGCTTCTCCGGTCGCCACGGGCAGGTCGGCGAGGCGCCACTCCAGCATGCCGTCGATCAGCCGCACGGCCCGCCGCCCGCGCGTGGTGAGCAGTCGTACGGCGTCGTGGGCCAGAGCGCAGTACTCGCCGCGGCAGTAGGCGACCACCTCCGTGTCGGCGGGCAACTCGGCGATACGATCGGCGAGTTCCGCGACAGGGATGCAGATGGCGCCGGGGATGTGCCCGGCGGCGTACTCCTCGGCCGGGCGCACATCCAGGACGACGACCTCGCCCGCCCGCGCGCGAGCCAGCAGCTCCTCGCGCCCGACCCCCTCCGGCTGGTCCTTGCCGAGGTAGGCGGTGCGGGCGGCCTCGACGCCCGCCTGGTGGGTCTGGGCGACCCGGCGCAGCAGGGCGTAGAGAGCGGCGACGTCGCCTCCGGCCAGCCGGTAGTGAATGCGTACGCCCTCGCGGCGGGTGGTCACCAGCCCCGCCTGCTTGAGGGTCTGCAGGTGCGCGGAGGCGGTGGTCAGGTTCAGCCCGGCCGCCTTGGCGAGGGCGTCGACGGTGCGCTCGCCCTGGGCCAGCAGATCGAGCAGTTCCAGACGCTTCCCACTGCTCAGCGCCTTACCGGTGTGGGCGAAAGCGTCGTACAGCGCCGACTTGCGTGCGGCATCTCCCATGGCATCCTCCATAAATCCATGGAATATTGTATCCACAGGTGGGCGCTGTGACCATCCAGCGCCGACCGTGACACCAGGAGGACCCCATGAGCTTCGCCGACGATCACCTGATACCGCTGGTCGACGAGGGGCTGGGCAACAGCGCCTATCTCGTCGACCTGGGCGACGGACGCGCCCTGGCAGTGGACGCGAGCCGGGATCTGCGCGCCCTGAGCACCGCCGCCGAGCAGCGCGGGCTGAACGTCGCCTACGCCGCCGAAACCCACCTCCATGCCGATTTCCTCACCGGCGCGCTCCAGCTCGCCGCCGAGGACGGTGCGACCGTCCTGGCCTCCGCCGCCGGACACCGTGCCTTCCCGCACACCGCGCTCGCCGACGGCGACGAGACCGACCTGGGCGGGCTGACCCTGCGGGCCCTGGCCACCCCCGGCCACACCGACGAGCACCTGTCCTTCCTCCTGCTGGACGGCACCCGGGAGTTGGGCGTCTTCACCGGCGGATCCCTCATCGTCGGCTCCGCCGCCCGCACCGACCTGCTCGGCGCCGAGCGGGCGGACGAACTCGCCCGCGCCCAGTACCACTCCCTGCGGCGCCTGGCCCAGCTGCCGGACGCGACCGCCGTGTGGCCCACCCACGGTGCCGGCTCCTTCTGCTCCGCCCCACCCGGTGCCGAACGCACCACCACCATCGGCGCCCAGAAGCGGGCCAACGCCCTGCTCGCCACAGCGGACGAGGACACCTTCGTACGGCAGCTGCTCGCCGGCCTCGGCGCCTACCCCGCCTACTTCGACCGTCTGGGCGAGATCAACCGGCGCGGCCCCGCGATCCTCGAGACCACCCCCACGCTCGCCGCGCTCTCGGCGGCCGAGACACGCCAACTGCTGGGCCAGGGCGCCCAGATCATCGACGTACGACCCCTCACGGACTTCGCCCACGGCCACATCCCCGGCGCGATCTCCATCCCGCTGCGCGACCAATTCGCCACCTGGCTCGGCTGGCTGCTGCCCGACGACACCCCGCTCGTCTTCGTCACCGCGCCGGGCCAGGACCTCGGCGAACTCACCTGGCAGGCCCTGAAGATCGGGTACGAGCGGCTGGCCGGACACCTGGAGTGGGCGATGTGGCAGGCGGACGGCGGGGAGCAGCGGACCATCGACCTGATCACCGCCGACCGCATCGCCGACCGTCCGGTCCTGGACATCCGGCAGCGGGCCGAGCACGTCGCCGGACACATCGCGGACGCGGTCCACATCGAACTCGGCGGCCTCGCCGGACACCCCGGCGAAGCACCGGCCGGGGCCGTCGTCGCCTGCGGGCACGGCGAGCGCGCCATGACCGCCGCCAGCCTCCTCGCGCGTGCCGGACACGGCGACCTCGCCGTCCTGGACGGCGGACCGGGCGACTGGGCCAAGGCCACCGGCCGCACGCTGGAGGAAGGCGAGTGACCTCCCCGGCCACCTCTTCGAGCACGAGCGACACGGACGGCATACGGCTCGGACTGCGCGCCAACCTCGCCCAGTTCACCCTGCTCGTCGCGGTCAACGCCCTGGTCGGCGGCATGCTCGGCCAGGAACGCACCGTGCTGCCGCTGCTCGCCGACGACGTCTTCCACCTGGACGCCTACACCGCCGCCCTCACCTACATCGTGGCCTTCGGCACCACCAAAGCCATCACCAACTTCTTCGCCGGCACCTGGTCGGACCGCTACGGCCGCAAGCCCGTCCTGATCGCCGGCTGGCTGATCGCCCTGCCCGTGCCCGCCATGCTTGCCTGGGGCCCGACCTGGGCTTGGATCATCGCCGCCAACGTCCTGCTCGGCATGAACCAGGGCCTGACCTGGTCCACCACCGTCATCATGAAGATCGACCTCGTCGGCCCCCAGCGCCGCGGCCTGGCCATGGGCTTCAACGAGGCAGCCGGATACGGAGCCGTCGCCGCCACCGCCATGGCCACCGGCGCCATCGCCGAACACGCCGGGCTGCGCCCCGAGCCCTTTCTCCTCGGCGCCGCCTATGTCGTCCTGGCGCTGGGCCTGTCCACCTTCGCCGTCCGCGAGACCCGCGAGCACGCCCGGGCCGAGGCCGCCCAGCACCCCCGACAGTCCGGCTCGGACGCCGAGTTGACCACAGCCCAGATCGCCCGCCTCACCAGCCTGAGCGACAGGGCCCTGTCCGCCGCCAGCCAGGCCGGCATGGTCAACAACCTCAACGACGCCCTCGCCTGGGGCATCTTCCCCCTGCTCTTCGCCGCCCACGGCCTGTCCATCGCCCAGATCGGCGTCCTCGCCGCGCTCTACCCCGCCGTGTGGGGCGCGGGCCAGATGCTCACCGGCTGGTGGTCCGACCACATAGGCCGCAAACACCTGATCACCACGGGCATGCTGCTGCAGGCCGCCGCCATCACCCTCGTCGCCGCCGGAACCACCTTCCCCGTCTGGGCCACCGCCCAGATCCTGCTCGGCATCGGCACCGCGCTGGTCTACCCGACCCTCCTGGCCGTCATCGGCGACGTCGCCCACCCCGCCTGGCGCGCCCGTGCCGTCGGCGTCTACCGCCTGTGGCGCGACGGCGGCTTCGCCGTCGGCGCGCTGGTCGCGGGAATCCTCGCCGATGCCTACGGCCTCACCACCGCCATCTGGGCCGTCGCCGCCCTCACCGCCGCCTCCGGCCTCGTCGTCGCGGTGCGCATGTACGAGACCCGTCCGCGCACCTGAGGGCGTACGACCGATCGGTCAGCAGCAGTCGCACCCGGCCAGGCACCCGCATGCGTCCTCGGTCCTGGCCGCCGCGCCGGAGGCGGGCAAGGGGGGCAAGGGGGGCAAGGGGGGCAAGGGGGGCAAGGGGGGCAAGGGGGGGGGAGGAGGCGGGCACGCCGGAGACAGACACAGCACAACACCCGTCACCCCGCGAGGCATCCCGATTCATGGTGACGCCGTCTTGCGTCCTGCGGATACCGCGCGACGCGCTCTGCTGCGCCCGGCCCGGTTCGTCCTCGGTCAGGCCCTGGAAATCCCGGAACGGGGCGCCGATGACCGCGAGGCGTGCGGCTACCACCGCTGGGCGGAGTTTCTTCATCTCCGGGCTCGGACGGCTGCCTTCCGACGCCTCCTGCGCCACCGGGTACGGCACCAGCTGTCTGTTGGGCTCCGTGGAAGGAGATCACAGTGTTTGGTCCACCGCCCGGGACCTGCTTCTGATTCCGCCGCAGTGCGCCGGGCGCGCTCTCCGCTGTCCCGTGTGCCGAGGCCGACGGGCGGACCCATCCGGTCGGATGCCCGATGGGGTTCACCGCCCTGCCCTGCCATCCGTTCAGGTGGCGTGCGGGGGTGACCGCCGCAAGGCGGTGAGGGCCATGGCGCCCGCGTGGCTCTCGTCGGGCCGTTCCGCCTTACGGGGCAGGCGCGTTGCCGGGGTCGGCGGGCGCTTGGTCTGGGGAGCGGGGATGCCGGCGGCGCAGGACTGCGCCTCCGATCAGCAGCGCGGCGAGGAGGGCGGCGATGGCTCCGGGGCCGATGGTGTCCAGGGTGTCGGCGAGGGTGCGCTGGATCGTGCCGGCGGCGTCGATGACCGGGTCCTGGGTGGCGGGGTTGTTCTGCACGCGGATCTCGTACCAGCCGTAGTGGGCGATGTAGGCGCCGACGAAGAGGATCAGGGCGCCGCCGGTGCGGGAGGCGAGCGAGCCGAGGCGGCGCAGACCGGTGACGCGGGCGGTGCGGGTCAGGGCGATGGACAGGGCAGCGGCGCCGACGATCGCGCCCATGCCGGCCGCGTACGTGGTGAACAGGGTGATGCCGTCGAGGGGGGATCCGCTGCGGAAGGCGGAGACGACGATGGCGAGGAAGGGGGCGATGGTGCAGCCGAGGGAGGCGATGGCGTAAGCGGCGCCGAACAGGGCCATCGACACGGCGGAGCGGGTGACGGCGGGAGCACGGCGGAGTCGGGGCAGCAGGGCGGGCAGGTCGCGCCCGGTCACCAGCCAGGCGCCGGCCAGGGCGAGCAGGAGGCCGAAGGCGATGGTGAACCAGGGCAGGTGTTCTTGGACCTGGCCCGCGACGGGGGCGATGGCGAGTCCGAACAGGGCGAACACGGCGGCGAATCCGGCGGTCATGGCCGCGGTGGCGGCGAGCGCGCGTCGGATGGCGGCTGTGCGGGTGGGGGAATCGTCGCCCAGGACGAGCAGGGAGAGGTAGGCGGGCAGAAGGGCGAAGCCGCAGGGGTTGACGGCGGCGAGCATGCCCGCGGTCAGAGCGAGGGCCAGCGGCAGATCGGACATGGCGGTTCAGCCGACGAGCGGGCCGACTTTGCCGGCGAGGCCCTCGCCGGCCGGGAGGCTGCCGGTGAAGACGGTCTTGCCGTCCTTGTCGAGGATCACGTAGACGCTCTGCTGGGTGATCTCGAACTTCTTCCAGATGTCCCCGGCCTCGTCGGCCAGGTTCGGGAAGGTGCCGACCCCTGTGTCGGTGACGAAGTCCTTCATGGCCTGCGGCGTGTCGAGTCCGGCCACCCCGATCACGTGCGCCTTGCCCTGGAACCGGTCGGCGACCTTGGCGGTTTCGGGTCCCTGGGCCTTGCAGGTGGGACACCACGGGGCCCAGAACCACAACACGGTGGGCTTGCCCGCCAGCGTGGCCGCGTCGAACGGCTTGCCGTCCACGGTCGTGCCGGTGAACCGCAGCGTCTCGGGGACCGCCGCGGTACCTGCTCCTGCGGGCGCGGAGGAACCGGAGGCCGTGGGGCCGGACTTCTCTGCGGCACCGCTGGAGGAGGCGGACGTCTCCGCGCCGCAGCCGACGAGGGTGAGGGCGGTGGCGGCCAGCAGGCCGGGGAGGATCAGGCGGGCACGCATGACGGGACGGCTCCTGGTGGTCGGGGTCAGCTGAACTGTAGGCCGGGCGGCGGGCGGTACGGGCTGGGACGGGTGCTTACGGTTCGGTGACGTCGGCCCGCGTGGTCGGCGAGCCGCTCCGGGGCGAGGACGGTGACGCGGCCCCGGGCGAGGCCCTTGGGCGGAACCGTTGCCCGTGAACGGCCCCGGGCCTTGGCCGGCCGGGTGTGCGGAAGCCGAACGGGCGGAATCGAACCCGACAGGGTCCGAAAGCGACCGCGGTCGGCCTGGGCTCAGGCCCGGAGGGCGCGCCGCAGGCGGCGTCCCAGTACCTCGACGGCGAGGCTGACCAGCAACGAGGCCAGCAGGATGCCGGTGACCACGGGGAAGTCGAAGGCCGCGAGACGTTCGCTGAGCAGTCGGCCGAGACCTGCCGCGCCGACGACGCCGACGATGGCGGTGTCGCGTACGCAGATCTCGAACCGGTAGAGCGTGTAGGTGAGCAGGTGGTTCGCGGACGGCGGTCCCATGGACACCACGGCCGACAGCGCACGGGATACGCCGGCGTTGCGCAGGGACTCCCGGGGCCCCAGGTCCATGGTCTCCCAGGCTTCGGCGACCAGTCGGCCGAGGATGCCGCCGGTGTAGAGCCCCAGTGCCAGGGCTCCGGGCAGGACGCCGGGGAAGAGGCCCAGGAGCGCGACGACGGCCCACACGGTCGGGGGGACCGACCGCAGCACCAGGAGCAGCAGCCGGGCGAGCCACCAGACGGCCCGTCGGCCCCAGGACGCCGGGCCGCGCCGGTCGGCGCGCGGGCGGCCGGCCCAGGGGCCCACGAGCAGGGTGATCACGACCGCCACGACCATGGCCAGGACGGCCATGGCCACGGTGTCGAGGGCGGCGCCGGTCAGTACCCGCAGACCGCCCTCGGGGAGTTCGGGAGGCCACAGGTCGCCGAGCAGCCGGCCGGCGAGGTCCTGGGTGCGGGCCGAAGCGAGTCCGGCGAGTGAGAGGCCGGCCCACCACCAGGCGACCGCGATCGCCGGCACCGCCAGGATCAGAGACCAGCGGGTCGAGCGGGACAGGCCACGCGGGGACCGGCCGTCGTCGCGTGAGCGTTCATGTCCGACCGACCAGTCGGCGCAGGTCACCACCGCGACGTCGGAGCGGACTCGGTTGCTCCACAGCTCGACCACCCCCGCGAGCGCCAGCAGTGCCGCGACCAGCGTCCAGACCTCGCCCCAGTTACGCGACTGCAGGCTCACCGTGAGCTCGAATCCCAGCCCTCCGACGCCGGCGACGCCGAGCACGACCGCGGACCGCAGGGCGCACTCGAACCGGTAGAAGGAGTAGGACAGCAGCAGCGGTGCCGTGCCGGGAAGGAGGGCGTAGGCCAGAGCGGAGCAACGCTTGGCGCCGGCGGCGCGCAGCGCACGCAGCGGCGCGTCGGGCACACTGTCGAAGGTCTCCCCGAAGACCTGGGCGCTCTGCGCGCCGAAGGGCAGGGCGAGTGCCAGGACGGCTACGAGCGGGTCGAGGCCGAGCACGCTGACGAAGAGCAGCGCCCACACCAGCTCGTGCACCGAGCGGACGGCCACCAGCGCGCCGCGCAGCACAAGCCGCCCCGCACGTAGGGGCCACGGCAGCGCGCCGCTCCACGCCGCGTCGCTGAGGACCAGCCCGCCGACCAGGCCGATCACCAGTGCCCCGGCCGTCCCGAGCAGCGCCAGGGCCAGCGTCGTCGCCGTCGCCTCCAGGACCACGCCGAGGAAGCCCGGGTCCAGGGAGGGATGCAGCGCGGTCGCCGCGAGGTCGTCGAGCAGAGCCAGACCGCCTCGGTTGACCAGCTCGCCGCCCGACGGGACGGCGCGAGCAAACGCCCAGGCCAGCAGCCCGGCCACCGTCACCAGTGCCGTGAGCCTGCGGAGCAGAATCCGCCGCCCGCTCACGGGCTTTCGCCCCGGCGCGGATACGGCCGACGGGGACGGCGGGGTCGGCGGGGCGTCGAGTTGGAGTGTCATACGAGCTCGTAGAGGTCGTGCAGCGCTTCGTCGGTCGCGTCGCCGGCCGGGAGGTCGAGGACGATCCGGCCCTGGCGCAGGCCCACCACGCGGGTGCAGTGCTCGCGGGCCAATGCCGGCTGGTGCAGACTCACCACGAGCGTTCTCCCGGTCGGTGAGGCGCCGAGCAGGCCGAGAACACGCGCGGCGCGCACCGGATCGAGACTGGATACGGGCTCGTCGGCCACCACCAACTCGGGATCCTGCACCAGGAGCCGGGCGATGGCCACCCGCTGCCGCTCGCCGCCGGACAGGCGCTCGGTGCGTTCGTACAGCGCCCAGCCCAGGTCGACCCGTTCGAGCGCGTCGCGGACCACGTCGAGCGAGTGGGGCCAGACCAGCGAGGCCAGGGCGCGGGGGGTGCTCCACCGGCCGAGCCTGCCCGCGTTGACGTTGTGCACCACCCGGACCTGCTCGATCAGGGCGAGGTCCTGGCTCACCGAGCCGACGCGCCGCTGCAGCAGCCGACGCCGTGGGGCCGTCAGGCGGGCGGAGTTCTCACCGAAGACCTCCACGCTGCCCGTGGTCGGCTCCAGCGACCCGTTGAGCAGAGCCAGGAGCGTGCTCTTGCCGGCGCCGCTGGTGCCGAGCACCGCCACCCGTTCCCCGGCGTGGACGGTGAGGTCCAGCTCGCCCAGGGCCTCGTGCGCGCCGAACCGGCGCCCCGCGCCGCGCAGCCGGATCACCGGCGGAGCGTCACTCACCGGAGCAGGCCCAGGTCTCGGGCCACGTCCTCGATCCGGTCGTAGGCGGAATTCTTCGTGCCTACGAAGGACTTGGCGCCGAAGAGCTCGAGCAACTTCGCGTCCTCGGCGTTCCGGTCGTCCAGACCCAGGAGCAGGTCCAGCACCTTCTTCCTGGTTCCGTCACCGAAGGTCTTGTCGAGATCCGGACGAGCCAGCCAGTGGTAGTCGGCGTAGCCGGGAGTGCGCCACAGCACGACCACCTTGCTCAGGTCGACCTCCTTCGCCGCGACGGCGGCGTCCCAGACCTGCTTGTTGACGGCCCCGGCTTCGAAGCTGCCGCCCGCCACGAGCTCGATCGTGGCGTCGTGGGAGCCCGAGAAGCCTGGCTTCCCCCGCAACTCGCCCTGCTCAAGACCGGCCTGCCGCATGAAGTACTGCGGCATGAGCCGGCCGGAGGTGGAGGTCTCGCTACCGAAGGTGAAGGTGTGTCCGGCGAGGCCGCGCAGCCCGTCCACCTTCTCGAACGGCCGCAGGCCGGCGTCGGAGTGGGCGATGAAGAGGCTGTGGAACTCGGCGTCGATGTCCCGCTGCGCGATGGCCGCGGCACCCGGTACGCGTGCGCGTGCCTGGACGCCGGTCAGCCCGCCCATCCAGGCCAGATGGATGTCGCCGATCTCGAACGCCCGCACCACGGCGGTGTAGTCGGTGACGGGTCGGTAGGCCACCTTCAGGCCGGTCGCGTCGGCGAACCGCTCGGCCACGCCCGGGTAGAGCCGGTTCAACAGCTCGGGGTCCTGGTCGGGAATGGCGGAGATCCCGAGCTGCCGGGTCTCGGACGCGGCCCCGGTCCCGCAGGCGCTGAGCAGGAGGGTCGCTCCGGTGCCGAGGAGCAGCGTACGTCGGGTCATCGATCTCATGGGCATGGGCACTTCCTTGGTGCGGGCGTGGCCGGCCGGCCGGCGGGTGGTGGTCGTCGGTTTCACTCGCGTGGCGGCGCCGGATCCGGGGCACCTGCGACCGTTACGGCGACCAGGGCGACGGACAGCAGGAAGGCCGCCGAGGTCGCGGTGCCGCCGAGGAGCGGGTCGCTGAAGCCGACCTGGGCGAACAGGGACAGTGCGGCCAGCGCGCCGACGACCGCCGCCGCGTGGCTCAGGAGGGCGAACCGGCCGCGGGCGCCCACCAGCAGCAGGACGCCGATCAGCACCAGCACCAGGCTGCCGACGAGGTTGTAGCGGCCGACGCTGATCGCCAGGTCCCAGGCCCGCATGTCGTGGCCACGGGCGGCAACGGGATCGTCTCCGGCCGAGCCCAGTACGGCGAGACCACCGACGACCACCGCGATCGCGCCCCAGACCTGGCCGAGCCTGCGGGCGCAGCCCAGTCCGGATCGCAGCGCGTCGACGGCGAACGCCCGCCCGGCCGAGGAGAACAGGATCGCCGCATGGGCACCGATCATCAGCCAGTAGGCCCACGGCCACTCGTGCGGCGCCGCGGCGACCGAGAGTCCGATGGACAGCGACATGCCCACCCCGAGAACCGCCGCCACCCGCACCCAGGCACCGGTCAGCAGCAGCGCCGCCAGGGCGCTCTCGGCGATCAGCACTCCCCAGCCGAACACCTCGATGCTGGGCAGGACAGCGTGCTCCACGACCCAGCTGTACGGCGGGAACACCGGGTGGCTCACGGCGAAGGCCGTCCACTTGTAGAGCCCTCCCTCGGCGTTCCCGAAGTCCGGGGGAACCTTCCACGACACGTTGTGCAGCCACATCAGGCCGAGCAGCACCCTCAGGAAGGCCGCGCCGCCCGCCTGCCCGCGAGGGACCTCGTCGGTGGCGGGGGCGAAGAGCCACCGGACGGGCGCCATCCGGGACCTCGCGGGCCCGGTCATAGGTGCTTGCATACAAATGCTCCCTCAGGCACAGCGGAAGACCTCACGCCCCGACTGGGCGGCGGCATCCTGGACGGCGAGTGTGTCCCGTACGACGCCGAAGACCTCGGCCAGCGGAAGTGGGGCGTCGGCGATCCGCAGATGCGGGTCGGTGACCGCCACCGGGTGCCACCAGGCGCCGTCCGCGGTGAGCGTCGGCTCCGGCTCCAGAGTGTCGAGGGAGACGTGCACGCCCTGGTCGGCGAAGCCTTCCTGGGCCACCGGCCGGATGACCCGGTCCGGCAGAGCGATCCCGGCTTCGTCGAGCCGCCGGTGCAGCGCGTCCACACCCTTCGGGTCCTCGTCGTAGAGCGTGGCGGCCACCCGCACCCGGAACCCCAGCGAACGGGCCAGCGTGATCCCGTCGAGCGCCCGCGACCACGAGCCCGCACCTCGCTGTCGGTCGTGCAGCTCGGACGTGGCCGAATCGAGGCTGATCTGGAGCACCACGTCGCGGTCCAGGTTCTCCAGGGTGTCCCGGCGGGTACCCCTGGCGAAGATCATTCCGTTGGTCAGGATGGTGCGCTCCATTCCTGCCGCCGCCGCGATCAGGGCCCCGAGGTCAGGGTGCATGAACGGCTCGCCGCCGGTGAAGAACACCTCCCCGCCGCCCTGGTCCGCGAACTCCTCGAACACCGCGGCGGCCACAGCCGGGTCGAAACGCCGGGCCGCGGCTTTGGGTGAGGACTCGGCGCAGCAGTATCCGCAGGCGAGGTTGCAGTCGAAGTTGGTGTAGAGCCACAGCCTGCGGCCCACCGGCGTCCGCTCGCCCCGGGTGAAGACCGTGACCGCCTCGGCGGACCTGCCCGCCTTGCTCACGGCGAACCACCACGGGCCCTGGGCCGACTCGGCGACCTCGGAGACGACGTCATGTCCGACCAGGTCGGCCCAGGCAGGGAGATCGGTGACGACACTCGCCTCCGCGCTGCGCACACCGAGCAGTTGCCCGGGTTCCAGCCGCCTCATCGCTCGTGTGATCAGCAGCAGCAGACCGCTGCCGCAGTCCATGTCACCGCCGTCGACCAGCGCCTGGACCTCGCCGAGCGGAGTCGCGTCCGGACCGGGTTGTGTTCGTTCGACCATGGCGGTCACCGTAGCCACGACCGGGCACGGCAAGGAGGAGATCGATCCTTACGGAATCATGACGCCACCTCCCACGGCACCTCCCGGCACTGCCGAGCCCGACCCACCGGGACTACCGTCACCGCCATGACGGACAACGGCATCTGGCGCCCCGACGACGCAACGACCCGGACGGAGTTCTGGGAAGGGGTCCACGACGGCAAGAACATCGACGGCGTCTCCTGGTGGCAGTCGGTCCCGGAACTCTCCCTGGGGCTGGTCGACAAGGCCGGACTCGGCCTCGACGAGCCCGTCATCGACGTGGGTGCCGGCTGGTCGACGCTGGTGGACCACCTCGTCGAACGCGGCTACCGCGACCTGTCGGCGGTCGACCTGTCGACCACCGCCCTGCAGACCGTCCGCGACCGGCTCGGTCCGGCGGGCGCGGACGTCGTCCTCACCGTGGCCGACGTCCTCGACCTGCGCATGGGACGCCAGTACGCACTGTGGCACGACCGGGCCGTCTACCACTTCCTCACCGAGCCGGACGAACGCGCCGACTACCTCGCCTCGTTGGAACGCTCCCTGCGACCGGGCGGATGGCTCGTCGTGGCGACGTTCGGCCCGGACGGCCCGACCACGTGCAGCGGCCTCCCGATCGTGCGCTACACCCACGCCGAACTCGCCGCACAGTTCCCCGGCTACCAACTCGTCGACACCGCTGGCGAGGACCACCTCACCCCGTGGGGCACCTCCCAGCAGTTCACCGCGCTGCTGATGCGACGCCTCTGAGCCGCTTCCGTGCGACCACATCGGCCACGAAGACCACTACGACGGCCAGGCCGAGCAAGTGGCCGATCACCCTGACCCTACTGAGGAGCCGGTCCTCACCCGCACCGGCGGACACGGAGGCCGGCTCGCGTGCCTCCGTGAACCGCGCGACAGCCACCGGGCAGACACGCCAATACCCAAGGAACTCGGCACATTACCGGGTTCCTTGCAGGAAGCCCCGGCGTTCACGCTGGGGATGAATGCATCTCAAGGCTGCTCTGACGTGCACTTCAGGGCGGACGTTTTTGCTGCTCGATGTATTGACGGACGATCGCCAACGGCGCTCCGCCGCACGACGCGGAGAAGTACGAGGGCGACCACAGGTGTCCGTGCATGATGGCGCGGTTGATCCTGCCGGTGAACTCCTGCTGTATCCGGCGGGCGGAGACGCCCTTGAGGCTGTTGACCAGCTTGGAGACGGCGACCTTCGGCGGGTAGTGCACCAGGAGGTGGACGTGATCGCGTTCGCCGTTGAACACTCCGCGCCGGTACTTCGTCACAAAGACCAAATGTACGTGCATCGCCGAAACCACGTGTCTGCCGCGCCTGTAGTCGTTCCCTCCATCCATGAGACCAATCGTAGTAGGATCCTGCTCATGCAGCTCCGCTACAACTACCGGGCCTACCCGGACGCCTCCCAGCGCCGTGCGCTGGCGAGGGCGTTCGGGTGCGCCCGCGTGGTGTGGAACGACTGCCTGCGCGACCGCAAGGAAGCACGCGCGGCGGGGATGCCGTACGTGAAATCGGCCGAGCTGTCCCGGCTCCGCATCACCCAGGCCAAGCGCACCGAGGAACGCGCCTGGCTCGCCGACGTATCGGCGGTCGTCCTGCAACAGTCCCTGCGAGACCTCGATGCTCACGAGCCTCGCTCACCGCCTCGCTGAAGAGCAGCAGAACATGCCAGGCCTCACGTCTGCGGGGCTCGGTGGGGCGCATGCGCTCCGCGATCTGCACGCTGTGCTCGACGAGCAGCTTCCGCAGGCTCTCCTCCAGGTCGCTGGCCGCCGAGCGGTACTGTCCCGCCAGGTCGGCCAGGCCGCGGCGTGAAAGCACGGCAGCGTCGAGGTTCAGCTCGCAAAACAGGGACAGCTTTCCGCTGAAACGGCCAGCACGCGCTTTGAGCAGGCCCTGGACGCCCTCGGAGACGATGGCGTTGCGCCGCAGCGTGCGCAGCCGCGCTTCTGTGGGCCGGTCCGTCGGCGTGTAGGCGCTGAGCACGTCGTGCCACTCCACGAGTGCCACGGACAGCAGGGGCTTCGGTGCGTTCGACCATCTCCCATCCGTTGAAACGACGCCTCGGTATTCAGAGTAGGACGGAACGGCCCGTCAGTGGCAATCGGCCCACGGTCCGGGATGCCTCCCGCCAGGCCGTGCAGCCGCCGGCCTGTGCGTCGCCCTGCTCGTCTGGTCCGTCACCGGTGGCCGCCGTGGCGGTGACGCGCGCCTGGTCGTGCAGTGCCATCACCGTGACGGCGATCGAGGGGTGTGCTCGGAGTGCGCGACGGTGCTGATGGAGATGGAACCGAACAGGCGGCTTCGGCTCCCGGATAGCTGGAGCTACCGGAAGCTTTCGCCGGATGCGACGTTCGAAGCGGCCGTATGCCCAGCTCATGGGGTGGCCGATCGGGGGTGAAGGGGAACGCGGAAACGGCGAAGTTCCAGTGATCGCCGTCGCCGCAGACCACCGCCGCCTGCGCCCGCGAGTCCCGGGCCGCCACAGTCCCGGTCATGACAGATCCGATGACTGGGTTATCAGGTCGCACCCCTCGCGCAGCTCGTCAAACGCGACCCGCACGGCACCGAGCCCGATCATGGCAGGGGCGCGGTACGTGCCGCTGAAGATCGTCCTGCTTGTGTGATTCGTCGCAGGTGGGGTGGTAGGGCAGCGCAGAGAGGTTGTGCTTGCCGCAAACCTCATCCATGCAGGTGAGGGTCTGTCTGGGGGGTGCAGGGTACTCGCGCGGCTGGTGATCGCCCCGGCATGATGGCCTGCCGTGCTGCTGCGACTGGCCTGTCTGGGTGTGACGAACGTGTTCGCCCTGCTGTGCCTGCTGCCGATAAGCGACCATGGCAAGGACGCCGACACCCTCGCTCTACGCCATCAGATCGGGGCACTGGAGCGCCAACTCGACGGCCAGAGAGTGCAGTTCACCCCGGGCGATCGCGCGTTCCTGGCAGCACTGCTGCGCCGGTTGCCGACGGAGGTGCTGTAAGGGGTGCGGCTGCTGGTGCGGCCGGACACGGCCCCGCGTAGAACGCGGTGTCCGAAACGTCCGGCGGTGATCGTCGCCGGGAACGGTCCGGGACGGGGCCGGGAGGCAGGCGTACGCCGATCGGGCGTCGGGCCGTCGGCCCCGTGCCCCGACTCAGAGGTGCCGTGGCGGTCCGAGCAGCGGGGTGCGCACCGGGGCGGCGAGTCCGACGAACACGACCATCTCGTGGCCGCCGGGGTTGGTCTGCACGGGCACGTTCCGCCAGTTGTTGGCCAGCCAGACGTTGCCGGAGGGGTCGATCTGGACGGCGGTGTTGCGTTCCAGTCCGTCGCTTGTGTACCCGGTGTCGGCCGGTGAGATGGGGTCGCCCGTGCGGAGTCCGGGCGGGCAGGCGGACGTGCGGGCGCCGCACAGGTTGGCCAGGCGGTGGCCGCCGAAGTTCGCCACCCAGACGGTGTCGTTGCCGTCGACGGCGATCCCCCAGGGCAGGAACAGGCCGTCGTTGACGAACGGCTTGGCGGGGGTGGTGCCGTCGGCACGGACCATCGTGACGGAGGCGTCGACGTGCCGGGTGACGATGTCCTTGATCGCTTCGGCGACCATGGCGGGTGTGGTGCCCTCACAGGGTGCGACCACTGCGCCTCCGTTGGCGACCCAGACGTTGCCCAGGCTGTCGGAGGCGACGCCCATGGGGCGTTTGATGCCGCCGCCGGTGATCGAGCGCAGGGGCCTGCCCTGGGGGGACAGCAGTGTCACGTTGTTGCTTCCGTTGCCGGTCACCCAGGCTCGTCCCCGGGTGTCGACCGTGACGCCGAACGGCTTGATCAGGCTGTCGCCGGCGGGTGTGATGTTCCTGGCCCGCCGCGGGTTCCCCTCGGGGATCCGGGTCACGCTTCTGCCGCCGCAGTTGGCGATCCAGATGTTGCCATCGCGGTCCGACGCGGTGCCCTGCGGCTGGACGATGTCGCCCTGTCGCCAGCCCTGGGGTGGTGAGAGGGGCCGGCCGTCGGCGGTGAACTCCGAGACACTGCGGTACAGGCGGCTGGCGTCGAGCGGGCAGCCGGTGCCCTGGAAGCCGAAGTTGGCCGCCCAGACACGGCCTCGGGGGTCGATGCTGGTGCCGAAACCCACGCCGTAGAGTCCACCGCCGCGGTAGGGGGCGCCGGGGACGTCCCGGCCGGTCGGAGTGAGCCGGGACAGGATGCGCGACCCGCAGACGGACTGCCGGGGATCGGCATTGAACGCGTAGTTGTTGCCGATCCAGGCCGTGCCCTCCGCGTCGAACGCGACGTTGCCCGGCCCGTCCAGCTCGTGTCCGTTGCCCACATAGCGCAGGGCGAGGGTCCAGGCGTCGGGGGGCGTCGTCAGCCTGGGCCGGTAGATGGTGCGGCCGTCGGCCAGCGCGAAGAGTTCGGCGACATGGTTGCCGGGCAACCGGGCGATGTCCGCGACGGCCTGGAAGGTCTCCCGGGGCGCGGGTGCCCCGGGCCTCCCGGCCAGGCCGAACAGCATGCCGCAGGTCTCGCCCGCCGTGCAGCCGGACAGGATGTCGGCCAGCGTGTTGAAGGCACGCAGCGTGGACGTCTGGTTGCCGTTGGGGGCGGTGGCAAGCACCGTGGCCGGCGCGCCGTTGGTGATGTCGGCCAGGTTGTGGGAGACGGCCGCGGCGTTCTGCAGCCCGGGGCTGCGGCCGGCCACCTCCCCTCCGCGGGTGAACTGCGCCATCGCGAAACCCGCCGCGACCGTGGTGCGCTCGTTGAGCACCACTTTCCCGGTACGGCGGCCGGCGCCGAGCATCGCGACCAGCCGGACCGGCCGCACGCGGTGCACGGCCCGAGGGGGCGCGTGGCCGGCCGGTCCGGTGTCCGCGGTCAGGTACAGCACGGCGTCCGGGGCGTCCGGGTCACGGTAGGAGAGGCCGAAGCGGCCTTGGGCGTCACTGCGTGTGCGGGCCAGCACACGGGCGCCGGCACCGGGATGGTCCCCGGCCTGGAGCAGTGTGACCTCGCCAGCGGCGATGGGCCGGCTGCCACTGCGCACGACACCGCGCTGATCCAGCGTGCCGTGTCCGGGTGGCGATCCACCGGTGGTCTGCGGGTAAGAAGCCCCCATCGCAAGGCAAGCCAGGACAGCCGTGAGCACAGCGGCTCTGCGACGATGCACAAGAACTCCATCTCTCGGGCAGGAGCAGGATGCCGCCGGGCGCCCCATCGGCATGGCCTCAGTGCCTCGGCGATACGGTTCACGGTGTCAGTGGCGCGGCGCGGACGAGGCCATCCACCATCACGTGGCGTCAGCACCACCCCTTCAGGTGATGGGACGGGACCGGACGGCCCTGGCGCCGCGCACTGCGGTGATCGTTGAAGTGGTGGACGGCGCGGCCGCGGCTGACAGGGGCCCGGTCACCGCTCCCAGGAGCTGACCGCGAGTGTGCCGACAGACGAGTACGGCGATCATCGGCGAGAGCGCCCGGAAGCGCAGCGTAGTGCTCCACCGTGAGGTTTCGCGGGGCCGGCGCAGCCCGGGGCCGTCGCGGCCACGACGCAATCCGGCGGCGGTGCGGCCATCAGATCGTCACAGAACGCCGTGCCGCACATCCCGCCGACACTCAGTCGCCGACCACTCCGGCGTCGATGTGCCGACCGCGTGAGGTGTCCACCACGACGGGGATGCCGTCCGGGATCCGTCCCTCGAGCCGGTCGAGCAGAGACCCCACCGGCGGGAGGTCTCCAGGGCTGCGGACGTGGACGTACATCGTCCGGGAAGCCGCGTCGACACTCGTGACGGACGCGCCCGGCACGTCGGCGAGCCACTGCTCCGCCGCGACCTTGGTCCGACCGGTCCAGGTGTCGACCAGGAGCGTGACCACGGTGTTGGCCGTCAGCGGAACGAACACGACGACGAACAGCACGACCATGGCGGCATACGTCCTGCGGGCGGGCCGTCCGGCTGCCTTGTCGGCCTCCGCGCCGTAGCCGAGCGAGGCGAAGACCACCATGCCCCCGAAGACCAGGGCGAAGAGGTTCGACACGAACAGCACCAACGCCCCCAGTGCCAGCCATCCCGACAGCTGTCCCAGGCACACCCCCGCCACTACCAGGGGCGGGACGAGGGAGATGGCGATCGCCACCCCGGGCAGCACGGCGGCGACGTCCCGGCGGGCCAGTGCCACTGCGCCGGCGAGGCCGGTGGCCAGGGCGGCGATCAGGTCCATCAGGCCCGGCGACGTCCGCGAGGAGATCTGGCTGTTGGACAGCAGGTCGTAGTCGCTGGGGAGGGCCACCGACATGACCATGCCGACCGCGATCACCAGCAGGCACGCGAGGAGAACGACGACGGCCGATCCGGTGCGGCGGCGCTGCACCGAGCCGAGGGCGATGCCCATGATCGGTGTGGACAGCGGCGCGATGATCATCGCGCCGATCACGGTCGCCGTGGAGTCCGTGAGTACCCCGCCGGACGCGATGACCGACGACAGTGTCAGCATCGTCCAGAAGGCCGAACGCTTGGACGTAGTGTCTCCGGACGACAGGTCCAGGTCCTCGGTCAGCTCGTCCAGCGAGCGGCGCTGGGAGGCCGGCAGGACACGGGCGCGGACTTTGCCGATCATGTCCCCAAACAACCACGACAAGCCGGTTCCGGCGGGCAGGACACAGGCATACGCCTGCACGAGTCCGCCTCCGGCCCGGCGGCCGGCGGAGGATCACCCCCTGGGCCCGCGGCAACCCGGCGCCGGCGATGTTGCCGCCGTCATCGAACGCCGTGAGCTCCGCAGAGCCCATCGGCGCTCGGTAGGTGACCTTCCGCTGCGGACCGGAGCCTTCCGCCACGGCGGTCAGTATCTGACAGCGCTCGGATGGCCTTTCGGGGCCGGGATCACGCGCTGGTTTCGCTGCGGCAGTCTTCTGGGGCTCACGTCGGTACGCCCGGGATGAAGGCACAGGCGTACTGCCCGGGCAGGTGAGGCACTGCGTGGCCGGGCGGCTCGAGGGGCTTCGCCCGTTCAGTGCGGGGCTTCGGCGCCGCCGCCGTGGCGGACCCGTTCCAGGACTTGCTCGTGCAGAGCCGCCAGGCCCTCCGGCGGCACGGGGACGGGGCTGCCGGTGAGGACGTACCACTCGTCTGCGTCGGTGTACTGGACGGCGATGTGGGCGCGTCCGTCGTCAAGGAGACGGGTGGCGACGGTGAGGTCGCCAGTGATGATGCCGACCTCATCCGTCATCGCGCCGCCCGGCCCGGCCTTCACCGTGCTGACGAGCTGCTCCGGCTGCGGGGTGAGGGGCCCCGAAGATCCCGGACAGGGACCCAATAGGGTTGTCCTGTAAGGAATCGAGGGAAGAAGCAAGTGGCACGTCCAAGTCCGTACTCGCCGGAGTTCCGTGAAGAAGCGGTCCAGTTGGCGTTGAAATCCAGCAAGCCGATCGCCCATGTTGCCCGGGAACTCAACGTGAATCCCGAGACTCTCCGCACCTGGGTGCGCCCAGGGCCCCGGCGTTTGCCTGACTCGTCCGGTTTGATCATGTGATGCCGTAGAGGGTGAGGACGCGGAGGCGGTCGGTGTGGGCTCGGCGTCCGGCGGCGGTGTTGACGTATCCGGCGAGCTTGAGTGCGCTGCGGATTAGGTCGCGGACGGCAGCGAGTACGGCGGGCGCGTTGTGGGTTCTGACCTGGGACTTGTCTTCTCCGAAGACAGCATCTCGGACCCAGTGGACGGTGTTTTCCACCGTCCAGTGCCCGCGAGCTCAAGACGCGATCTCGGCCGCGTTCGCTTCTTCGGCGGTCAGGTCCGTGATGGCGTAGACGGTCTCGCTGGACCACTTCTTCGCTCCGTAGAGGCGGCGACGGCGCTGGATCCGCAGGACCTGGGCCGCGTACGGAAAGAGCAGGCCCGCGACGGTGACGACCTGGACGATCCGTTGCTCGTGGCGGCCGTGCCCTCGCGTGTCGTCGCGGTGGATCACGGGGATGTTTTTCCAGGGCAGGGCATGGAGTTGGCGGGCCTGGCCCCGCTGGTTGTTCTTGATGGTCAGCAGGTAGTGGGCGCTGCGTTCGTGCAGGTAGGTGGCGTGGTCCCGTTGGGCGTGGAGGGCATCGGCGGTGACGACGGTCCCCGCGAGATCTGTGTCGTCGATCTGGTCGAGCAGGGGTGCGAACTCGGGGATTTCGTTGGTCTTCGCGCCGATCTCGCGCGAGGCGAGCGTGACGCCGTCGCCGTGGCGGACCGCGGACAGCACGAAGGCCCGGCTGCAGTCCGGTCGCTTCGCGCCACGCAGGCACTTGCCGTCCACCGTGATCGCCCGGCGCCTGGACCTCACTGGCTCGGCGCGGGTGGCCATCCGATGGGCCCGGCGCTGTTCACGCTCGATTCCGCCGTCGGGCATCACCGGATCCGGCCGAGGGGGCTGCGTGGACAGCAGGGGCCGGAGGTAGTCGTAGCCGGCCGCGCTGATCTCACCGGGATCCAGACGCCCCAGGACGCTGCGCAGGGTCTTCTCACTCGGGACTCGGTAGCGGCCCAGCAACGGGTGATAGGACAGGCCAAAGGCGGCAAGCTCCCGCGGCGTCGCACGCCGGCACCACTCCGCCGCCGCGGTGATCGAGTCGTGGCCCGCCGCAGTCATCGCGCAGACCACCAGGGCCAGCAGCGAGGAGATCCGGTAACGCACCCCGCAAGCCCCTCGCGGGTCGGTGACCGACTCGAACTCGGCGACCAGACAACGGACTTGGATATGTGCGGCAGCCTCGCCGAGGGCCTCCAGGCGGGGTGCGTGAGGCGCGAGAACAGCGACAGGAGATGATGGAGGGACGAACACGGCACCTTCGTGGATCTTGAAGCGTAGAGAACTCCATGATCCACAGGTGCCGTGTTCACCTGCTTCCGGGGCCCGCTGCCGCGATCAACCACTCCAAGCCGGGGCGAGCCGGGCACACGCCGGGGCCCTGAGCTGCCTCTCCGGATGGGGCGCGAAGCGGAGGATGACCAGCCGGTCTTCACCGGTGGCGGTCACGCGCAGGGTTGTGTTGTGCATGTCGCCGCCGAGTTCGGGCGATCTACTGCCGCGTCTTCGGTACAAACGCACAGGTCATCGCCGCCGTACGCCGGAGGAGGACGTGCCAGACGAGGAAGTGGCCACGGTGAAGGCGGTCACCGCAGGGTGACTGGATCAGCCGCCTGGTTGACGGTCAAGGTATCGAGATCCTGGGCAACTTGGAGTCCGAGCTCCTCCACCTGCGGTACCGGGCTCGCGATCGTGGGGGTGTCGTGAGTCGGCGAGAACGACGTGTCCGCGTAACGGAGCGGCAGCGTGCAACAGGAGATTCTGGTGCCCACCAAGAGGACCCATTTTGCCAGGTGAGACGGGTTGCCGCTGATCCGCGGTGCACGTTGACTCCACGAGCGCAGCAGTTTCGGTCCTCAACAGCCGGTCAGGAAAGAGGGGGCAATGGGCCTACCTGGAGGAGATGGCCTCGCGCTCATTCTCCCCACGGCCCGTTCTGGGCCGACCGACACACGTAAACACCGAGGTCAGATATGGAATTCACGACTCGTCCCACGCTGAAAGGTACTTTCGGCATGGTCTCCTCCACTCACTGGCTCGCCTCGCAGTCGGCGATGGCCGTGCTGGAGGACGGCGGCAACGCCTGCGACGCCGCCCTGGCGGGCGCCTTCGTGCTGCATGTCGTCGAGCCGCACCTCAACGGGCCCGCCGGGGAGGTGCCGATCCTGCTCGCCCCGGCCGGGGGCGAGGTGCGGGTGCTGTGCGGGCAGGGCGTCGCGCCGGCGGGGGCGACGGCCGCGCACTACCGGCGTCTCGGACTGGACCTCGTCCCCGGTACGGGGCCGCTCGCCGCCGCGGTGCCGGGTGCGTTCGACGCGTGGATGGTGCTCCTGCGCGACCACGGGACCAAGTCCCTCGACGATGTGCTGAATTACGCCATCGGGTACGCCGAACACGGGCACGCGCCCGTGGAGCGCGTCGGCGAGACCGTCGAGACCGTGCGCGGGCTGTTCGAGACGGAATGGGCCTCGTCGGCGGAGGTCTACCTGCCCGACGGGAAGGCACCGCGTCCCGGCGTCCTGTTCCGCAACCCCGCGCTCGCCGCCACCTGGAAACGCCTGCTCGCCGAGACCGCCGGGGCCGGCGGCCGGGAAGCGCGGATCGAGGCCGCACGGCAGGTGTGGCGCACCGGATTCATCGCCGAGGCCCTGGTGCGGCAGGCCGGGCGCCCCACCCTGGACACCAGCGGCGACCACCACACCGGCACCCTCACGGCCGCCGATCTCGCCGCCTGGTCCGCGACCTACGAGACACCGGCGACGTACGACTGGAACGGCTGGACCGTGTGCAAGCCCGGCCCCTGGAGCCAGGGCCCGGTCCTGCTCCAGCAGCTCGCCCTGCTCCCGCCCGGCCTGCCCCCGTACGGCTCGGCCGACTACGTCCACCTGCTGATCGAGAACTGCAAGCTCGCCATGGCCGACCGGGAGGCCTGGTACGGCGACGCGGCCGACGTGCCGCTCGACGACCTGCTGTCCGACGGGTACAATACGGCCCGCCGCGCCCTCGTCGGCGAGCGGGCCGAGTACGATCTGCGGCCCGGCAGCCCCGGCGGCCGCACCCCGCGCCTGTGCGCGCACGCGCGTGTGGCGGCCGCCGCCCAGGAGGGCTTCCACGGCCTCGGCGCCGGTGAACCGACCGTCGCCAAGAGCCCGGCGTCCCCCGTGCCCGGCGAGCCGGAAATACTCGCCGACGGGACCACCCGGGGCGACACCTGCCACCTCGACGTCGTCGACCGCTGGGGCACCATGGTCTCGGCGACACCCAGCGGCGGCTGGCTCCAGTCCAACCCCGTCGTGCCGGAACTGGGCTTCCCGCTCGGCACCCGGCTCCAGATGGCCTGGCTGGAGGAGGGCCTGCCGGCCTCCCTCACCCCCGGCCGCCGCCCCCGCACCACCCTGACGCCCTCGATCGCCCTGCGCGAGGGCATACCCGTCCTGGCGTTCGGCACCCCCGGCGGGGACCAGCAGGACCAGTGGCAGCTGCACTTCTTCCTCGCGGTCGCGCTGCGCGACCGAGTGCGCGGGGGCCTGGACCTCCAGGGCGCGATCGACGCACCGAACTGGCACAACGACAGCTTCCCCGGCTCCTTCTATCCGCGCGGCATGCGCCCGGGCAGCGTCACCGTGGAATCGCGCACGGACCCGGCCGTCGTCGCGGAGCTGCGGCGGCGCGGCCACCAGGTGACCGTCGGCGGCCCCTGGTCGGAGGGCCGGCTGTGCGCCGTCGCGCGGGACCCGGAGACGGGCGTGCTGTCGGCGGCGGCGAACCCGCGCGGCATGCAGGGCTACGCCGTCGGCCGGTGATCCCGGGGGCCGCTGTTCATCGCGATGCCGTCCGCCGTGCACCCGCGGGGTGGGGATTGTCAGCGGCGCGTGTTGTGATGGTGGGGTGATCGACAGCAACGAAACCATCGAAGAGTTTCTCGCACAACACGCCTCCGATGTCGAGGAGGCGATCCGCAAGGCCGCCGCCGGCGAGATCATGCCGCGCTGGCGCCGGCTCGCCACGCACGAGGTGGACCAGAAGAGCGGTCCGCACGACCTGGTGACCGACGCCGACCGCAAGGCCGAGCTGTACCTGACCGAGGCGCTGGTCGCGCTGCTGCCCGGCTCGGTCGTGGTCGGCGAGGAGGCGGTGCACGCCAACCCGGCGTCCTACGAGGCGATACACGGCGACGCCCCGGTCTGGATCGTCGACCCGGTCGACGGGACCCGGCCGTTCGTGCGCGGCGAGGCCGGGTTCTGCACCCTGGTGGCGCTGGCGCTGCGCGGCACCCTGCTCGCGTCCTGGACCTACGCGCCCGCCCGCGACCGGCTCGCCACCGCCCTGCGCGGCAAGGGCGCCTACCTCGACGGGGAGCGGCTGTTCGCCGGTGTGCCCGAGCCCGGCCGGGACCTGCGCGTCGCCACCTCGCACCCGGACTACACGACGGACGAACAGAAGCACGCCCTGCTCGGCCTGCGCACCGAGGGTGTGGCACCACGCGCGTGCGGCTCGGCCGGACTGGAGTACCTCGCCATCGCACAAGGCGAGTCCGACGCCATCGCCTTCTCCTGGGAAGCCGCCTGGGACCACGCGGCCGGTCTGCTCCTGGTCGAGGAGGCGGGCGGCGCCCACCTGACCCGCGCGGGCGAGCCGTACCGCATCACGGGCGGCAACGCCCTGCCCTTCACCGCGGCCCGCGACGCGGCCACGGCCCGGAGGGTGGCCGGGCTGCTGGCGGGCGGGGCGTGACCGCCGGAGCCCTCGCTTGCCGCACACGGGCGATCACACACCGTATGCATCCACTGTGTACACGCCCGGATTCCAGCCGCCGCAAACCGGCCTTCCGCACCGGAAATCCCCCACGGCCGGTGACTGTCAGTCCCCGGGCCTATCCTGATCCTCAGTGGCCGTCGGCTGACGAAGGGGTCCGAAGGTGCCGTCGATGCTCGATGTCGTCGTAGTGGGTGCGGGGCCGAACGGACTGACCGCGGCCGTGGAACTGGCCCGCCGCGGATTCTCCGTCGCCGTCTTCGAAGCACGGTCCACCGTGGGCGGCGGCGCCCGCACCGAGGAGCTCACCCTCCCCGGCTTCCGGCACGACCCGTGCTCAGCGGCCCACCCCCTCGGCATCAACTCACCGGCGTTCCGCGCCCTGCCGCTGGAGCGCTACGGCCTGGAGTGGCTGCACGCGGAGCTGCCCATGGCGCATCCCTTCCCGGACGGCACGGCGGCCGTGCTGTCGAGGTCGGTCGGCGAGACGGCCGCCTCCTTCGGTCCGCGCGACGCCGGTGCGTACCGCAGGCTCGTCCAGCCCTTCCTGCCGAAGTGGGACACCCTGGCCCGGGACTTCATGTCCCTGCCGCTCACGGCGCTGCCCCGCGACCCGGTCACCCTCGCCCGCTTCGGCCTCGTCGGCCTGCCCCCGTCGACGCTGCTGATGCGCCGCTTCCGCGACGAACGGGCCAGGGCGCTGTTCGCCGGGCTCGTCGCCCATGTCATGGCACCGCTCGGAGGATTCGCCACCAGCGCCATCGGCCTGGTCTTCGCCCTCGCGGCGCACGCCCGCGGCTGGCCCGTCGCCCGCGGCGGCTCCCAGGCCATCTCCGACGCCCTCGCCGCCCACCTGCGCGACCTCGGCGGCAGCGTCCACACCGACTACGAGGTCAAACGCCTCGACGACTTGCCACCGGCCCGGGCGTACGTCTTCGACACCTCACCCACCGCCCTGGCGCGCATCGCCGGCTTCGGCGACCACTACGCCAACTACCGTTACGGGCCCGGCGTCTTCAAAATCGACTACGCGCTGGACGGCCCCGTGCCGTGGACCGCCAAGGAGGCCCGCGCCGCCGGCACGGTGCAGATCGGCGCGAGCAGCGCGGAGATCGGCACGGCGCTGCGCGCGGCGTCCCGGGAGGGCCGGGCCCCCGACGTCCCGTTCCTGATCACGGTGCAGCCGAGCATCGTCGACCCGACCCGGGCCCCGGAGGGCCGGCACGTCTTCTGGGCGTACGGACATGTCCCGCACGGCTGGACCGGCGACCTCACCGACGCCATCGAGCGTCAACTGGAGCGGTTCGCCCCGGGGTTCCGCGACCGCGTCCTGGCCCGCGCCACGGCCGGACCGCCCGAACTCGCCGCCCGCAACGCCAACTACATCGGCGGCGACATCGCCTCCGGCGCGGTCTCCGGCGTCCAGCTCCTGCTGCGTCCGAAGCTCACCCCGTTCCCGTACCACACCCCTCATCCAGCCGTGTTCATCTGTTCGTCGGCGACCCCACCGGGTCCCGGTGTGCACGGCATGTCGGGGCACAACGCCGCGAAGGCCGTCTGGAAGCGACTGAGGCAGACATGACCACCATCGAACTCGTCCAGGGCGACATCACCCGCGAGCGCGTCGACGCGATCGTCAACGCGGCCAACTCCTCGCTGCTGGGCGGGGGAGGTGTCGACGGAGCGATCCACCGCCGTGGCGGCCCCGCCATCCTGGAGGACTGCCGCAAGCTGCGCGCCTCGTCCTACGGCAAGGGCCTGCCCACCGGCCGGGCGGTCGCCACGACCGCCGGTGACCTGGACGCCCGCTGGGTGATCCACACCGTCGGACCGCGTTTTGCCCACGAGGAGGACCGGTCGGAGCTGCTGGCTTCGTGCTACCGGGAGTCGTTGAGGCTGGCGGACGAGCTGGGTGCCCGTACGGTCGCCTTTCCGGCGGTCTCCGCGGGAATCTACGGATGGCCGATGGAGGACGCGGCGCGGATCGCGGTGGAGACGGTGCGCGCGACGAAGACGTCGCTCGAGGAGGTCAGGTTCGTCCTCTTCGACCAGCGGGCCTACGAGGCGTTCGTCCGGCAGGTCCGCTGACGATGATCATGGCCCGCTCACCCCACGCCTGAGGCGTGCGGTCGCTCCTCCCCAAGCGCTCCCCGGCCGCGCGGATACTCCCCGGCGATCGAGGTCGGCCTGGCCGCCCGGTGCCCTCCGCTCTGGGCCACGTCAAGCACCCGCGACGGTGCCGGGCGCCGTGCGGGCGGGGCACTCGCCGGCATGCGTCGGGCGGCTGAGGCCGCGTGGGAGAGCGTCGGTCGGCAGGTTCCGCGAGCCTGTGCCGTGTTCGTCCGAGAGCGGGGTGAAGGCGACGTCGAGACGGGTGAGTCCGCGGAAGTTGAGGCTGCGCTGCCACTGTGGCGCGGTGCCGTCGAGGCGCAGGCCGGGGAGCCGGGTGAGGAGTGCTTCCAGCGCGATCGCGCCTTCCAGCCTGGCCAGTGCCGCGCCGAGGCAGAAGTGCGGTCCGTGCCCGAACGCCATGTGCCGTCCGCCGGGCCGCTCGAAGTCCAGTACGTGGGGATCGGGAAACACGGCCGGATCACGGTTGGCGGCGCCGCACACGAGGAGCACGGTCTGTCCTTCGGCGACGGTGCGGCCCGCCAGGTCCAGGTCCTGGCGCGCGCGGCGCAGCATCAGCTGTACGGGGGCGTCATAGCGCAGGAGTTCCTCGACGGCGGCGGGCATCAGTTCGGGCCGGTGGCGCAGTTGGTCGGCTGCGTGCGGGTGGCGGAGCAGGGCGAGGGTGGCGTTGCCGATGAAGTGGGTGGTGGTCTCGTGGCCGGCGATCAGGAGCAGGGCGCAGTTGGCGAGGAGTTCGTCGAGGTCCTGGTCGGTGGCCTGGGCCTGTGTGGTCAGCAAGGCGCGCAGGGTGTGGGGGGCCGGCGGAGCGTCGTGGCGGGTGAGGAGTCCGCGGAGGCAGGCGAGCATGTCCGCCATGCTCTGCGAGGCCGCGCGGTTGCCGTCGGCGTCGAGCCGGGAGTTGCCGATGGCTTCGGCGATCGGCTCGGACCAGGCGGCGACGGCGGGGCGGTCCTGCTGCGGTACGTCGAGGAGGTCGCAGATGACGGTGAGAGGCAGGGGGCGGGCGAGGTCCGCGACGATGTCCATCCGGCCTGTCGGCGCGGCATCGGTGATGATCCGGTCGACGGCTTCGACGATGCGGGCACGCAGTGTCGCTACCGCCCTCGGGGTGAAGGCCCTGCTGATCAGGGCCCGCAGCCGGGGGTGGTCGGGGGCGTCGCTGTAGAGCATCTGCCGACTCAGGACTCGGGCCAGCGGCCGCAGTTCCTCGGAGACGGCCGCGATGTCGGGATAGCGCACTGAGGACAGCCTCTGGTCACCTGCGGCGCTGCTGACCACTGCGTGCCCGGTCGCGACCCAGGCGTCCAGGTGGCGGTCCCAGAAGAGGTCGTCGGCGCTCCGCAGCTCTTCGTAGAAGTCGTAGAGGCGCTCTTGGACTTGGGGGCGAAGGGCCCGCAGCAGCGATGAGGAGGTGCGCATTGTCCGATGCTAGTAGTGGCTACGTGCGAGCGTACTCCGTTCTGCTCTCCGAGCGCACTCACCGCGGAGCGCCTCCGTCCGCGGTGGAACATCCTCCAGCGGATGGTCCAGAACCGGGCGGACGGATGGACCCCGCGCTCCTCGTAGCCCAGGGGCGCCTGAGAGGTCGCTGGATTCCGTGCCGCCCCCCCCACTCGGACCCCCCGCGCCGGCCGGTGGCGTGCGGGTGCGGCCGGGGACGATCTTTGTGAGAGTCGATACGAGCGTGTGTTTCGCCGTCACGTGCGACAGGGTGACCGTGGGCAAGGAGTGCGACAGAGACCGTGACAGATTCGATCAGACGCGTGGCGGCCGCGGTCGCTTCCCCGCTGCGGGTGTTCCTGCACGCGGAGAGCGCGGGCGGGATCATCCTGGTCGTTGCCGCGGTGAGTGCGCTGGTGTGGGCGAACAGCCCGGCGGCGGACGGCTATGCCCAGTTCTGGCAGCAGGAGGTCAGCCTCGGCGGCGGGGAGGCGAGGGTGACCCACGACCTGCGGCATTGGGTCAACGACGGGCTGATGGTCCTGTTCTTCTTCGTCATCGGCCTGGAAATCAAGCGCGAACTGGTCGTGGGGGAGTTGCGTGACCGCCGCGCGGCGATGCTGCCGGCGCTGGCCGCCGTCGGCGGTGTCGTGGTCCCGGCGCTCATGTACGTGGGCGTGGTCAGCGGTGGGGAAGCGGGGCGCGGGTGGGGCATTCCGATGGCCACCGACATCGCCTTCGCGGTCGGGATCCTGGCGCTGCTGGGCCGTCGGGCCTCCACCGGGGCGAAGCTCTTTCTGCTCAGCGTCGCCATCGTCGACGACATCCTCGCGATCGGCGTCATCGCGGTCTTCTACACCGAACGCCTCAATCTCTGGTGGCTGGCGGGTGCGGTGGCCGGACTGCTGGTCGCCGCCGGCATGCGCAGGCTCGGGGTGCACCAGCCCTGGGCTTACGTTCCGGTCGGGGTGCTGGTCTGGTTCGCCACCCTGGAGTCCGGCGTGCACGCCACCCTCGCCGGGGTCGCGCTCGGGCTGCTCACCCCGGCCCGGCCCGTCGCCGGGCGCGGTGTTCTGGACGACCTGGAGCGCACCTTGCACCCGGTCAGCGCGTTCCTGGTGGTTCCGGTCTTCGCCCTGGCCAACGCCGGCGTCGACCTGCGCGGTGGCGCGCTCGGCGACGCCTTTGGCCAGGCGGTGACGTGGGCGATCATCGCCGGTCTTGTCCTCGGTAAGATCATCGGCATCGGCGGGGTGGCCTACCTGGTGCGCCGACTGGGCTGGGGTGCTCTGCCCGCGGGCATGCACCACCGCGAGATCCTGGGCGCCGCCGCACTGGGCGGTATCGGGTTCACCGTCTCGCTGTTCATCACCGACCTCGCCTTCACCGACGCCGCCCTTGTCGCTCAGGCCAAGGTCGGTATCCTCACCGCATCCACCATCGCCGCCCTGGCAGGCGTGGTGTCGTTGCTCACGGCCCCGACCGGCACCGGCGCCACCACAACGTCCCCGCCGAGCGAGGACCGACCGGAGAGATGAACGGAGGACCGGTGCTGGACATCAGCGCACTCACCTGGGCCGTCACCATCGGCCTGATCCTCGCCCTGCTCGCCGTCGACCTGATCCTGGCCGCCGCGCGCCCGCACCGGGTCGGCTTCGGCGAGGCCACCGCGTGGTCGGTGTTCTACGTCCTGGCCGCGGTCGGCTTCGGCGTCTGGTTCGCCGCGCGGTACGGCGGAGAGTTCGGCACCGAGTACTTCGCCGGCTACATCGTCGAGAAGAGCTTGTCGGTCGACAACCTGTTCGTCTTCGTCATCATCATGACCACCTTCGCCGTGCCCGAGGAACACCAGCACAAGGTGCTCACCTTCGGCATCGTGCTCGCCCTGGCCATGCGCGCGGTCTTCATCGCGGTCGGCGCCACCCTGCTGGCGCTGTTCTCGTTCATGTTCCTGCTGTTCGGGCTGCTGCTGATCTACACGGCCGTGCAGTTGTTCCGGCACCGCGACGAGGACCCCGACATCGAGGACAACGTCATGGTCAAGGCCGCCCGCAGGTTCTTGCCCGTCACCGACGACTACGTCGGCGGCCGACTCGCCACCCGCGTCGACGGGCGCCGGATGGTCACCCCGCTGTTCGTCGTCCTGCTCGCCATCGGCAGCATCGACCTGCTCTTCGCGCTCGACTCCATCCCCGCGGTGTTCGGGGTCACCCGGGAGCCCTACATCGTCTTCACCGCCAACGCCTTCGCCCTGCTCGGGCTGCGCGCCCTGTTCTTCCTCGTCAAGGGACTCCTGGACCGGCTGGTGTATCTGTCCGCCGGGCTCTCGCTGATCCTCGCGTTCATCGGCGTCAAGCTCATCCTGCATTGGGCGCATGTCGACGTGCACGAGGCAGTCCCCGAGATCTCCACCCCGGTCAGCCTCGTCGTGATCGCCCTCGTGCTCGCGGTCGTCACCGTGGCAAGCCTGATCAAAACGAGGCACGACCCGACCGCCAAGGCCCACCCCGGCTCACTGCGCGCGCATCCCCCCAAGTCCGCGGACTCCGGTCAGGAAGCAGGCAGCCGCTGAGCCGTGCTCGTCGAGATGACAGGACGCGCTCACCCCGCCCGTGAACGATCGCCGCGTTCACGCCTGAGCCTGCGTACGACGACGACCACATCGACCGCCGCGAGCAGGGCGAGCGCGGCGCACACGACGGCGAGAGTGACGAGGACGCCGCGTCCGGGGCTGCCGTCGGGGCCCGAGCCCGCCGCCCACACGCCGAAGAGTACGGCCGCCCCGCCGAACAACGGCAGGAACAGCACCGACAGCAGCAGACGCAGGCCGAGCGGGCTCTGAGCGGTGACCGGCTCGGTACCGGTTCGGGGGAAACGGCGGCCGATCATTCCGGAGCGTCCGCGCTGCACCGGACCCTCACGCCGCCCTGGGCTGTTGCCGGAGCCAGTGCGACGTGTCGTCGACCCCAGCCAGGACGTTCCCTTGTCACTGGTCATCGCGCTCCCACCTTCGTCGTGACAGGCCGCACGCCGTGATGACACCGTCAGGCGGGGACGGTCACCGCGGCCCCGAGCCGGCCTCGAGACGATGATGTCCGCGGGGGAGTGTCACATCATCTCGATGTGCAGGACCATCCCGGAGATCATCGGTGTCACTTTCTGCGCGGGCCGCACCATCTCCGTTCGGCCCGGATGTCCCCACCGCGTACCCAGCCTTGCGATGAGAATCCCGGAACCCGCTGCCGGGCTCGCGTGCCTCTCACCGAGGCGTGCTCATGGTGACTTCGTGGGAGTGGCAGGGGTCTGGTCGGACGGCGGGCGGAACATGTCGACGAGGCGCAGCACCTCCATGGGGAGCGGGAAGATGAGTGTGGAGTTCCGCTCCTCGGAGATCTCGGCCATGGTGGACAGGATCCTCAGGTGCATGGCCGCCGGGTGGCCTTCGAGACGGTCGGCGGCGTCGGCCAGGGTCTCGGCGGCCTCGTACTCGCCCTTGGCGTGGATGACCTTGGCCCGTCGGTCGCGCTCGGCCTCCGCCTGGCGGGCCATGGCCCGGCGCATGGGCTGCGGCAGCTCGACGTCCTTGACCTCGACGAGGGTGACCTTGACACCCCACGGGTTGGTGACACGGTCGATGATCTGCTGCAGCCGCTGGTTGATCTCGTCCCGGTTGATCAGCAGCTCGTCCAGGTCCACCTGGCCGAGGATGCTGCGCAGCGTGGTCTGGGCGACCTGTGAGGTCCCCTTGATGTGGTCCTCGATGGCCACCACCGAGCGGTTGGGGTCGACGACGTTGAAGTAGGTGACGGCGTTGACCCGGACGGTGACGTTGTCCTTGGTGATGACGTCCTGGGGCGGGATGTCCATCGTGACCGTCCGCAGGGAGACACGGACCATGCGGTCGACGAAGGGAATGATCACGAAGAGGCCGGGCCCCTTCGCTCCGATGATGCGGCCGAGGCGGAAGATCACTCCGCGTTCGTACTCGGGAACGATCTTGACGGCCATGAGCAGGAGCAGCAGCGCAATGCCCGCCGCGACGAGGATTCCGGTCAGTGCACCGTTCATGGTTCCTCCTCCGTGGGACCCCGGTCCCGGCCGGGGCTGGGTGCGTCTTCGACGACGAGGTCGAGTCCCTCGCGGGCCACCACCCGCACGCGACTCCCCTCAGCCACCGGGGCGTCGCGTCCGCGGACCGTCCACCACGCTCCGTCGAGCAGGACCTGACCGGCAGCGCCCTCGACGCGGGTGACCACTGCCTCGCGCCCCACCAGTTCGTCCTCGTCGCCCAGCGTGGGCGCGCGGCGTGCCCGCCAGGCGAGGCGGCCCGCGATCAGCGCTCCGCCCCCGACGACCAGTGCGGTGGGCCACAGGACGGCCGGATCGACGCGGAGTTCCCCCCGGAACAGCAGGATCCCGCCCATCACCAACGAAGCGGTCCCCCCTGCGGCGAGCACACCGACTCCCGGTGTGAGGATCTCACCGGCGAACAGTGCGGCGGCCAGCAGGAGCAGCAGCAGCCCGCCGACGTTGAACGGCAGCACGCTCAACGCCACGAACCCGAGCACCAGCAGGATCCCGCCGACGACGCCGGCGAAGCCGATGCCGGGAGCGGCCAGCTCGTACAGCACGGCCAGGGTTCCGATCGACAGGAACAGGAACGCCAGTTCCGGGCTGGCCAGCCACTGTCGCAGGTCGCCGAAGAAGCCCAGCTCGTGTTCGACCACCCGGGCGTTCGCGGTGTGCAGCTCCACTTCGCGGGACGCGTCCTGCGGCCCCACGACGACCGTGCGCCCGTCGAGGTCGGCGAGCAGGGAATCCCTGGAGGGCGTCACAAGGTCGACGACGTTGTCCCGCAGGGCCTGTCGGGCGGAGACCGATGTTCCGTCACGGACCATGCTCTCGGCGAACTCGGTGTTCCGGTCGCGGCGCTCGGCGACCGACACGGCGAACGCGGCCGAGTCGTTGACGACCTTGTCGCTCGCCTTCTCGCCCTCCCCGGTCACCGGTGTTCCCGCGCCGATGTGTGTGCCCGGTGCCATCGCGGCGATGTGCGCGGACATCGTGATGTAGGCGCCCGCCGACGCCGCCCGCGCGCCCGAGGGCGTCACGTGAACGACGACCGGCACGGGCGAGGACAGGAAGTCCTGCACGATTTCCCTGGTGGACACCAGCAGACCGCCCGGTGTGTCGATCTCCACCACGTACGCGGCGTAGTCGTCCCGTTCCGCGGTGCGCAGTCCCTCCTCCAGGTGATCCGCGATGACCGGGGTGATCGTGTCGTCCACCTGCGTCACCAGAACACGAGAGTCCTGCGCCGCACCGGCGGCGGGAAGCCCGAGTGCGCACGCCAGCGCGACCAGGAGCGCCCGGGCGAAAAGCCTGGTCATCGTCCGAGGGCTGCGTCCAGCCACCGCATCCACTCTCTCCCGACGCACCTGGGCGGAATGCAAGCTTCCGCTTCCTTGACGACCCGAGTACCCCTCTGCGGTGCGTGAGGCGTACCGGATACCGGAATCCCGTCGCGGACGGGCGTGCCTGCCGAGTCCCCGCACCGGCTCCGACCGGACGTGCCCGGGGCGGCGGAGCACCCCGATCGCTCCACTGTGAGCGCGGGCGTGCGTGCGGCCCACGGACTGGGCTGAGTCCTCAGGCAGTCACACGGCCATGGGGCGGATGTCCGGCGTGCGCGCCGCGGAAGCCGGCCGATCCCGACGCGGTCACGCGCCCGGGACGGCTGTGAGCCGGTGTGCCGGGCGCGGGCGCGTAGTCAGGCGCGTGCCAGCGGTGACCGGTCCAGGAGCACGATGCCCACCACGGCCGTGGCCGCGCCCAGCGCCTGCACGGTCATCCCCCAGGTGGACGCGGCGAGCTGCTCGCCGAAGACAGCGAGGCCGAACACCACGGCACCGACCGGCTCCAGGGTGTCGATGACCGGCAGACTGATGGCCAGAGAGCCGGCCTGGTAAGCACTTTGCGACAGGGTCAGGCCCATCACACCGACGACGATCAGCGCATACGGCTCCCAGTGCGCGAACGCGCCGAAGCCGTCGTCCCGGAGCCGACCGGTAGTGCTCTTGGCCAGGCTGTCGAGAAGCGCGAACATCAATGCCGCGCAGATCGCGTACAGGGCCGCACGCGTCCGCCCCTTCCTCCTCACCCCGGCCGGCACCAGCAGAGCCACCAGGCCACCGACGGCCGCGAGTGTCGGCACCCAGTCACGCAGCGTGGGAACTTCCGTCCCGGCGGGGGCCGGTGGCAACACCGTCAGGAACATGGCCACGCCCCCCGCCGTGCACGCGATCCCGGTCGCCTCGATGCGCGTCAGAGGCATCCTGCGACGCCAGGCCAGGAGCGGCAGAGCGAAGATGAGGTCGGTGGCCGCCAGCGGCAGGACCAGGACCAGCGGGCCGAAGGCCAGCGCGATGCCCAGCCATGCGAAGGAGGAGGCGACCAGACCCATCCCCACCAGCCACATCGGCCGACGGGCCAGATCTAGCAAGAGCCGAAGCCGCAACGACTCCTGCGGAGACGCCTGGCGCGCCGCCTGGTGCTGAAGCACCGACCCGACCCCGAAGCAGATGGCGGACAGCAAGGCGGCCGGCACCGCGACGGCGGTGTTCATGGGGCAAGGATCCCCGCACGGGCGTGGAAGCCGCGTCTGACACGCCGGGACCGGCCGGCCTCGGCGCCGCTGCCGGCCAGGAGGAATCCCGCGACTGCGACGTCGCGGGGCGGCCGCCGCCCCACATCCTGTTGCCGGACGGCGGTCACCGGTGGGCGACGACGGCGACGGGCGCGGCGCAGTGGTGTATCACGGCGTGCGTGACGGAACCGACGTGCGCGAGCAGGAGGCCCTTGCGGACGCGTCGGCCGACGACCACGAGGTCCGCGTCGGCCGCCGCGTGGGCCAGCAGCTGAGAGGGCGCGCCGATGGGCGATCGCTCGACCACCTCCACCGCGGGGAACCTCTGCCGCCAGGGCGCCAGAATCCCGGTGAGGCGCCGGGCGATGTCCTGGCCCATCTCCCGCTGGGATGCCAGGAGTGCGGCCGCGTCGCGGACCATCGGCGGAATGGACCACCCGTGCAGCGCCAGCAAGCGGTCGCCATGCCGCGCGGCCTCTTCGAAGCCGAAGGCGAGAAGCGAGTCGCAGTGCTGGTTGATGTCCATGCCGACGACCACGTAGCGAGGAGGAGCGGCAGGGCCAGCCTCCTCCGGAGCGACCGCCTCCCCCGGCGCCCGTACAAGCACGACAGGCCGCTCCGTCCTGCTGATCGTCTCCCTGCCGACCGACCCGAGGAGGAATCCCATCGCGCCGCTCAGCCCGCGCGAGCCGAGCACCAGGACGTCGGCCTCGGCCGCCTCGAGGGCCAGAGCGGCGGCGGGCCGCCCGGGCAGCCGCCGGGTGCTGATCTCCAGTGAGGGGTGCTTCCGCCCCAGTTCCTCCGCGGTCTCGGCCAGGAGCTCGTCCGCCCAGCGGCGCTGCGTATCAGGGCTGACGACCGGAGTGGTCGCCGCCCCCGGCCACTCGTACGCGTTCACGATCCGCAGCGGCGCGTCCCGCAGCAAGGTCTCCTGCGCCGCCCATTCGGCGGCGGCCCCGCTCTCGGGCGACCCGTCCACACCGACCGTCACGTGGCGGGACATAGACGACCCCCTTCAGAAGGTCCCTGCGGACGAGTACCACGATGCGCTGCGTTCAGGCGCAGCAGGCCGGCTGCCGTCGTGTGGGTGGTTGCCGCCCCCGTTTCGGGCTCCGGGTCCTGCCGCGCGGCTCCGTAGCTGGTGGGTGCGGATCCGTCACCCGTGCGCCGGGGCGCCGACGCGCTCTCCAGTGAACTCCGGCGACGCGGCGGCCGCATCGCCCGCAACGGGTGGACGGCCGGCGGGGCGCGTGCACCGGTGGCCGCCCGCGACCCGCGCCTGCACGGGGCCCGGGCCTGCTCCTGGTGTGCGGGGGGCGGTGAGCACTGAGATCCTGAGCGAAACGAGCGCTGCTCGTGATCCGGCGGACGGCAGGCAGGGGTGATCCCCATGGCCGCGACGGAGGAGACCGATGCGGAGCCGGCGTCCACGGGCGTCGACCCGACGGGCGATCCGCTGCTGCGCACACGGTTCGCCCTGCCGAGGCGGCCCGCCACGTTCCTGCGCCGGACGCGTCTGGTCCAGCACCTCGACCAGGCACTCGTGACGCCTCTGACACTGGTCAACGGGTCGGCCGGCGCGGGCAAGACCCTCCTGGTCGCCGACTGGGCCGCCGACGTGCGGGAACCGGTGGCCTGGCTCACGAGCGAGGCCACCGACCAGGCCCCCGGGGTCTTCTGGGCCTATCTGCTCCAGGCCCTGCGCGCCGCCGGAGCCCCCCTGGCGGGCGAGGTCGGCTGCCCGGCGGAAGCGGCCCGCGTGGACCGGCGGACGCTGACCCGGCTGGCCTCCGGACTGGAGCGCCGGGACCGGACCACCGTCGTCGTCCTCGACGAGTTCGACCGGGTGGCCTCCCCGGAGATCGCGGAGCAGTTGCAGTTCGTCCTGCACCACGCCGGGCGGGGCCTGCGCCTGGTCCTGGTCACCCGCACGGAACCCCTGCTGCCGCTGCACCGCTACCGTACGTCCGGCGAGATGACGGAGATCCGGGGCGCCGAGCTGGCCTTCACACCGGACGAGGCCCACCAGCTGCTGTCGCGCCACGGCCTTGAGCTGCCCACGAGTGCCGTGGCGGCCCTGGTCGACCGGACCCGGGGCTGGGCCGCCGGTCTGCGGCTGTGCGCGCTGGCCGCCCGGCAGGGCGACGACCCCCATGCCTATGTGAAACAGTTCGAGGCCGGCCACAGCACGGTGGCCGACTTCCTGCTGGCCGAGGTGCTCGACCGGCAGACACCCGGCACTCAGGACCTGCTGCTGCGCATCAGCGTCCTGGAACGCTTCTGTCCCGACCTGGTGAACGCGCTGACGCTGCGCACCGACGCCGAGCCGATCCTGGCGGGGCTGCACCGCGAGAACGCGTTCGTCCACTATCTCGGCCACGCGTGGTACAGCCTGCACCCGTTGTTCGCGGAGATCCTCCGGGCCCATCTGCGGGAGCGCCTGCCCGGCCTGGAGCCGGAGCTGCGCAGCTGGGCCGCGCGGTGGCTGCGCGACTCCGGAGCCCTGCTCGACGCACTGGCGCAGGGTGCCGCGGCGGGGGACTGGGAGTTCACCGCCCGCGCCCTGGTCGACGACCTGGCGATCGGGCAGCTCTTCACCGGCCTGCGCTGCGAGGACCTGTCCGCCCTGTTCGCCGGGATGGGCCCGGAGGTCACGGGTCCGGCGCCCGACCTCGTCCGCGCGGCCCGTGAGCTGACCCGGGGCGATCTCGCACCCGCCCTGACGCATCTGCGCCGGGCCGAGGAGGCACTGGACCGGGACGGGACCGGTCCCGCGCCGGTCCGGCTCAGCTGCGCCCTGCTTCAAGCCCTGGCGGCCCGGCTGACCGGCTCGCCGGGCGGAGCGGAACGTGCCGCCGAGCGAGCACGGGCCCTCCGGCAGGACATCCCCGGGCACCACCTCGACGAGCACCCGGAACTCACCTCCCTCCTCCTCACCCACCTGGGCTCCGCCCGCCTGTGGGCCGGGCGGTTCGACGACGCCCGGGCCGCCCTGTCGGAGGTCGCCGGACACCCGGACCGGGCGGCGACGGCGCTGCCCCGGTGGGAGGCCCTCGGACACCTGGCCCTGATCGACTACCTGACCGGCCGGCCCGGCCAGGCGGAGCACAAGGCCCGGTCGGCGGCCGGGCAGGCGGAGCGCTACACCCTGCCCCGACGGTGCGGGTCCGGCACGGGCCCGCTGGTCCTGGCCGCCGTCCACATCGACCGCGACGAACTCGACGAGGCCCAGGCGCTCCTCGACGCGGCAGCCGTCTCCCCGCCGCTCGTCGAGGACCCGGTGCTGGAGGCGGCCCGGACGCTCACCCGGGGGCGCCTGCTCCTGGCCCGAGGGGACGCCCGAGCCGCGCTGGCCGCGGCGGACGCGACCGTGGAGGCCGCCGTGAGCTCACCCTGGGCGCAGGACCACGCCGCCCTGCTCGCGTCCGCGGCCCAACTGGCCCTGGGACATCCCGAGCTGGCCGGGAAGGCCGTGGAGCGGAGGGCACACCACCGGACGGAGTGTGCGGTCGGGGCGGCACGAGCCCGCCTGGCGGCGGGCCACCCCGAAGAAGCGCTCGACCTCATCGCCGGCCTGCCCGGGGACGACCGGCCCGGTCCGGCGGTGACGGTCCGCGCCACGCTCGTGCGTGCGCAGGCAGTCCACGAGACCGGGGACGACGCCACCGCCCGCCGACTGGTCACCCGTGCGCTCCTGGACGGGCGGCGCGAGCGGCTGCGCCGTCCGTTCCTGGAAGCCGGCCCCTGGATCCGCCCGCTGCTGACCACCGGCCGGCCGCGGGACCTGGCTGCCGGCTGGCTCCTCCCGGCCACCGGCCGGTACCGCCCCCCGGGATCGGCCGCACCGGCCCAGCCTCCGCCGCTCGCCGTCGAGGAGCTGAGCGCACGCGAGGGTGACGTGTTGCGGCGACTGGCCGAGATGATGTCGACGGAGGAGATCGCCGCGGACCTCCACGTGTCCGTGAACACGGTCAAGACCCACCTCAAGAGCATCTACCGCAAGCTGGCGGTGACCCGCCGCGGCGACGCGGTGCGCCGCGCCCGCGAACGGCGGCTGCTGTGAAGCAGCACGGGCGCCTTCTGGCGCGCGCACGTGCACACGGAGCTGTTCGGGGCGCGCCTGGCTCGCGCAGCGGGCCGTGGACCGCCAGAGCGCACTGAAGCACTGAAGCACTGAACACGGACGGGCGACGGAGTTCACCTGCGCCGGGTGAGGGCGGACGGCGCGCCGGAGCGGACCATCGCAAGGGAAGGGCGCGACCGAGGCGGCCCGCGGGAGAGCAGCTCATGCGCTACGAGATCCGCGTCGACGGACACATGTCGGAGACGATGGCCAACGTCTTCCCCGAACTGGACCATGTGGTGATGTCCGGTCAGACGGTCCTCTACGGCTCCGTCATTGACGAAGCCCACCTCTACGGGCTGCTGACGCGCTTCCAGTCGCTGGGGCTCAGAGTCGTGGAGATGCGCCAGCTGCCGGAGTGACCGGAGCGACCGACGTGACCCAAGTGACCGAAGTGACCGAAGTGACCGGAGCGATCACAGCGGAGCCGTACGAATCCTGCCGGACCGGGCGGCCGTGCCCAGCGCCGCGAAGTCCCGCTCGTTCTGGTCGGCGTAGGCCTGTGCGAACGCGGTGAGCGCGCGGTCGAAGCGGTCGCTGCCGCCCAGGTAGGCCGCGACGGCGACGGGGTCGCCCGAGCGGGCGTGGGCCCGTGCCAGGCTCGCCCCGCACAGCCGCGCGAACAGCCGGAGCAGGCCGGGGTCCATGGTGTCCGGCCGTGCGATGCCCTTCCAGTCGCGCAACTGCCGTACGTAGAAGTCCCGCTCGTGCCCGTCGAGCCCCACGGCGTGCGTCCAGCCCAGCAGGATGTCGCTGGTCGTCTGGATCAGCCGCTGCCCCGCCACCACGCGGCGGCCCTCGTTGTCGTAGCGGATGCCGACGGTGTGGGCGGCGAGCACCGACTCCTGTGCCTCCTTGGCCTGGAGCAGCAGCGGATCGTCGTCGTCCCGGCCGAGCAGGAGCACGATCCAGCAGCGGGTGCCGACGCTGCCGACGCCCACCACCTTGCGGGCGATGTCCACCGGACGGAAACGGCGCAGCAGGTGCCGGCGCTCGGACGACAGGGTCCGCGCGTACCCCTCGAGGACGCCGCGCAGCTCCTTCTCCTGCCCGTGCCGGGAGGTGCCGGTCACCAGGTCCCTGAGCGGGGTGATCAGCGGCGGGTCGGGCGCGATGCGCCGGCCCTCGGCCGTGGTCCGGGTGAGCTTCGTGAAGGCCTGGAGGTGGGTGCGGGTGCGCGCCTTCGCCGTCGCCTCGGCGGTGCGGCGCCGCGTGTCCTTGGACATCGACGCGGCCATCAGCTCCCGCAGCCGGTCGGCGTCGTCCTGCGCGTACCAGATGTCCAGGGTGCGCATGCCGGCGAACTCCCGCATCCGCTGCCGGTAGGCCCGTACGCACGCCCCCACCGCGCTGTTCTGCTCCGCGGTCGTGAAGCCGTTGGCCCGGCCCGCGATGGCGAAACTGGCCGCGAGCCGTTTGACGTCCCACTCGAACGGCCCGGCCAGGGTCTCGTCGAAGTCGTTGAGGTCGAAGACCAGATGCCGCTCCGGCGAGGCCAGCAGCCGGAAGTTCAGCAGATGGGCGTCGCCGCAGAGCTGCACCCGCAGCCCCGTGTCCGTGGTGGCGCCGAGGTCCGCCGCCATGATCGCCGCCGCGCCCCGGTAGAAACGGAACGGGGACTCGAGCATGCGGCCGTAGCGGATCGGCACCAACTCCGTCACGCGCGTGGCCGACTGGCGCTCCACCACCTCGACCGGGTCGAACCGGTCCGGCCCCGCCTCGAAGGAACCGTGGGACGAACGCGGGACCCGTCGCCGCGCGCTCCGGCCCTCGGCCGCCCGCTCGGCCGGCGACAGGAAGGTCGTGAAGGGGCTCGATACGGTCATGGCTCAGCCCTCCGGCCGCGAGGAGCGATCCTCCGGCGACTCGCGTCCCTGCCTGCGCAGCCCGGCCTGGACGGCACCGGCCAGGATCCGCGCGGCCACGCCCACCAGCAGCAGCCCGCCCGCCATCTGGACCATCGCCAGCACCCGACCCGTCTGGGAACGGGCGGTGATGTCGCCGTACCCGACGGTGGCGAACGTGGTGAGCGTGAAGTACAGGGAGTCCGTCTTGGTCAGCGGCTCGCTGAAGGAGCCCGGCGTGGTGTGCTCCACCAGGAAGTAGGAGCCAGCGAAGAGCAGGAGGAACAGGGTCAGCGTGGTGGCCAGGGTCTCGACGGCCTTCAGCCGGGGGTAGGGCGAGTGGACGGTGGCCCGCACCTCCCACCAGAAGACCACGACGACCAGCAGCAGACCACCGGCGAGCAGCGCCGAGGTGCCGTCCGTGCTGCGCCCGTCCAGGGGGAGCACGTAGTAGACGGTGACGAGTCCGGCCGCGATGAGCGCGGTACGCACGAGGACGGCGATCGACGCGCGCCGGCGTGGACCCCCTCGCCGCCGGTGCCGGTCCCGCACCGGCCGGGGCCGGGCGGACTCGGGCCGGGCGGCCGCTGGATCGTTCATCTGGTGTCTCTCGGTCCGGTGGGGTGCGCTGTTCCACCTCACCGCGACGGCGCCGCGTACGGATCACCCGCGGCGGGTGAACCGGTGGCCGGCGGCGCGCGCGACGCTGGCTGCCCGAGGCGGGCAGGGATCCGCGACGTCCGCGGGCCGCCGGTCCTCGCACGAGGAGGAGTCATGACGATGTCGCCCGGTCAGGCACCGCGCACCGGAGCGGAACACGGGCTCGCGGGACCGGCGTCCGATCCCGCGCGGATGCTGGCGGCACTGGGGGGTTCCTGGACGGGGGGCGTCCGAGTCTCCCTCGCCGGGCCGACCGGGCGATCACCTGCCCCGGGTGAGGCGGCCCCGTCCCGTGAGCGCGCACGCTGAGTACGGCACGAACAGCTGCCGGACGGGCGCCCGGTACGGAGGAGTGACATGAGCGCGATGACCTACCTGGCCTACGACTTTCCGTTGTTGAGCGCCTTCTGGGCGATGCTGTGGTTCTTCCTGTGGATCATGTGGTTCGTGCTGCTCTTCAGGGTCGTCTTCGACGTCCTCCGTGACGACTCCCTGAGCGGCTGGGCCAAGACCGGCTGGCTGGCGTTCTGCATCGTGCTGCCCTTCCTCGGGGTGTTCGTCTACGTCATCGCCCGTGGCAAGAACATGGGCCGGCGGGAAGTGGCCCAGGCCCGCGCGCAGCAGCAGGCCTTCGACAGCTACGTACGAGAGACCGCCAAGGGCGGCGGGGAGCGGGGGAGCAGCGTCGACGAACTCGCCAGGCTCTCCGAGATCCGAGCCCGCGGCGACATCACGGACGACGAGTTCCGCAGGGCGAAGGAGCTGGTCCTGAGCGGCTCCGGCTCGTCGGCGCCGTGACCGCCGACAGAATCGAGGCACGGGGTCGACATGCTTCGATCTGGTTCTGTGGTGGTGATCGCGATCTGAGGGTTCATGAATCCGTGAGGCCGGAGCGGCCCTCCGTCCGGGCGGCTGAACCCGCCCGGACAGCGGGGGCCGGCTGCGCGGCGTCCGCCGGGCGCGGCCGACGGCGACCGCACGACCCGTGCACGGCTCGGCCACCGGCTCGCCGGCCGAGCGCGGGGTGAGCGGAGCGGGTGCTCAGGCGCGCGTGCGGACCAGCAGCAGGGCCACGTCGTCGTCGGGCTCCGGGCTCAGCGCGCTCAGCAGACTGTCACTGGTGCGCTGCAGGCTGGGCCCCGCGTTCCGCAGCAGGTGGGCCAGCGTGCTGAGGCCGGTGTCGATCGGCTCCCCGCGCTTCTCGACCAGCCCGTCGGTGTACAGGGCGAGCAGGGAGCCCGGCGCGAGGTCCACCTCCACGGTGCCGAAGTCCACGCCGCCGACCCCGAGCGGCACACCGCCCGGCACGTCGACGAGTTTCGCGCTGCCGTCCGCCCCGGCCAGCACCGGCGGCAGATGACCGGCGCTGGAGAGCTCGCAGACACCGCGCCCCAGGTCGCACACGGCGTACACGCACGTGGCGATCGCGTCTCCCAGCGAGCCGGCGATGTCGTCGAGGTGCCGCAGCAGCTCGGCGGGCGGCAGGTCGAGGCGGGCCAGCGCCCGGGTCGCCGTGCTCAGCTGCCCCATGATCGCGGCGGCCTGGACGCCCTTGCCCATGACGTCCCCGACGACCAGCCCGGTGCGTCCCGGCCCCAGCGGCAGTACGTCGTACCAGTCGCCGCCGACCTCGCTGAGGGCCGGGCGGTAGCGGGCGGCGATGTCGAGCCCCTCCCGCTGCGCGGGCGTGCCCGGGAGCAGACTGCGCTGCAGGGTCAGCGCGGTGCCGCGTTCCCGGCCGTAGAGGCGGGCGTTGTCCATGCAGATGGCGGCGCGGGCGGCGAGTTCCGAGGCGAGCGCCAGGTCCCGGTCGTCGAAGGGCCGCTCACTGACCGTGCGGTACAGCGAGAGCGTGCCGAGCACCTTGCCCCGGGCCATCAGCGGCAGCGCCAGGTACGAGTGGGCACCGGCCTCGTGCAGGGCCTGGGCGGCCCGCGCGTCCCGGGCCAGATGCCGCATCATCTTGGTGTCCACGCGCTCGACCAGCACCGGGCGGGCGCTGCGGACGCACTGTGTGATGACCCGCGACGAGCCGTACGTGGCCAGCTCGCCCACCGGGTCGGCGGCGTGGATGGCGTTGGTGGGATAGCCCGCCGCGACGGCCAGCGCCCTGAACTCGGCCGGTGCGCCGCCGGACACGGGTGTGATGATGCCGTGGGCCACGACCGACTCCAGGACGTCGACGGCAGCCAGGTCCGCGAGGTGCGGTACGACCACGTCGGCCAGCTCCCGGGCGGTCTGCTGGAGGTCCAGCGTCGTGCCGATCTTCACCCCCGCGTCGGCGATCACCGACAGGTGCTGGCGTGCCTGCGCGACCTCGGCCGCGGCCTGCTGGCGCTCAGTGACGTCCAGAACTGCCATCGCCAGGCCCAGTACCCGGCCGTCGGTGCCCTCGATGCGGTGGTACGACTCCGAGTAGGCCCGTTCCTCGACGTCCGCGACCGTACGGCCGACGGTCTGCTGGTCGAGCAGGGGGCTGCCGGTCTGAAGCACGTGCCGCATCCGGGACTCGATGGCCTCCACGTCCAGGCCCGGGAGCACCTCGCCGACCCGGCGGCCCAGCAGGGCCTCCTCGGGCACACCGTTCATCCGCTCCAGCGCGGGGTTGACCCCGACCCAGCGCAGGTCGTTGTCGAAGACGGCGATGCCGAGCGGGGTCTGGTTGACGAGGCTGTGCGAGAGGGCGAGGTCCCGCTCCACGATCCGTACGGTCGTCGCGTCCGTGGCCAGGCCCAGCAGGTGGGGCTGGCCGTCGGGGTCGAGGAGCCGCATCGTGCGGAACTCCACGGCGCGGTCCGTGCCGTCGCGGTGCCGCAGCGGGAACACACCGGCCCAGCGGGCCCCCGAGCTGACCTGCGCGAACAGTTCCCTGCCCCGGGGCCGGTTCTCGGGCGAGATCAGGAGCGTGTCGGCGCGCTGCCGCAGGGCCTCCTCGGCGGTGTAGCCGAGCAGTTGCTCGATCTCGGGGCTCCACAGGGCGATGTGCCCGGTCCCGTCCAGGACCACGGCCGCGACCTTCAGCAGGTCCATCAGCCCGCCGGGCGCGGCCGCGACGGCATCGCGATCCGAGGTCGCATACCCGTTCATGCGAGCCGCTCCTCACCGGCGCGGCAAAAAGGTCCGGCCAAGATCCGTTGCGCAGGCTGTCCGATGAGGTCACATTACGGTCGGAGCAGCGACACTGTCGCGCCGAAATGGCACATTGCGAAGGCCGGTACACAGGGAGAGGGAGCGGCATCTTGGCTGACTGGACGTTGCGGGAGAGTCTGGCCACCGCGTCGGGCACGGTGCGCTGGGGGCGGCTCGGCGACCCCGGCGGCGAGCCGGTCGTGCTGCTGCACGGGACGCCCTTCTCGTCGTACGTGTGGCACGAGATCGCTCCGGCACTCGCCGCCGCCGGCCACCACGTGCACGTGTGGGACATGGCGGGCTACGGCACCTCCGACATGTACCCGGACCAGGACGTCTCGCTGGGCGCCCAGGGCCGGATCCTCACCGGGCTGCTCGCGCACTGGGGGCTTGGCGAGCCGTCCGTCGTCGCGCACGATTTCGGCGGATGCGTGGCCCTGCGCGCCCATCTGCTGCACGGGGCCCGCTACCGGCGGCTCGCGCTGGTCGACCCGGTGGCCCTGGAACCCTGGGGGTCCCCCTTCTTCCGGCTGGCCGGGAAGCACAGCCACGTCTTCGAGCAGCTCCCGTCATCGCTGCACCGGGCCCTGGTACGGGAGTACGTCACGTCCGCGAGCCACCTCGGCCTGCGCCCGGCGGCGCTCGACGCGCTGGTGGAGCCCTGGACGGGGGAGCGGGGACAGGCCGCCTTCTACCGGCAGATCGCACAGGCCGACCAGCGCTACACCGACGAGATCCAGCCGTTGTACCCGACGCTCGACCTGCCCGTCACGGTGTGCTGGGGCACCGAGGACACCTGGATCCCCTTCGCCATGGGGCAGGAACTGGCCGGTCTGATCCCCGGCGCCCGGCTGGTGCCCGTCCCCGGGGCAGGCCACCTCGTCCCGCTGGACGCGCCCGCCCGGCTGACGAGCGAGGTGCTCACCTTCCTCGCGGCCTGAGGGGGCCTTCGATCGAGGACGTCAGAGTGCCGGAGGATGCGGAGAACCATCAGGACCGCACAAAGTCCGACGGGATCATTGCTTCGGTTGTGTTCGAGTCCTAGGGTGTGCCTGCTCAGCAGTTGCTCTGTCACCGTCAGTTGCACGTGTCCCAACAGAAACCCCCATCACGGGTGGGCAGTTGGGGACCGCGTCTGACGTGCCCTCAGCCCGTGCAGCACCCTGTCGCACCGAGGAAGGCCACGGTCATGCCGCACCCGCTCCCGTCCCCCGCCGACCGGCCCGTCGTCAGCCGCCGTCGTCTGCTCGAAGGGAGCGCCGCCGTACTCGGCGCGCTCGCTCTGTCCGGCTCGCCCGTCGCGGCGCACGCGGCCGGCCGGCGTCCGGCGGCCGACGGCCCTCCGGAGTGGAACGACGGCCTGGCCGTGTACCGCGTGGGCACCCAGCCGCCGCACACCACCCTCATGCCGTACGCGAACCTCCGGCAGGCCCTGGCCGGCGACCGCGAGCGCTCGCCGTACCGGCTGAGCCTGGACGGCAGGTGGAAGTTCGCCTACGCCGACCGCCCCGACGACCGGGACACCGACTTCTACCGCACCGATGTCGACGACTCCGGCTGGGACACCATCCCCGTGCCCTCGGCCTGGCAGCTGCACGGCTACGACTTCCCGATCTACGTCAACATCACCTACCCCTGGTGGGGCCCCAACGGCGGCGGCGAGAACGCCCAGCCGCCGGCCGCCCCCACCCGCTACAACCCCGTCGGCCAGTACCGCCGTACGTTCACCGTCCCCCGGAACTGGTCGGGCCGGCGCACCTTCCTGCACTTCGAGGGCGTCAAGTCGGCCCACTACGTGTGGATCAACGGCGAGCTGGTGGGCTACCACGAGGACTCCTACACCTCCGCCGAGTACGACATCACCCCCCACCTCAAGCCGGGCACCAACCAGATCGCCGTGGAGGTGTACCGCTACTCCGACGGGGACTGGCTGGAGGACCAGGACATGATCCGGCTGAGCGGCATCTTCCGCTCGGTCCACCTGTACTCCACCCCGAACGTGCACCTGCGCGACTTCAAACTGGACACGCCGCTCGGCGACGGCTACACCTCCGCCGAGCTCAAGGTCACCGCGCACGTGCGCGACTACGGCGGCGAGGGCGCGGGCCGCTACACCGTCGAGACCCAGCTCTACGACGCGCGCGGCCACGCCGTCTGGTCCCGGCCCCTGAACCAGCCCGTCGACGTCCCGGACGGCGACGAGGCCACCGCCGAGGCGTCCAGAGCCGTCCCGTCGCCGAAGCTCTGGTCGGCCGAGCACCCGAACCTCTACACCGCCGTGCTGCGGCTGCGCGACCCGTCCGGGAAGGTGGTCGAGACGCTCTCGCACCGGATCGGCTTCCGCGAGTTCGCGCTCAAGGACGGCCTGATGCGCATCAACGGCAAGCCGGTCTCCTTCCGCGGCACCAACCGGCACGAGATCCACCCCGTCACCGGCTCGGCGCTCACCCGTGCGCAGATGGTCGAGGACATCGAGATCATCAAGCGGCTCAACATCAACAGCGTCCGCGCCTCGCACTACCCCAACAGCCCGCTGTGGTACGAACTCGCCGACGAGTACGGCCTGTACCTCGTGGACGAGACCAACCTCGAAACCCACGGCATTCGTGACAAGTTCCCCGGCAGCGGCCACCGCGAGTGGACCGAGGCGTGCGTGGTCCGAGCCCGGAACATGGTCCACCGCGACAAGAACCACGCCTCGGTGGTCATCTGGTCCCTCGGCAACGAGGCGGGCGGCGGCACCACCTTCAACGCCATGTACGACTGGATCCACTCCTACGACCCCAGCCGCGTCATCCAGTACGAGGGCGACGACCGCCCGGGCATCAGCGACATCCGCTCCGAGATGTACGACAAGCCGCAGCGGGTCGAGCAGCGCGCCAAGGACACCAGCGACACCCGGCCGTACGTGATGATCGAGTACTCCCACGGCATGGGGAACTCCAACGGCAACTTCAAGAAGTACTGGGACCTCGTCCGCCGCTACGAGGTCCTCCAGGGCGGCTGGATCTGGGACTTCGCCGACCAGGCCCTGCGCTGGCCCACCCCGGCGCGGAAGCTGCTGACCGAGTCCGGCCCGGGCGCGCTGCGCGGCGAGATCATGGCACCGGCGGGCACCTTCGACCGCGCCAAGGGAGTCTCCGGCGGCACCGTCTTCCCCCGCGACAGCCGCCTCGACCTGACCGGCTCCCTCACGCTGGAGGCCTGGGTCACCCCGAACGTCACCGGCGGGCATCAGCCGCTCATCGCCAAGGGCGACACCCAGTACGCCCTCAAGCAGACCGACAAGAACCTGGAGTTCTTCATCCACGGCGGCGGCCAGTGGGTCACCGCGAGCTGGGCCCTGCCCGAGGGCTGGACCGGCAAGGAGCACCACGTCGCCGGCGTCTTCGACGCGGACGCGGGCACGCTCACCCTCCACGTCGACGGCCAGGTGCGCGGCACCCGGACCACCACCCGGCGCCCCGGTGCCAACACGGCGTCCCTGGCGCTCGCCACCGACATCGACAACCCGACCCGCGAGTTCAGCGGCACCATCCGCCGGGCCCGCGTGTACGCCCGCGCCCTCAGCGCCGCAGAACTGGCCTCGGACGGCCGCGGCCCGGACGACGAGGGTGTGCGGTTCTGGTTCGACGCCGCCACCGTCGGCGTCACCGAGAAGCGCCCGCGCGACAGGACGTTCTACGCCTACGGCGGCGACTGGGGCGACAACCCCAACGACGGCGCCTTCTGCGGAAACGGCATCATCACCGCCGACCGTGGCCTCACGGGCAAGTCCGCCGAGGTCAAGCAGATCTACCAGGCGATCAACGTCGCCCCGGCCTCGGGCGGCCCCGGGGCCGTCAGGCTCACCAACGAGTACCTGTTCACCAACCTCCGTGAGTTCGACGGCCGTTGGTCCCTCGTCGCCGACGGCAAGGTCGTCCAGCGCGGCCGGCTGACCCGCGACCAGCTGAACGTCGCACCGCTGACCGGCAAGGACATCAAGGTTCCGGTCCGGCTGCCCGCGAGGCCCGAACCCGGCACCGAGTACTTCCTGCAGCTCTCCTTCACCACCAAGGAGCGCACCAAGTGGGCCACGGCGGGCTTCGAGGTGGCCAAGCAGCAGCTGGCCCTCGACGCGGGCAGCCCGGGCGTGCGGCCGGCGCCGCTGCGCAGCGTGCCGGCCCTGCGGCACACCGACGGCGACACAACCGTCACGGTCAAGGGCAAGGGCCTCTCACTCACCGTCGACAAGGGCACCGGCCTCATCACCTCCTACGAGGCGGGCGGTGACCGGCTCATCACCTCCGGCCCCGTCCCGAACTTCTGGCGGGCGCCCACCGACAACGACCGGGGCAACGGCCACCACACCCGCAACCAGACGTGGCGCGACGCCGGAGCGAACCGGAAGGTGGCGGACGTCCGGGTGCGGCCCCTGGATGACCGGGCCGTTGAGATCACCGTCACCGGCACGCTGCCCACCAGCACGGCGTCCACGTACAGCACCACGTACACGGTCTTCGGCAACGGCGAGATCAAGGTCGACAACACCCTGCACCCGGGCGCGGCCAGCCTTCCGTACCTCCCCGAGGTCGGCACCCTGCTGTTCCTGCCCCGCCGCCTGGACCGGCTGCACTACTACGGCCGGGGCCCGGAGGAGAACATGTGGGACCGCAACAACGCCACCGACGTCGGCCTGTACTCCGGGACCGTCTCCGGGCAGTGGACCTCCTACCTGCGCCCCCAGGAGAACGGCAACAAGACCGACGTCCGCTGGGCCGCGCTCACCGACCGCGGCGGGCGCGGACTGCTCGTCTCCGGTGAGTCGCTGCTGGAGGTCAACGCCTCGCACTTCACTCCGGAGGACCTGTCGGTCGGGGCCCGCCACGACTACCAGCTCGCGCCCCGGGACGCGGTGGTCCTCCGGGTCAACCACCGCCAGACGGGCGTGGGCGGTGACGACAGCTGGGGGGCACACCCCCACGACGAGTTCAAGCTGTTCGCCGACCGCGACTACGAGTACACCTACCGGCTGCGTCCGCTGACGCGCGTGAGCGAGGCGATGGACGCCTCGCGACGGCGGACGGCCACCGAGTAGGACGAACGGTGTGACAGCGGCGCCGCCTCAGTCGGCGGCGTCGCTGAGGCCCAGGCGCAGATGCTCCACGTGGTATACGGCCTGGTCGAGCAGCTCGGCGACATGGTGGTCGTGCAGCGCGTACACCACCGAGCGGCCCCGGCGCTCGCCGACGACCAGGCCCAGGTTGCGCAGCAGCCGCAGCTGGTGCGAGCAGGCGGACTGCTCCATGCCCACCTCGGCGGCCAACTCCGTGGCGGGCAGCGGGCCTTCGCGCAGGCGCGCCAGGATCAGCAGCCGGGAGGGCGTGGACAGGGCCTGGAGCGTGGTGGCGACCTTCGCGACGTTGTCCGCGTCCAGGCGTACGCGCTCGCTGGCGTCCTGCGCGGGGATGACGGCTCCATGACCCATGACGTCATCGTACCGGTCGCACGCGAACACATGAATGAATCTTCATCTGTCCCGGTGAGGCGGTGCTCCCCGGGCACGTCGATGTCGGATTCCCGCCAGCCCCGACCCGCCCGGTGCCCGATCCTGGACGCATGCAGATGGGGATGCACACCGACACCGAGCGCTGCGTGCGCGCCGTCCGGTCCAAGGACGCGCGGTTCGACGGCTGGTTCTTCACGGCCGTCCTGACGACTCGCATCTACTGCCGTCCCAGTTGCCCGGTCGTGCCGCCCAGGCCGGAGAACATGGTCTTCCACCCGAGTGCGGCGGCCTGTCAGCAGGCCGGGTTCCGGGCCTGCAAGCGCTGCCGGCCCGACACCAGCCCCGGTTCCCCGGAGTGGAACCAGCGCGCCGACCTCGTGGCCCGGGCCATGCGGCTGATATCCGACGGCGTCGTGGACCGCGAGGGCGTGCCCGGCCTCGCCGCCCGGCTCGGCTACAGCACCCGGCAGGTCGAGCGCCAACTGCTCGCCGAACTCGGCGCGGGCCCGCTCGCTCTCGCCCGCGCCCAGCGCGCCCAGACGGCCCGGCTGCTCATCGAGACGACGGCCCTGCCGATGGCCCGGATCGCCTTCGCCGCCGGCTTCGCCTCGATCCGCACCTTCAACGACACCGTCCGCGAGGTCTTCGCCCTCTCCCCGAGCGAGCTGCGTGCCCGCGTCCCGAAGCGGCAGGGCACGAGCACGCCCGGGGCGCTGTCCCTGCGCCTGCCGTTCCGGGCCCCGCTCAACCCCGACAACCTCTTCGGCCACCTCGCCGCGACGGCCGTACCCGGCGTGGAGGAGTGGCGGGACGGCTCCTACCGGCGCACCCTGCGGCTGCCGTACGGCCACGGCATCGTGGCCCTCACGCCCACCCCCGACCACATAGCCTGCCGCCTCACCCTCAGCGACCTGCGCGATCTGACCGTCGCCATCAGCCGGTGCCGACGGCTGCTCGACCTGGACGCCGACCCGGTCGCCATCGACGACCAGCTCCGCACGGACCCGGTCCTGGCGCCACTGGTCGACAAGGCGCCGGGCCGACGCGTCCCGCGCACGGTCGACGAGGCCGAGTTCGCCGTCCGGGCGGTGCTCGGCCAGCAGGTCTCCACCGCCGCCGCCCGCACCCACGCGGCCCGTCTGGTCACCGCGCACGGCGAACCGGTCGACGACCCCGAGGGCGGCCTCACCCACCTCTTCCCGGCCCCCGAGGCCCTCGCGGCACTGGACCCGGAGACACTGGCGATGCCCCGCACCCGCCGCACCACCGTCACCACCCTGGTCCGGCGGCTCGCCGACGGCGACCTGCGGCTGGGCGTGGAGAGCGACTGGCCGCAGGCACGTGAGCGGCTCCTCGCCCTGCCCGGCTTCGGCCCCTGGACGGCCGACGTCATCGCCCTGCGCGCCCTCGGCGACCCCGACGCCTTCCTCCCCACCGACCTCGGCATCCGCCACGCCGCCCGGGACCTGGGCCTGCCGTCCACGCCCGCCGCGCTCACCGCCCGCGCGGCGGCCTGGCGTCCCTGGCGGGCCTACGCGGTCCAGTACCTCTGGGCGACCGACAGCCACCCGATCAACTTCCTTCCGGCGTAGGGACCTTCCATGAAGCAGCACTCCGTGACCGACAGCCCGTACGGACCCCTCACCCTCGTCGCCGACGACGGAGTCCTGTGCGGCCTCTACATGACCGGCCAGCGCCACCGCCCACCGCAGGAAACCTTCGGCCCGCGCGACGACACCCTCTTCGCGGAGGCGGCGGAGCAACTGAAGGCCTACTTCGCGGGCGACCTGAAGGAGTTCACCGTCGAACTGCGCCTGACCGGCACCCCGTTCCAGCGCGCCGTCTGGGACCAGCTGCGCCGCATCCCGTACGGCGAGACCCGCACCTACGGTCAACTCGCCGACACCCTCGGCATTCCCGCCGCCTCCCGCGCGGTCGGCCTCGCCAACGGCCGCAACCCCATCGGCGTCATCGTCCCCTGCCACCGCGTCATCGGCGCGAACGGGAGCCTCACGGGGTACGGGGGCGGGCTGGAGCGCAAGCAGCGTCTGCTGGACTTCGAACGCGGGGCCGCCCTTTTCCAGCTCCCGACTCATCAAATTTGACTAGACTGTGGTCATGCCGCAGCAGACGATCCCGATCCTGCCGTGCCGGACCCTCCAGCCCGTCCTCGACTTCTACACCGCCCTCGGCTTCGAGGTGACGTACCGGCAGCGCAGCCCCAACCCGTACGCCGTCGTGGCACGCGGCGGCGTCGAGCTGCAGTTCTTCGCGATGAAGCACTACGAGCCGACCGCCTCGATCAGCACCTGCTACGTCCTGACCGACGACGTCGACGGCCTGTACCAGGCGTTCCGGGCCGGGCTCAAGGCGGCGTACGGCAGGATCCCCACCCGGGGCCTGCCGCGGATCGGGCCGCTCAAGGACATGACGTATGGCGTGCGGCAGTTCCTCATGACCGACCCGGGCGGCAACTGCGTCCGGGTGGGACAGCGCACCGGCGCGGACCGGCACCACGGGCCCGCCCCCGAGGAGACGTTCGCCCGGGCCCTGCACCACGCGTCCCTCCTGGCGGACTCCAAGGGGGACGCGGCGGGCGCCGCCAAGGTCATCGACCGGGCGCTGCGCCTGACGGACGAGACGCCGACGCGCGTGCAGCGGCTTCAGCTCCTCGTCCTGCGCGCGGACGTAGCCGGACGCCTCGGTGACGAGGAGACGGCGTCGACCGCCCTCGCCCGGGCCGCCGCGCTCGGCCTCACCGAAGCCGAGCGCGACCAGGCCCGGGACGCGCTCACGCGCCTGGACGATCTGCGGGCCGCGCCTGAGCCGTGAGGCCGCGCAACAGCTCCGGCAGAGCCGTGCCGATGGGATCGCGGACGATCTCGTCGGCACGGTCGTCGTACGGTGTCGGCTCGGCGTTGACGATGATCAGGCGGGCGCCGTGGTCGGCCGCGACACCGGCGAGACCCGCGGCGGGCTGGACCTGGAGGCTGCTGCCGACGGCGACGAAGACCTGGCAGGCCTTGCTGATGGCGGCCGCCTCGCCGAGGACGACCGGGTCGAGCCGCTCGCCGAACATCACCGTCGCCGGCTTCAGGATCCCGCCGCACCGCAGGCACGGCGGATCCTCCTCACCGGCCTCGAGGCGATCGAGCGCGTCCGTCATCGAGCCCCGGACATGGCAGCCGGTGCACACGAAACTGCGCGCCGTGCCGTGCAGTTCGAGCACCTTGCGGGCGGGCATTCCGGCGAGCTGGTGCAGCCCGTCCACGTTCTGCGTGATCACCCGCACCGGCACCCCGGACCGCTCCAGTTCGGCCACCGCCCGGTGCGCGGCGTTGGGCTCCGCCTGCAGCGTCCGGTTCGCGCGCCGCATCCGCCAGGAGCGCCGGCGGATCTCCGGATCGCCCATGTAGTACTCGTACGTGACGAGCTTCTCGGCCTCCGGATCCCGCCGCCACAGCCCGTTCGGCCCGCGGTAGTCGGGGATGCCGGAGTCCGTGCTGATACCGGCACCGGTGAGCAGGGCGACAAGGGGCTTGGCCATGTCGCCGAGGGTAGGCCGGGCCGTGGGGGAGCGGCGGGCGGATATCACGGTGCTGCCGATGCCGCGGTGACCGGACCGGTGTTACTGTCCGCCCATGGCCAAGGTCACTGTCTCGCTCGATGCCGAACTCGTCGTGGAAGCCATGGTGCTCGCCGGGGTGGGCAGCCCCCAGGACGCCGTGGAACTCGTCCTCCGCGACTACGTCGAGCGCGGCCACCGCACCGAGGCCCGCGTGGCCGCACGCGACGAGGCGCTGCGCGAGGTCGACGTCAAACCCCGGGAAGCCGAGGGCTGAGCAGCCGGCGCCGTTCAGGCCACCCGGTGCCCGTTCTCCAGCTCCGCCGTGCCCGAGCCCTCCGCCAGGACGTCCAGGGCGGCCAGGACGCGGCGGCCGAGGGCGCCCGGCAGATGGCCGCGCAGCTCCTCGCGCGGGACCAGGCGCCAGGACAGCAGCTCCTCCTCCTGGAGACGGATCGCCTTGATGTCGTCCTCGCCGAGCACCCCGCCGTCGTACAGGTACGCCACCAGCGGGGGGCGGCCCGTGCCGTGCACCCAGTCCACCGCCAGCAGTCGGCCGAGCTCCCGGTCCAGGCCGATCTCCTCGGCCGTCTCCCGCCGCGCGCCCTGCCGCGGGGTCTCGCCGTCATCGGACTCGACCGTGCCGCCGGGCAGCGCCCAGCCCTCCCGGTAGTTGGGCTCGACGAGGAGCACCCGGCCCTCGCCGTCCCGGAACAGCGCGGCGGCTCCGGCCAGGACGCGGGGCAGGGAGGCGATGTAGGCGGCGAAGTCGGCAGAGGTGGTCATCGATGCAGGGTAACCGGCGCACCCCGCCCCGTCCGCACGGGAGGACGCGGCTGTGCCCGGAGGGGACGCGGGGGCGGGAAAGGCCGGTCCGCGCCGGTCAGGCCCCCCGCTCCGCCAGCCGCAGCGTCCGCTCCGCCAGCTCGCTGATCCGCACCCCGTCGAAGCCGAACACCGCGCTGCGGACCGTGTCCTCCAGGGGAACCGTCCACTGCTGAGGAATGACCGCCGCCCCGCCGAACACCCCGGCCACCGCCCCCGCCGTCGCGCCGTTGGAGTCGGTGTCCAGGCCGCCGCGGACGGTCAGGGTGATGGTGCGGGTGAAGTCACCGTCGCCGTAGAGCAGGCCGGCGGTCAGGACGGCGGCGTTCGGGACGGTGTGGATCCAGCCCATGCCGAGGGTCTCCTCGGAGACCGTGGTGAGCGTGTCCTGCCAGGACATCCGGGTGTCGTGCAGCGAGACCACCCGGCGCACCGTACGGGCGAGGCGGCTGCTGGCCGGGATCACGGCCAGGGCCTCGTCGACCGCGTGCCGCACGGTGGGCGCGGTGAACGCCGCCGCGATCAGCGCCGCCGCCCACATCGCCCCGTAGACCCCGTTGCCGGTGTGCGACAGCACCGCGTCCCGCCGGGCCAGCGAGGCGGCCCGGCGCGGCACGCCCGGGCAGGTCCAGCCGAAGATGTCGGCCCTGATCAGTGCCCCGATCCACTCCTGGTACGGGTTGTCGTACGTCGCCGTCAGCGGCGGCTTGAGCCCGTTCGCGAGGTTGCGGTACGCGACCCGCTCGGCGGTGAACGTCTGCAGGTACGGTAGCCGCAGCAGCCACAGGTCGCCGACCTGCTCGGTGCTGAAGCCGAAGCCGTGGGTCTCCAGCAGGTCCAGGCCGAGGATCGCGTAGTCGACGTCGTCGTCACGGCAGCTGCCGTGGATACGGCCGCGCACGCACTGGCGCCACTCGGGGCGCAGCTCGAACCCGTCGCTCTCGCTGATCGGCTCGGGCAGGTAGTCGGTCAGCGGCAGGGCGGAGGCCTGCCGCAGGTAGCGGTCGATGCGGTCGCGGGTCCACACCTCGCCCTGCTCGACCGGCTTGCCGAGCATGTTCCCCGCGACGCGGCCCAGCCAGCCGCCGAGGACGCGGTCGGCGAGCTGTGTCCCGGTGCTTGTCTCCGTGCCGGCAGTGGTCATGGTTACGGTCTACCCCTTTCGGGGCCGAAGGGCGCGGTCCACGGGCTGGGCACCCGCATGACGACGGGGGTGTCCTCCGGTTAAGGTCACTGCGGCGCGACTGGCCTTGACGTGCGTGAGGGCCCCGAGAGCAAGGGGAGTGCAAGTGGCGGACGCTGCAGTGAGCGACACCCGCGGGACACAGCGGGTGCTCGTCGCCGCGGACAAGTTCAAGGGGTCGCTGACGGCCGTGGAGGTCGCCGAGCGGGTCACGGCCGGGTTGCGCCGCGCCGTGCCGGACGTCGAGGTCGAGGCGCTGCCCGTGGCCGACGGCGGCGACGGCACCGTGGCCGCGGCGGTCGCGGCCGGGTTCGAACGCCGGGAGGTACGGGTCGCCGGCCCGCTCGGCGACGAGGTGACGGCGGCGTTCGCGCTGCGCGAGGGCACCGCGGTCGTGGAGATGGCCGAGGCCAGCGGACTGCAGCGGCTGCCCGCCGGCGTCTTCGCCGCGCTGACGGCGTCCACCTACGGCTCCGGTGAGCTGCTGCGGGCCGCCCTGGACGCGGGCGCCCGCACGATCGTCTTCGGGGTCGGCGGCAGCGCCACCACGGACGGCGGCGCCGGGATGCTGTCCGCGCTGGGCGCCCGGTTCCTGGACACGGACGGGGAGCCGGTGCCGCCGGGCGGCGGCGGCCTCGCCGCACTGGCGTCGGCGGACCTGTCAGGCCTCGACCCGCGCCTCGCCGACGTGGAACTGGTCCTCGCGAGCGACGTCGACAACCCGCTGACCGGCCCGAAGGGCGCGCCCGCGGTCTACGGCCCACAGAAGGGGGCCTCGCCGGACGACGTGCGGACCCTGGACGCCGCCCTCACGCACTTCGCGAAGGTCCTGGAGGGACCGGCCGGTCCGAAGGCCGCCGAGTACGCCGCCTCGCCGGGCGCGGGCGCGGCGGGCGGCATCGGCTTCGGGGCGCTGCTGCTGGGCGCCCGTTTCCGCCCGGGCATCGAGGTGATGCTGGACGTCCTGGGCTTCGCCCCCGCCCTGGACCGTGCCGGTCTTGTCATCACCGGTGAGGGCTCCCTCGACGAGCAGACCCTCCACGGCAAGGCCCCGGCGGGCGTCGCCGCGGCGGCCCGAGCCGCCGGCAAGGAGGTCGTCGCGGTCTGCGGCCGCCTGGCCCTCCAGCCCGAGGCCCTGGGCCGGGCCGGCATCCGGCGGGCCTACCCCCTGACGGATGCGGAGCCGGACGTGGCCAGGTGCATCGCCGAGGCCGGGCCGATCCTGGAGCGGGTGGCGGAGCGGATCGGGCGGGACTTCCTGACCTGACCCGTCAGGGATCAGCTCACCGTCCGGATCCCTGACGCAGCTGCCGCTGGTGAGGCCCTCCACCTTGCCGTCAGCGGACGCCCTCGGACGCGAAACGGGTGTGGCCCGGGCCTTCGAGGCCCGGGCCACACCCGTGAAGCGGTGGGACGAGATCAGGGCAGCTGCGCCGCCCGCGCTTCCCGCCGGTGGCCGCGGAAGTTGTTCACCCGCCGGGCCGTCGCGAACAGCGGGATCGTCGCCGCCATCACGATCTGCAGCGCGCAGCCCATCTGCAGCAGCACCTGGCCGCCCGGCGCGTCGAACGCCCACGCCGCCAGCAGGCCCATGGCCGACACGATCCAGCCGAGCACCGCGACCGCGAGGACGCCCCGCGGCTTCGGGTACTCGACCCGGCTCACCATCAGCCACGCGGTACCGACGACCGCCAGCAGTGTCGCCTCGAACGGCAGCTCGAGCAGCACGATCGAGACGACCGTGAGCGCGCCGAAGGGCGAGGGCATGCCCTGGAAGGTGCCGTCCTTGACGGTGACGCACGAGAAGCGGGCAAGCCGCAGCACCACCGCCAACAGCACGACGATCGCGCCCACCGCCGCGACCCGCTCGTGCGCGTCCCTCGCGACCATGCCGTACACGAGTACGAAGTACGCGGGTGCCAGACCGAAGCTGATCAGATCGGAGAGGTTGTCCAGCTCCGCGCCCATCGGCGACGACCGCAGCTTGCGGGCGACGAGGCCGTCGAACAGGTCGAAGACGGCGGCGCACAGCATCAGTATGACGGCCGTGGCCGCGCTGTTGCGGGCCATGCCCGAAGCGTCACCCGAGAGGTGCGGGATGAGGATGCCGGTGGTGGTGAAGTACACCGCCATGAAGCCGCACGTCGCGTTACCGAGCGTCAGCGTGTCCGCTATCGACAGCCGGAGGGACAGCGGCAGCTCCTCCGCGTCGTCCTCGTCCTCGGCGACCCAGGTCGGGGCCTGTGTGTCGGGATCAATCACGGTCAATGCGAGTCACCCCAGCCACGGTCTTCTGCCCCACCTCGACCGCGACCTCCACGCCCTCGGGCAGGTAGAGGTCGACGCGCGAGCCGAAGCGGATCAGTCCGATCCGCTCCCCCTGCTCGACCTTGGTGCCCTGCGGCACGTAGGGAACGATGCGGCGGGCGACCGCGCCGGCGATCTGGATCATCTCGATGTCGCCGAGCTCGGTGTCGAAGTGCCAGACGACACGCTCGTTGTTCTCGCTCTCCTTGTTGAAGGCGGGAACGAAGCCACCGGGCACGTGCTCGACCGACGTCACCGTGCCGCTCAGCGGCGCGCGGTTGACGTGGACGTTGAGCGGGCTCATGAAGATCGCGACGCGCGTGCGGCCGTCCTTCCACGGCATGATGCTCTGCACCACACCGTCGGCGGGCGAGATGACCCGGCCCTGGGTGATCTCACGCTCGGGGTCGCGGAAGAACCACAGCATCCCCGCCGCCAGCGCGGTGGCGGGAACGGCGACGGCCTTGGCGGCGCCGGAGCGGCGCGCCCGGGCCAGGCTGAGTGCTGCGGTGGCGACGGTCGGAAGGAGCCACGGCGATGCTCCGCGCGCGAGGCGTACGCCGGCCCGGCTGTCGCGAGATGCAGAGGTTTGGCTGTGGGGCATGGATGACCTTCGTAGCGGATGATGCCGCACTCTGACGGGGGACGGCGGCTTTCCGGCGATCGTAGCGGCTCGGGGCCGTAACTGGGTAAGCCAGGCAGCCGAGTCGGCGGCTGAAGAGTGCTGACGGGGTGTGATCTTCTTCTCCAAGAAAACACCCCGTATCCGGACATCTAGCCCTGGAATCGATACTCTTCGAGCAGCCGCCTGCCGATGATCATTTTCTGGATCTCGGCGGTACCTTCACCGATCAGCAGCATCGGCGCCTCGCGGTAGAGGCGTTCGATCTCGTACTCCTTGGAGAAGCCGTAGCCGCCGTGGATCCGGAAGGCGTCCTCGACGACCTCCTTGCAGTACTCGGAGGCGAGGTACTTCGCCATCCCAGCCTCGAGGTCGTTTCGCTCCCCGGAGTCCTTTTTGCGCGCTGCGTTCACCATCATCGCATGCGCGGCCTCGACCTTGGTAGCCATCTCCGCCAGCTTGAACTGGATCGCCTGGTGCTGGGCGATCGGCTTGCCGAAGGTGTGGCGCTGCTGCGCGTACCGGACGCCCAGTTCGAACGCACGCTGAGCGACGCCGCAGCCACGCGCCGCCACGTTGACGCGGCCGACCTCCACGCCGTCCATCATCTGGTAGAAACCACGGCCGGTGGCCCCGCCGAGCACACGATCCGCAGGAATCCGCAGGCCATCCATGATGAGTTCGGTGGTGTCGACACCCTTGTAACCCATCTTGTCGATCTTGCCGGGGATGGTGAGGCCGGGGCGGACCTCGCCAAAACCGGGCTCCTTCTCCACCAGGAAGGTCGTCATCGACTTGTGGGGCGCGGTGCCCTCGGGGTGACCTTCGTCACTTCGGACCAGAACGGCCACCAGAGACGACGTTCCGCCGTTGGTCAGCCACATCTTCTGGCCGTTCAGGACGTACTCGTCACCGTCCTTCACCGCCTTCGAGCTGATCGCCGACACGTCCGAGCCGAGGGCCGGCTCCGACATCGAGAAGGCGCCGCGGATGTCGCCGGCCGCCATCCTCGGCAGGAAGTGGTCCTTCTGCTCCTGCGTGCCGTGCTGCTTGAGCATGTACGCCACGATGAAGTGCGTGTTGATGATGCCGGACACCGACATCCACCCGCGGGCGATCTCCTCCACGCACAGCGCGTACGTCAGGAGCGACTCGCCGAGGCCCCCGTACTCCTCGGGGATCATCAGGCCGAACAGGCCCAACTCCTTCAGCCCGTCGACGATCTGCTGCGGGTACTCGTCGCGGTGCTCCAGCTCGGTCGCGACCGGCAGGATCTCCTTGTCCACGAAGTCCCGGACGGTGGACAGGATCTCCTGCTGGATATCGGTCAGACCGGCGGTCTGGGCGAGTCGCGCCATGGCTACTTCTCCTGCTCCCTGAGCTCGGAACCAGCGGGGTCGGCCCGCAGGGCCGTCGGTTGAGGGTGGTGGTGGGAGACGGGCGGGCGGCCGGGCTGCTCGCCGCCGCGCTCCTTGATGTACGTCTCGGTCGGCACCATCACCTTGCGGCGGAACACGCACACCAGCGTGCCGTCCTGCTTGTAGCCCTTGGTCTCGACGTAGACGATGCCGCGGTCGTTCTTCGACTTCGACGGCCACTTGTCGAGCACGGTCGTCTGGCCGTAGACGGTGTCACCGTGGAAGGTCGGCGCCACGTGCTTGAGCGACTCGATCTCCAGGTTGGCGATCGCCTTGCCGGAGATGTCCGGGACGGACATGCCGAGCAGCAGCGAGTAGATGTAGTTCCCGACGACGACGTTCTTGCCGAAGTCGGTCGTCTTCTCCGCATAGTTCGTGTCCATGTGGAGCGGGTGGTGGTTCATGGTGAGGAGACAGAACAGGTGGTCGTCGTACTCCGTGACCGTCTTGCCCGGCCAGTGCTTGTACGTCGCCCCGACCTCGAACTCCTCGTAGGTGCGTCCGAACTGCATCGCCGTCACGCCTCCGGGATCTCGAACTTGCTGGTGCGCTGCATGCCCGCCGCACGGCCCTTGCCGGAGATGACCAGGGCCATCTTGCGGCTGGCCTCGTCGATCATCTCGTCGCCGAGCATCGCGGAGCCCTTCTTGCCGCCCGCCTCGGACGTGTAGTAGTCGTACGCGTCCAGGATCAGCTCGGCGTGGTCGTAGTCCTCCTGGGAGGGCGAGAAGATCTCGTTGGACGCCTCGACCTGGCCCGGGTGCAGCACCCACTTGCCGTCGAAGCCGAGGGCGGCGGCGCGCTGGGCGACCTCGCGGTAGCCGTCGATGTTGCGGATCTGGAGGTAGGGGCCGTCGATCGCCTGGAGGTTGTTGGCGCGGGCGGCCATCAGGATCTTCATCAGGATGTAGTGGTAGGCGTCCGCCGGGTAGCCAGGCGGCTGCTCGCCCACGACCAGCGACTTCATGTTGATCGACGCCATGAAGTCGGCCGGGCCGAAGATGATCGTCTCGACGCGCGGGGAGGCCTGCGCGATCTCGTTGACGTTGTTCAGGCCCTGCGCGTTCTCGATCTGCGCCTCGATGCCGATGCGGCCGACCTCGAAGCCCATCGTCTTCTCGATCTGCGTCAGCAGCAGGTCGAGGGCGACGATCTGCTGGGCGTCCTGCACCTTCGGCAGCATGATGCAGTCGAGGTTGGGGCCGGCGCCCTCGACGACCGTGACGACATCGCGGTACGTCCACTCGGTCGTCCAGTCGTTGACGCGCACGACCCGCGTCTTGCCCGTCCAGTCGCCCTCGTTGAGGAACTTGACGATGGTGTGCCGCGCCTCCGGCTTGGCGAGCGGGGCGCACGCGTCCTCCAGGTCGAGGAAGACCTGGTCCGCCGGGAGGCCCTGCGCCTTCTCCAGGAAGCGGGGGTTCGAGCCCGGTACCGCCAGGCAGGAACGCCGGGGGCGAAGGCGGTTGACCGTAGTCATGCGGAGACCTCCAGGGGGTCGAGCTTGTTCGCTTTCCGGATCTCGTCGACGATGCGGCCGATGATTCCGGTGATGTCGAAGTCCTTCGGGGTGAAGACCGCGGCCACTCCGGCTGCCCTGAGCTGCTCGGCATCACCGTTGGGGATGATGCCACCGGCGATCACCGGTATATCTGTGGCACCGGCCACACGCAGCCGTTCGAGCACGTCCGGCACCAGCTGGGCGTGGGAGCCGGACAGGATGGACAGGCCGACCGCGTGCACGTCCTCGGCGAGGGCCGCGTCCACGATCTGCTCGGGAGTGAGCCGGATGCCCTGGTAGACCACCTCGAAGCCGGCGTCCCGGGCGCGCACCGCGATCTGCTCGGCGCCGTTGGAGTGCCCGTCCAGGCCCGGCTTGCCGACCAGGAAGCGCAGCTTGCCGACGCCCAGGTCCTTGGCCGTCAGATCCACCTTACGGCGGACCAGGGCCAGTGTGCTGCCCTCCTCGGCGGGGACGGCCACCGGCGCCGACGAGACACCCGTGGGCGCCCGGAACTCGCCGAACACCTCGCGCAGGGCCCCGGCCCACTCACCCGTGGTCGCCCCGGCGCGGGCGCACTCCAGGGTGGCCTCCATGAGGTTCCCGGTGCCGCGGGCGGCCTCCTTCAGCCGCTCCAGGGCCTTGCAGGGCCGCGGGTGGTTGAAGGGCGGCTGGTAGCGGCTGTCGCGCCACTGCTGCAGCGAGGCGATGACGCGGGCCTCGACCTCCGGGTCCACCGTCTGGATCGCGGTGTCCAGGTCGGCGGTCAGCGGGTTCGGCTCGGTGCCCTCGAAGGCGTTGACGCCGATGATCTTCTCCTGGCCGGACTCGATCCGGCCCCGGCGCTCGGCGTGCGAGGCGACCAGCTGCGACTTGAGGTAGCCGGACTCGACGGCCGCCATCGCGCCGCCCATCTCCTGGATGCGGTCGATCTCCGCGAGCGCGGCCTCGACCAGCTCCGCCACCTTCGTCTCGATGACCTTCGAGCCCTCGAAGATGTCCTCGTACTCCAGCAGATCGCTCTCGTACGCCAGCACCTGCTGGATGCGCAGCGACCACTGCTGGTCCCAGGGCCGGGGCAGGCCGAGGGCCTCGTTCCAGGCGGGCAGCTGCACGGCACGCGCGCGGGCGTCCTTGGAGAGGGTCACGGCCAGCATCTCCAGCACGATGCGCTGGACGTTGTTCTCCGGCTGCGCCTCAGTCAGGCCCAGCGAGTTGACCTGGACGCCGTAGCGGAAGCGGCGCTGCTTGGGGTTCTCGATGCCGTACCGCTCGCGCGTGATCTTGTCCCAGATGCGGCCGAACGCCCGCATCTTGCACATCTCCTCGATGAAGCGGACGCCCGCGTTCACGAAGAAGGAGATGCGCGCGACGACATCTCCCATGCGCTCCTGCGGCACCTGGCCGCTGTCGCGGACCGCGTCGAGGACGGCGATCGCGGTGGACATCGCGTACGCGATCTCCTGGACCGGTGTGGCTCCCGCCTCCTGCAGGTGGTAGCTGCAGATGTTGATCGGGTTCCACTTCGGGATGTGGGAGACCGTGTACGCGATCATGTCCGTCGTCAGCCGGAGCGACGGCCCCGGCGGGAACACGTGCGTGCCGCGGGACAGGTACTCCTTGACGATGTCGTTCTGGGTCGTGCCCTGGAGCCTGGTGATGTCCGCACCCTGCTCCTCGGCGACGACCTGGTAGAGCGCCAGCAGCCACATGGCCGTGGCGTTGATGGTCATCGAGGTGTTCATCTGCTCCAGGGGGATGTCCTGGAACAGCCGGCGCATGTCACCGACGTGGGCGATCGGCACGCCGACCCGGCCGACCTCGCCGCGGGCGAGGATGTGGTCGGAGTCGTAGCCGGTCTGCGTCGGCAGGTCGAACGCCACCGACAGACCCGTCTGGCCCTTGGCCAGGTTGCGCCGGTACAGCTCGTTGGACGCCTCGGCCGTGGAGTGACCGGCGTACGTGCGCATGAGCCACGGCCGGTCCTTCTGACGCTCAGTCATGCGACGCCTCTCAGATGTTCCGGAAGCGGTTGATGGCGTCGACGTGCTGGGCGCGCTTCTCCTGGTCGCGCACGCCCAGGCCCTCCTCGGGGGCCATGCACAGCACGCCGACCTTGCCCTGGTGGAGGTTGCGGTGCACGTCGTAGGCGGCCTGGCCGGTGTCCTGGAGGGAGTACACCTTCGACAGGGTCGGGTGGATCTTGCCCTTCGCGATGAGCCGGTTGGCCTCCCAGGCCTCGCGGTAGTTGGCGAAGTGCGAGCCGATGATCCGCTTCAGCGACATCCACAGGTAGCGGTTGTCGTACTCGTGCATGTAGCCCGAGGTCGAGGCGCAGGTGGTGATGGTGCCGCCCTTGCGGGTGACGAAGACGCTCGCTCCGAAGGTCTCGCGGCCGGGGTGCTCGAAGACGATGTCGATGTCCTCGCCGCCGGTGAGTTCGCGGATGCGCTTGCCGAAGCGCTTCCACTCCTTGGGGTCCTGGGTGTTCTCGTCCTTCCAGAACTTGTAGCCCTCGGCGTTGCGGTCGATGATCGCCTCGGCGCCCATCGAGCGGCAGATGTCCGCCTTCTGGTCGCTGGAGACGACACAGATCGGGTTGGCGCCGCCGGCCAGCGCGAACTGGGTGGCGTAACTGCCGAGTCCGCCGCTCGCGCCCCAGATCAGGACGTTGTCGCCCTGCTTCATGCCGGCGCCGTTGCGCGAGACCAGCTGCCGGTAGGCGGTGGAGTTGACCAGGCCGGGGGCGGCGGCCTCCTCCCAGCTGAGGTGGTCCGGCTTCGGCATCAGCTGGTTGGACTTGACCAGGGCGATCTCGGCGAGGCCGCCGAAGTTGGTCTCGAAGCCCCAGATGCGCTGCTCCGGGTCGAGCATCGTGTCGTTGTGGCCGTCGCTGGACTCCAGCTCGACGGACAGGCAGTGCGCGACGACCTCGTCACCGGGCCGCCAGGCGTTGACGCCCGGCCCGGTGCGCAGGACGACGCCCGCGAGGTCGGAGCCGATGATGTGGTACGGCAGGTCGTGGCGCTTGGTGAGCTCGCTGAGCCGGCCGTAGCGCTCCAGGAACCCGAACGTCGACAGCGGCTCGAAGATGGACGTCCACACCGAGTTGTAGTTGACCGACGAGGCCATGACGGCCACCAGCGCCTCGCCCGGGCCGAGCTCGGGCAGCGGCACCTCGTCCAGGTGGATCGACTTGCGGGGGTCCTTGTCGCGCGTGGCGAGCCCGGCGAACATCTCCGTCTCGTCCTTGTGCACGGTGATCGCGCGGTACGACTCGGGGAGCGGGATGGCGGCGAAGTCCTCCGACGTGGAGTCGGGCGACTGGATCGCGGCCAGGATGTCCTTCACGGTCACGGTGTTGCCTCCGGCGGTGTGCGCCCTGAGGGAGGGGCGCTGCGGGTTACGTCGGTGCTGCTGAGGGTTGCGGGTGTGCCGTCGGTTCGGCGGTGGTGCTGTTCGGCAGCGCGTGGTGGCGCGGGAGGTTGCCTGTGACGCAGGCGTCCGGACGTGCAGGCGGGTGGGCCTGCCGGGACATCGCCCGGACCCCTTCAACGTATGACACCGCGTGTCACCTCGCAAGGCACTGAGTGCCAGAAATTGCTCTCAGATGAAATCTTTACGTGACATATGAGCGATGATCGATCGAACGTGGCCTGCGAGGGCCAGCAAAACGGCCCCTGACATGCCAAAACGGCCACCCCGGGGGGTGGCCGTCATCACAGCGGCGCGAGCCGCTCAGTGCCTCGCGGAGGCCAGCTCAGCGCTCCTTGAGGGCCTGCTCGATCGTGCGCATGACCTCGTCGAGCGGGGCGTCGGTACGGGCGACCGTCACCAGCACCTCGCCCTGCGCCGAGGCCGTCGCCAGGGCCGGCTGCGGCTCCGCGGAGCGCCCGGCTCCGATCCCGGTGCCGAACGTCTTGCGTACGATCGCGAAGGCGTGGTCCAGCTGCGCCTCCACGTCCCCCTGCCCGCCCGCCCGCAGCCAGCGCCGCAGGACGTGGTTGTGGGCGGTCACCACGGCCGACGCGGCGACCTCCGCCAGCAGCGGGTCGTCGTTGGCGTCGTCGGCGTGCGCGCGCTCGTCGAAGTGGCCGAGGAGGTAGCGGGTGAAGAGGCGCTCGTAGCGGGCCACCGACGCGATCTCCGCCTCGCGCAGGGTGGGCACCTCGCGCGTCAGCTTGTAGCGGGCGACCGAGATCTCCGGACGGGCCGCGTACATCTTCATGACTTCCTTGATGCCGCGGCACACCGTGTCGAGCGGATGCTCGTGCGCGGGCGCGGCGTTGAGCACCGCCTCGGCGCGGATCAGGGTGTCGTCGTGGTCGGGGAAGATGGCCTCTTCCTTGGAGCGGAAGTGGCGGAAGAAGGTGCGGCGGGCGACCCCGGCCTGGGCCGCGATCTCGTCGACGGTGGTCGCCTCGTACCCCTTGGCCGCGAACAGCTCCATCGCGGCCGCCGCCAGTTCCCGGCGCATCCTGAGCCGCTGGGCGGCGGCGCGAGAGCCGGCGGCACTCTCCGGCGCGTCGGGCGTAGCCGGTGTACGTGAGGACTTGACGGGCTGGGACATACCATGAACGTACTGCATGTGCGCAGCTCGCCGCGCGTGACCTGGTTCTCCGCCCCCGCCGCCGGGCGGCGCGAACCGGTCCGGGCCGAGCAGGCCGCCCCACTCCACGCCGGACCGGAACCAGTCGCCGGAACGCTCAGCGCTTGGCATATTCGCGGAAGCCACGGCCGGTCTTGCGGCCGAGGCAGCCCGCGGCCACCAGGTGCTCCAGCAGCGGCGCCGGGGCGAGCCCCGGGTCGCGGAACTCGCGGTGCAGGACCTTCTCGATGGCGAGCGAGACGTCCAGCCCGACGACGTCCAGCAGCTCGAACGGCCCCATCGGGTAGCCGCCGCCCAGCTTCATCGCCGCGTCGATGTCGTCGAGCGACGCGTAGTGCTCCTGCACCATCTTGATCGCGTTGTTGAGGTACGGGAACAGCAGCGCGTTCACGATGAAGCCCGCACGGTCCCCGCAGTCGACCGCGTGCTTCCTGATCCGTCCGCAGAGCTCACGGACCGTCGCGTGGACGTCGTCGGCGGTCAGCACCGTCCGGACGACCTCGACCAGCTTCATGGCCGGCGCCGGGTTGAAGAAGTGCATGCCGATCACGTCCTGCGGGCGCGAGGTGGCCCGGGCGCAGGCGACGACCGGCAGGGACGAGGTGGTGGTGGCCAGGATCGCGCCCGGCTTGCAGACCTTGTCCAGCGCGGCGAACAACTGCCGCTTGACCTCCAGGTCCTCGGCGACGGCCTCCACGGCCAGGTCCACGCCGGCGAAGTCGTCGTAGGTGCCCGTGGGCGTGATGCGGTCCAGGGTCCCGGCGGCGGCCTCGGCGGTCATCCGGCCCTTGTCGACCGAGCGGGCCAGGGACTTGCCGATCCGGGCCTTGGCGGTCTGCGCCTTCTCCTCGCTCCGGGCGGCCAGGACGACCTCGTACCCGGCCTTGGCGAAGACCTCGGCGATACCGGAGGCCATGGTGCCCGAGCCGGCCACGCCGACCGAGGAGACGGTCCGGCCGGGGGGCAGGTCGCCGCCCTCCAGCGGGGTCAGCGCGTCCCGGACCACGACCGGGCTGCCCGGCGCCTCGTACGTGTAGAAGCCGCGTCCCGCCTTGCGGCCGGTCAGGCCCGCCTCGCTGAGCTGCTTGAGGATCGGCGCGGGCGCGTGCAGCCGGTCGCGGGACTCGGCGTACATCGCCTCCAGGACCGTGCGCGCGGTGTCCACGCCGATCAGGTCGAGCAGCGCCAGCGGGCCCATGGGCAGTCCGCAGCCCAGCCGCATCGCGGCGTCGATGTCCTCGCGGGATGCGTACTTCGCCTCGTACATCGCGGCGGCCTGGTTGAGGTAGCCGAACAGCAGGCCGTCGGCGACGAATCCGGGGCGGTCGCCGACCGCGACGGGCTCCTTGCCCAGGTCCAGCGCGAGGTCGGTGACCGCCGTGACGGCCGCCGGGGCGGTCAGCACCGAGGAGACGACCTCGACCAGCCGCATCGCCGGGGCCGGGTTGAAGAAGTGCAGGCCCAGCAGCCGTTCGGGGCGCGCCGAGTCGGCCGCCAGACGCGTCACGGACAGGGCGTTGGTGCCGGTCGCCAGGATCGTCTCGGGGCGCACGATCCCGTCGAGTTCCCGGAAGATCTGCTGCTTGATCTCGTACGACTCCGGGGCCACCTCGATGACCAGGTCGGCGTCGGCCGCGGCACGCAGGTCGGCGGAGGTGCGGACGCGGGCCAGGATCTCGGCGCGGTCCTGCTCGGTCAGCCGGCCGCGCTCGACACCGCGGGCCGTGGAGGCCTCCAGGGCGGCGACGCACTTCGCGGCCTGGGCCTCGCTGACGTCGATGCCGACGACCTTACGGCCGGCCTTGGCGAGGACCTCGGCGATGCCGGTGCCCATGGTGCCGAGGCCGACGACGGCGACGGTCTGCAGCGGGGACTGGGACGAGTCGGAAAGGGGAGAGGCCATCGCGGGACTCCAGGAATGAGGGTGACGACGGGGAACGCGTCCCGGGTGCGCCGGGTACGGCCCGGCGGGAGCCGGGCCCCGGGCGCACCGGGTGCGTGAGGAGTGCGGGTGTTGGCCGGGCTGCGAAGCGCACACGCCCGGTGCCGTCGCCGACGGGCGTGCACACGCCCGGAGATGACAGCGTTTCCGACCGGCCCTGTCCCGGGGCCGAGTCGTACTGCGGTACCTGAGGCACCGAACCGACTGGGCTCACGACGGCCGCGTCACCAGACCGCCGCGAGGAAACGCGAGTGGGTAACTCGCTCGTCTGAGCTTAACCGGCGGGTAACGAGCGCGCCAGTCCCCGGGTTTGTGATGTACGTTCCGAGCGGCGGACCAGACCTCTCCGAGGACCCCTTAACCTCGGGGTCATGGACGAAGAGTTGCGATCACTCACGGAGCGCTTACGGCAGGAGTCGGGGGCATCGCCCGCGTTCGAGCGGCTCGTGGCGACCGACGACCTCGACGCCCTGGCAGCGGTGCTGACCGAACCCGGGCAGCCCCTGTGGGCGAGGGAGGTGGTGGCGTTCCGGCTCGGGCTCGCGCGGGACCGTCGGGCCTTCGAGTCCCTGGTGCTGCTGCTCAACCACCGTGATCCGCCGCGCTGCGCCTCCGCCGCCTATGCCCTGGCCCGACTCGGCGACCCGCGCACCGCCCGCGCGGCCGCCGCGCTCGCCACCAACGAGCTGCGCGTCGCCTACGCCCTGCACCCGGTACGGCTCCTGGTCGAGCTGCGCGCGCCGGAGGCGGTGCCCGCGCTGATCACCACCCTCCGGCGGCGGCTGCGGCCGCACGACCCCTACCGCCGCGTGGCCCTCGCCTGCGTGGACGGGCTCGGGGCGCTGGGCGACGGCCGGGCCGGACCCGTACTGAACGAGGCCCTCGCGCATCCGGCGCTGGCCGAGGCGGCGGTGCGGGCGCTGGGACGGATTCCCCGGCAGAGATGAGGGCGGCGAGGGAGGGGTGAGGGCGGCGGGGAGCGACGAGGTCAGCGGGTGAGCGTCCTCGCGTACCGCACCTCGGGGACCGTGACCCCGTGCACCTCGAAGGGCTCCTCGGAGCCGTCCGGGCGGAATCCGGCCCGTTCGTAGAAGCGGCGGGCCCGGTCGTTCTCCTTGAGCACCCACAGCAGGACACGGCCGTGGCCCGCGGTGGCGCAGCGCGCGACCGACTCCGTGAGCAGGGCCCGCCCCGCGCCCTGTCCCAGGTGCCCCGGATGAACGTAGAGGGCGTACAACTCGGCTTCCCCGGTGGCGACTTCGCCGTCCCGGTACGGTCCGTGGCAGGCCCAGCCCACGACCTCGCCGCCGCTGTCCTCGGCGACCAGGTTCACCACGCCGCCGTCGCCCCGGGTGAGGTACGAGCGGCGCCGCTCGGCGTCCTCCGCGACGCTCAGCCCGTCCAGGTAGGCCTGCGGCATCATGCCCCGGTACGCACACTGCCAGCCGCGGGTGCGGATCTCCGCGACGCGGTCGCAGTCGGCGAGCGTCATCGCCCGTATCCGCAGGCGGCTCATTCCGCGACCCGCAGGCGGCTCGTTCCGCCACGACCGCGAACGCCTCGATCTCGGGCATCCCCTGCTCGAACGAAGCCGAGAGTCCGGGGGAGGCTGTGCTGGGCCGCTGCGGCGACGCCGTCGGGGGCGGTGATCCTCGTCAGCTCACTCATGGGTCCATGCTGGACCACGGGACTGACATCGCCCGCCCCCGACGGACGGGCCGTCAGCTGCTCAGCCGCGGAAGCCGAGCAGGCCGTGCAGCGTCGCACCCTTCGAGGTAGCCGAGTCCGCCTTCGCCGAGTCCGCCTTCGCCGAGGCCGCCTGCCGCGCCGCCGGCTTCGGGTCGGGCAGCGCCGCGCACGTCGCGTCCGCCTCACCGTACCCGCGTGGCACGGTGCCGTCGGTCAGATACGCCGCCAGGTGCTCGTCCAGGCAGGCGTTCCCGCTCAGCGTGATGCCGTGGTTGCCGCCGCCCTCCTCGACGACCAGGCTGGAGCGGGCCAGCAGACGGTGGACCGTCACAGCGCCCTCGTACGGGGTGGCCGCGTCGCCGGTCGCCTGGAACAGCAGCACCGGAGGCAGTTTGCCGTTGGCGACGTTCACCGGACGCAGCGACTCCGCCGGCCAGAACGCGCACGGCGCGTTGTACCAGGCGTTGTTCCAGGTCATGAACGGCGCCTTCTCGTGCACCGCCCAGTTGTCCTTGCGCCACTGGCGCCAGTCGCGCGGCCAGTCCGCGTCCCGGCACTGCACCGAGGCGTAGACGCTGTAGCCGTTGTCGCCGGAGGCGTCGATCGCGCCGAAGTTCTCGTACGCCTCGACCAGCGGCTCGGAGTCCTTGTCGTTCACGTACGCCGCGAACGCCTCGGCCAGGCTCGGCCAGTAGCCGTTGTAGTAGCCGCCCGGGATGAAGGTGTCCTCCAGTTCCGAGGCGCCCACCGTGCCGCCCGCCGGCTTCTTCGCCAGGGCGGACCGCATCGCGTACCACCTGGCCTCGATCTTCTCCGGGTCGGTGCCCAGCCGGTACGTCGCGTCGTGCTGGGCGACCCAGGCCAGGAACGCGCGGTGGCGGTCGTTGAAGGCCACGTCCTGGTTGAGGTTGGCCTCGTACCAGACGTCGGTCGGGTCGACGACGGAGTCCAGGACCAGACGCCGGACCCGCTCCGGGAAGAACTTGGCGTAGACCGCGCCCAGATAGGTGCCGTACGAGTATCCGAAGTAGTTGATCTTCTTCGCGCCCAGCGCCTGCCGGATGGCGTCCATGTCGCGCACGGCGCTGGGGGTGTTGATGTACGGCAGGAGATGCGCGTACTTCTTGCCGCAGGCGGCGGCGAAGGACCTGGCGCGATCGAGGTTGGCCTTCTCGGTCGCGGGCGTCGTCGGCAGGGAGTCGGGGCGGACCGGGCCGAAGTGGCCCGGCTTGCAGTCCAGGGCGGGCTTGCTCGCCCCCACGCCGCGCGGGTCGAAGCCGATGACGTCGTACTGGGTGGCGACCTTCTCGGGCAGCGAGGAGGCGACGAACCCGGCGAGCGTCAGACCGCTGCCGCCGGGGCCGCCCGGGTTGACCAGGAGCGGGCCCTGGTAGGTCTTGGCCGTGTGCGGGACGCGGGACAGGGCGAGGGTGATCTGCCGCCCGTGCGGCCTGCGGTGGTCGAGCGGCACCTTCAGGGACGCGCACTGCAGGGTCGGGTAGTTCTCGGTGGCGCAGTCCTTCCAGCTGAGCTTCGCGGTGTGCGCGGTGTGCGCGGTGGTGGTGGTGCCGGGTGCGCTCGCCTCGGCGGGGACGGCCGTGAAGGTCCCGGCCATGACGACGGCGGCGCCGCACAGCGCGGCTGCGCGTTTTCTCATGGAGTCCTCCCAGGACGGTGGGATGTCGGACCGTGAGGATCACCGTCCTCGCCGCATCGTCCCGGAAAGCGGTCCCGGAAGAACTCATTCCGTCAAACTCTTGACCCAATTGGATCTTCGGATGCGCTCGTATGTCCCTAAAGGAGCGAAAGTTGAGTCGGCTCGGATGTCGGTCCGGACGCCGGCCCGGACATCCGCCCGGACGCGGTTCGGCGACCCCGATTTGGGGGGCCGGGCAGCGGGGTGGTTGGCTTGCCCCGACCCCTGAGCAACCATGTCCTGGAGGAAAGCGATGGCGCAGGTCGAGGCCACTACGGAGCGGATCGTCGCGGCGGACGCGGAGACGGTGTTCGACGCCCTCGCCGACTACAGCGGCACGCGCGCGAAGCTGCTCCCCGAGCAGTTCAGCGAGTACGAGGTCCGCGAGGGCGGGGACGGTGAGGGCACCCTCGTCCACTGGAAGCTCCAGGCGACCAGCAAGCGCGTGCGCGACTGCCTCCTGGAGGTCAGCGAGCCCACTGACGGCGAACTGGTCGAGAAGGACCGCAACTCCTCCATGGTCACCACCTGGCGGGTCACTCCGGCGGGCGAGGGCAAGGCCCGGGTCGTCGTGACCACCACCTGGACCGGTGCCGGCGGCATCGGCGGCTTCTTCGAGAAGACCTTCGCACCCAAGGGCCTCGGCCGGATCTACGACGCGATGCTGGCCAGGCTCGCCACCGAGGTCGAGCAGTAGTCTCCCTCAAAGCTCAGGCCGGCGGAGGGTGTTGTACCCCTCACCGGTTCGAGTGATCTCCGTACGGCTCGGCCTCGTGCCGTAACTCGTCGCGCTTGCTCGTAGTTGTCGCTTTTACGCGGGAATTGTGCGGCAGCGCGACGAGGGGAGCGGTGGGTGGGCGGGATCACTCTGGCGCAGGAAGAACCGGCGGTGGCGCCTCCCGACACCCACACACCACCGCTGCCTCCGGTCGCGCAACTGAGCCCGCGCCGGGTGCGGTTGGTCTTCCTCGCCCTCATGCCGGCCCTGCTCCTGGCCGCCCTGGAGCAGATGATCGTCGCCACGGCGCTCCCGAAGATCGTCGGTGAGTTGCACGGCCTGGACCGGATGTCCTGGGCGATCACCGCCTACCTGCTCACCGCCACCGTCGGACTGCCGATCTACGGCAAACTCGGCGATCTGCTAGGCCGCAAGGGCGTCTTCCAGTTCGCGATCGTCGTCTTCGTCGTCGGCTCCGCGCTCGCGGGCCGGGCGCAGACCATGGACCAGCTGATCGCGTTCCGCGCGCTGCAGGGCGTCGGCGCGGGCGGCCTCATGATCGGCGTCCAGACGATCATCGCCGACATCGTGCCGCCCCGGCGGCGCGGCCGCTACCTGGGCGTGATCGGCGCCGCCTTCGGCCTCGCCTCCGTGGCCGGACCGCTGCTCGGCGGCTACTTCACGGACCACCTCTCCTGGCGCTGGTGCTTCTACGTCAACGTGCCGTTCGGTGTTCTCACGTTCGGCGTCGTCGCCGTCGCGCTCAAGCTTCCGAAACCGGCCGTCAAGGCCCGGCTGGACATCCCCGGCGCGCTGCTGCTGACCGCCGCCTCCACCTGCCTGGTCCTGCTGACCAGCTGGGGCGGCACCGAGTACGCCTGGGACTCGCGCATGATCCTCGGCCTCGGGGCCGGAGCGGCGGCCGCCACCGTCCTCTTCCTCGTCGCCGAGCGCCTCGCCGCCGAACCCCTCGTCCCGCTGCGGCTGTTCAAGGACTCCGTCTTCACCGTCACCGGCCTGGTCGGCCTGGTGACCGGCGCCGGGCTGTTCGGCGCCGCCAGCTACCTGCCGACCTACCTGCAGATGGTCGACGGGGCCTCCGCCACCGAGTCGGGCCTGCTCATGCTGCCGATGATGGGCGGCATCGTCGGTGCCTCGGTCATCGCCGGGCAGCTCATCAGCCACACCGGCCGCTACAAGGCCTACCCGATCCTCGGCGGCGCCCTCTCCGTCGCCGGGATGTGGCTGCTGTCCCGCCTGGAGGCCGGCACGCCCCGGCTGCACTACAGCATCTGGATGGCCGTCCTCGGCGCCGGGATCGGCATGGTGATGCCGGTGCTGATCCTCGCCGTGCAGAACTCGGTGCGCCCCGCCGACCTCTCCACCGCCACCAGCGCCAACAACTACTTCCGGCAGATCGGCGGCAGCGTCGGAGCCGCCGTCTTCGGCACGCTCCTCGCCCACCGGCTCGCCGACGCCCTCGCCGACCGCCTCCCGCCGCGCGCGGGCGCCGGACTGCCCGACCCCGAGGCCGTCACGCCGCAGCTCGTGCACAGCCTGCCCCCGGCCCTGCGCGACGGCTACGTCCGGGCGTACGCCGACGCCATGCCGCGGATCTTCCTCTACCTGGTGCCGGTGCTGGTCCTCGGACTGGTCATCGCCCTCTTCCTCAAGGAGAAACCCCTGGTGTCCCACAACGCCTCTGTCACCGACCCGGACACGGTGCCGGGGAACGCCCGGATTCCGCAGGCGCGCGGCGGGTACGCCGCCGGAGTCCCCGTCTGCGGCTCGGTGCAGCACCACGACGGGACCGTGGTGCCCCGCGCGGCGATCACCCTCATCGACGTCACCGGACAGCAGACCGGGCGCGCCGCGAGCGGCGAGGACGGACGCTACGCGCTGGCCACCCCCGGCCCGGGCTCGTACGTGCTGATCGCCACGGCCGGCGGCCACCAGCCGCAGGCGGTCTCCGTGACCGTCGGCGAACGCCCCGTCGAACTCGACATCGTCCTCGGCGGCGCCGGGAACCTCGTCGGCACCGTCGTCACCGCCGACGGCACGCCCGTACGGGACGCCACCGTCACGCTCACCAACGTGCACGGCGAGGTCGTGGCCACCACCCGCAGCGGCCGGGAGGGCGGCTACGTCATCACCGAGCTGGTGGCCGGCGAGTACACCCTCGCCGCCGGCGCCCCCGCCTTCCGCCCGGCCGCGCTCCCCGTCACCGTCCAGGCCGCCCGCGAGACCCGCCGGGACATCGAACTGGCCGGCGGCGCCCTCCTGCGCGGCACCGTCCGGGCGGGCGGCGGCCGGCCCGTGGAGGACGCGCGTGTGACCCTTCTCGACGTGGCGGGCAACGTCGTCGACACCCTCACCACCGGCCCCGACGGCACGTTCCGCTTCGCCGACCTGTCCTCCGGGGAGTACACCGTCATCGCGGCCGGTTACCCGCCCGTCGCCACCGTCCTCCACGTGCCCGGAGGCGGACGCACCGAGCGGGATCTGCAACTGGGGCACGAGGACTGAACGGGCATCGGCGCGCGGGGTCGCGCGCCGGTGCGAACCCCGCGCGAGCAATTCCCGCATTGCCTCACATCACCACCGGAGGGAGCCGTACGGTGGTGACGCCGGCACAGATCTTGCGGATCCGTGGGGAGAGAGGGCCTGGCCATGGACCGTCGCACCGACCGGGACGGAGCGGGGCACGGCACGGTGCCGGAACCCACCGAGCCCGGCCGCGTCCCGCTGGCCGTCGTCGTGATCGACCGCGCAGGCCTCGTGTCCCACTGGAGCCGGGGCGCACGGCGCCTGTTCGGCGTCCCGAAGGACGAGGCGATCGGCCACGCGGCCCTCGACCTGCTCCCCGTCTCCGGCGCCCTGCGGGGAGAGCGGGAGAGCACCCCGTACGGCACCGACGGCCCCGGCCCCGACCTCGAATCGTCCCTCGGCCACGGGCTCTCCTACCCGGCTGCGGGCCGCGCCCGCCTCGACGCGCCCGGGGCCGCCCACCGGGTCGACGTCCTGTGGTGGGCCTACCCCCTGGTCGGACCCGGGCCCGAGCGGCTTCTCGTGCTGGCCGCCGACGCGGACGGGCTGCGCGCGGACGACGGGGCCTTCGAGCGGATCGCGCCCGGCTTCGCGCTGCACACCGACTTCCCCCGATCGGAGGACCTCGCCCGCCGGCTGCCCGAGATCCTGCCCAGCATGAGCGTCGGCGAGAGCGCCCGCATCGTCGGTCAGGTCCTCGAACTCGGTTACCCGATCCTGGAGTTCAGCCGGAACGAGCGGGTGCCCGTCACGCCCGACTGGGGCGTCGCCCGGCGCGCCGAGCGCAAGGCGCGCCGCGAGCGGGCCGCGCGGGCCCTGGCCGCCGGTGAGCCCGTGCCCAAGGACCTGCGCGACGAGGGCGAGGACCTCGAGTACGCCGCCGTCCGCGAGCGCCTGGAGTTCCTCAACGAGGTCAGCGGCCGCATCGGCACCTCCCTCGACCTGGCCCGCACGATCATCGAGGTCAGCAAGGCCGTCGTGCCCCGCTTCACCGACGTCGCCGGGACCTATCTCCGCGAACAGGTCGTCGCCGGTGAGGAGTTCGGGGACGGCGTGCCCGACACGACCACGATGTGGCACCGGGTCGCCGTCGAGCACACCGACGAACCCGGCCGCTGGGACGACGTCGTGCCGGTCGGCGAGGCCATGCCGTTCCCCGCCCACACCCCGTTCTTCCAGTGCATGACCAGCGGTGAGCCCGTCCTCGTGCCGCGCATCAGCGAGGAGATGGGGCACGCTGTCGCCGCGCAGTTCGAGAAGCGCGACATCCGGCCGCTCATCACCGGCCGCTCCATGCTGGTCGTCCCGCTGAAGGCGCGCCATGTCGTCCTCGGGTTCATGATCCTGCTGCGGCACCCGGAGCGGCCCGTCTTCAACGACATGGACCGCGTCACCGGCGCCGAACTCGCCGCCCGCGCGGGCCTCGTGCTCGACAACGCGCGCATGTACACCTTGCAGGAGAACGTCGCCGAGACGCTCCAGGACAGCATGCTGCCGCACATCCCGTCCCGCATGGCGGGCTGCGACATCGCCACCCGCTATCTGCCGGGCACCCTGCTCGGACGGGTCGGCGGCGACTGGTTCGACGCGGTGAAACTGCACGGCGGGCGCACGGCGTTCGTCGTCGGCGACGTCATGGGCCACGGCCTGAACTCAGCGGCGATGATGGGCCAGTTGCGCACGGCCGTGCAGACCATGGCCGGACTCGACCTGCCGCCCGCCCAACTGCTGCGCCACCTCGACGACCTCGCCCAGCGACTCGGCGACACCTACCTCGCGACCTGCCTGTACGCCGTCTACGACCCGATCGCGGGCGAGCTGCACCTCGCCAACGCCGGTCACGTCCCGCCCGTCCTGGTCCGTGCCGGCGACGGCCGAAGCGAGCTGCTGGACCTGCCCACCGGAGCGCCCGTCGGCGTCGGCGGCGTGCCCTTCGAGACGGTCCGCGTGCGCGTGGAGCCCGGCGACCGGCTGGTGATGTGCACGGACGGGCTGGTCGAGGTGCGCGGTGAGGACATCGGGGTGGGTCTCGCGGCGCTCTGCGAGTCCGCCGCCCACCCGGCCGCGTCCATGGACGACGCCTGCGACACGATCATCCGGTCCCTCAACACCCGCGGCGGCCGCAAGGACGACGTCGCCCTGCTGATGGCCCGCCTCAACGGCGTCGAGGCGGACGACGTCGCCGAATGGCGCATCGCCCTCGACCCGGCCGAGGTGGGCCGGGCCCGCGCGGCGGTCCGGGAGCAACTCCACGACTGGGGTCTGGCGAAGCTGACCGCGCCCGCCGAGCTGATGGTCAGCGAACTCGTCACCAACGCCGTACGGCATGCCCACGCGCGCCCCGTCGACCTGCGTCTCGTCCGAGGCGACACCCTGCTGTGCGAGGTGGAGGACGACGACCACGAGCTGCCGACGCTGCTCGGCACGGGCCCGCTCGAGGACGCCGGACGCGGTCTCAGGGTCGTCAGCACGCTGGCCCGGGAGTGGGGCACCAGCCGGACCAAGACTGGCAAGACGGTCTGGTTCGAGCTGACTCTGCCGCGCCGCCGGTGACCGGCGGCCCGAACACGAAGTGGAATGAAGTGAAGGTACGTGCCGCGTCCTTGTGGCCGTGCCCGGGGCGCGATACACCGTACTCGCCCGTCGCACGGCGGGATCCGTTCGCACCCTGGGGAGTTGGGCATGAGCGTGACCAATCGGTACCGGGAGGCCTGGGAGGGGTTCTGGCGTGAGGCGCCCGGCGAACCCGGGGCGGTGTTCTGGGACGCCGAACCGGTCCTGACGGCCGGACCGCATCTGGCCCTCTTCGAACCGTACCTGGCCGAACCCGCGTTGCCGCTGGTGGACCTCGGCTGCGGCAACGGCACCCAGACCCGCTTCCTCGCCGACCGCTTCCCGAGGGTCCTGGGCGCCGACCTGTCCGCCGCCGCACTCGACCACGCCCGGCAGACCGACCCGGCGGGGCAGGCCTCGTACCGGCAGCTGGACGCCGCCGAGAAGAGCGCCGCCCAGGCCCTGCACGCGGAACTCGGCGACACCAACGTCTACATGCGGGGTGTCCTGCACCAGTGCCGGCCGGACGACCGGCAGGCGCTGGTCGACGGCATCGCCACGCTCGTCGGTGACCGGGGCCGCGCCTTCCTGGTGGAACTCTCGGCTGCCGCCAAGCCCGTGCTGATGGGCCTGGCGAGCGGCCCGGGCGGCCCCCCGGCCAAGCTCGCGCCCGTGTTCCGGCACGGCATCGCACCCGGCGAGGTCTCCGATGAGGTCGTGCCCGAGTATCTGCGCTCGGCCGGTCTCGCCGTCCTGGCGAGTGGTGAACTGCCCCTGAGGACCACGGAGTACCGACCCGACGGCACGCGCATCGAGCTGCCGTCCACGTGGCTGGTGGCGGGCCGCACGGGCTGAAGCGGCGGGCCGGCGACCCGCGTCCGCCGTCACCGGGCGGCGGCCCGAGGCGCTCCCGCCCCTCCGGTTCGGCCGGCTCCGGCGGTGACCGGAAGCGGCCTGGTGGACGACGGTTTTGTCGATGTACGGTCACTCTTCCCGCGCGCCCGCCTCGCCGTCCGGAGGACACTCATGCCATTGCCCTGGATCCGGATGCTGCTCGCCCCGGCGGCGTCGATGGTGCTGCTCGGTACGTCCGCCGTAGCCACCGCCGCCGCCCCGCACCCACACCCGCACCCGCACGGCGTGACGGCGAGCGTGCACACCGCCGGACGCGTCAAGGACGCCGGGAACGTGCTCCAGTACAGCTGGCCCGGCGTCTACTTCGAGGGCCGGGTCCGGGGCACCGGCGTGGGTATCGTGCTCGACGACCCCGCCGCCGACTACGACGTCCAGGTCGACGGAGCGACGGTCGCGACCCTCGTCACGCCCGGCAGGACCACTCACTGGGTCAACGGTCTGCGCAACGGCGTGCACACCGTCCGGCTCGTCAAACGCAACGACACCCCGTGGAGCACCAGCGCGTTCGGCGGCTTCGTCGCCGCGCCCGGAGGTGCCGTTCTGGCCAGACCGGCCGCGCGCAGCCGCCAGATCGAGTTCGTCGGCGACTCCCTCACCGCCGGCTACGGCAACCTCTCGGCGTCCCGCGACTGCGACGGCGAGCAGCTCAAGCGCTCCACCAACGCCGATGTGAGCTACGGCGCCCTCACCGCCCGGCGGCTCCGGGCGGACTACCAGATCAACGCGTACTCGGGCCTGGGTATGGTGCGCAACTACAACGGAGGCAGCCCGGACACCACCTACCGCACCTACTATGACCGGGCGCTGCAGAACGTGCCGGGCGACGTCTGGCAGAACCCCGGGACCTGGCGCCCGCAGCTCGTCGTGGTGTACCTCGGCACCAACGACTTCTCGACGCCGCTCAACCCGGGCGAGCCGTGGACGCAGGAGAGCCTCGCCGCCGCCTACCGCGGCGCCTACAGCGGCTTCCTCGACAAGCTGCGGACCCGCTACGGGCCGAGAACCACGCTCCTGGCCGTCGGCACCGGGCCGTTCGCCGGACACGTCGAGCAGGTCGTCCAGGATCGTGCCGGCGCGGGCGACCGCCGCGTCCGTTACTGGTCCCTCGACGCCACCGGCCTGGACCACACCGGCTGCCACTGGCACTACTCGGCCCGTGACCACCGGCTCCTCGCCGACCGGCTCACCTCGTTCCTCGCCGGCCTGCCGATCCGCTGGTGACGTCGTAGCCGGTTCCGCTCGCAGCGCGTAACGTGACGAGCCATGAAGATCTCCACCCGGGACGGCTCGTCATGAGAATCCTCATCAGCGCCGACATGGAGGGCGCCACCGGCGTCACCTGGCCGGACGACGTGATGCCCGGCGCGTCCCAGTGGGAGCGCTGCCGCTCGCTGTTCACCTCCGACGTCAACGCCGCCGTTCTGGGCTTCCACGACGGCGGCGCCGACGAGGTGATCGTCAACGAGGCGCACTCGACGATGCGCAACCTGCTGCTGGAGCAGCTGGACGAGCGGGTCCAGTTGCTCACCGGGCGGCACAAGGCGCTGTCCATGGTGGAGGGCGTGCAGCACGGCGACGTCGACGGCATCGCGTTCGTCGGTTACCACGCGGGCGCCGGCATGGAGGGAGTCCTCGCCCACACCTACCTCGCGAACCAGGTCACGGGCGTGTGGCTCAACGACGTACGGGCCAGCGAGGGGCTGCTCAACGCGCATGTCGTCGCCGAGTTCGGGGTGCCGGTCGTACTGGTCACCGGGGACGACGTCGCCTGCGAGGACGCGCTCGGGTACGCGCCCGAGGCGCTGAAGGTCGCCGTCAAGGACCACGTTTCGCGGTACGCGGCCGTGTGCCGTACGCCCGCCCGCACCGCGGCCGACATCCGGGCGGCGGCAAAAGAGGCCGCCGCACTGGCGGTGCGGTACGAACCCGTGCGCGGCGGCCCGTTCACCGTCGCCGTAGAGTTCGACGCGGAGCACCTGGCGATGGCCGCCACCGTCGTGCCGGGCGTGGACCGGATCGCGGAGCGGAAGGTGGCCTACACCAGCGAGACCATGTACGAGGGCATCCGCGCCTTCAAGGCGGTCACCACGATCGTCTCGGCCGCGGTGGAGGAGCAGTATGGCTGAGCGGGTGGACGAGCAGGCGCTGGACGAGGTCGTGACGTTCACGTCCGACCTGATCCGGATCGACACCACCAACCGGGGCGGGGGCGACTGCCGGGAGCGGCCCGCCGCCGAGTACGCCGCCGCGCGGCTCGCCGAGGCCGGCATCGAGCCGACCCTGCTGGAGCGCACCCAGGGGCGGACCAACGTCGTCGCCCGCGTCGAGGGCACCGACCCCTCGGCCGACGCGCTGCTGCTCCACGGTCATCTGGACGTCGTGCCCGCCGCGGCCGCCGACTGGAGCGTGCACCCGTTCTCCGGGGAGGTCCGCGACGGGGTCGTCTGGGGCCGGGGCGCCGTCGACATGAAGAACATGGACGCGATGATCCTTTCCGTCGTGCGCGCCTGGGCCCGGCGCGGGGTCCGGCCCCGGCGGGACGTCGTCATCGCGTTCACCGCGGACGAGGAGGACAGCGCCGAGGACGGCTCCGGATTCCTCGCCGACGAGCACGCCGCGCTCTTCGAGGGCTGCACCGAGGGCGTCAGCGAGTCGGGCGCCTTCACGTTCCACGACGGCAGCGGGCGGGAGATCTACCCGATCGCGGCCGGGGAGCGGGGCACCGCCTGGCTGAAGCTCACCGCGCGCGGACGCGCCGGGCACGGTTCCAAGGTGAACCGGGACAACGCGGTGACCCGGCTCTCGGCCGCCATCACCCGGATCGGCGAGCACGAGTGGCCGCTGCGGCCCACCCCGACCGTACGCGCGGCGCTCACCGAACTCGCCGCGCTCTACGGCATCGACAGCGACCTGACGGACGTCGACGCGCTGCTCGACAAGCTGGGCCCCGCCGCGAAGCTCGTGGAGTCGACCGTGCGCAACAGCGCCAACCCGACGATGCTGGAGGCCGGTTACAAGGTCAACGTGATCCCCGGCGAGGCCGTGGCCTACGTCGACGGCCGGTATCTGCCCGGCGGCGAGGAGGAGTTCGGCGCCACGCTCGACCGGCTCACCGGGCCGGACGTGGAGTGGGAGTTCCACCACCGGGAGGTCGCCCTGGAATCGCCCGTGGAGTCGGCGACGTACGCCCGGATGCGGGCCGCCGTCGAGGAGTTCGCGCCGGAGGGGCATGTCGTGCCCTACTGCATGTCCGGCGGCACGGACGCCAAGCAGTTCTCGCGCCTCGGCATCACCGGCTACGGCTTCACTCCGCTGAAGCTGCCGGAGGGCTACGACTACGGCGCGATGTTCCACGGGGTCGACGAGCGGGTACCGGTCGAGGCACTGCACTTTGGCGTCCGCGTGCTCGACCGGTTCCTGCGGACGGTCTAGGCGAGCGGGGGAAGGCAGTGCGGACGCTGGCGTACGGGGCGTGGCCCTCGCCCATCGACGCGGCCCTGGCCGCCGCGCACGACGGGCACCCGGAGTACGTGGGTTTCGTCGGCGACGAGGCGTGGTGGACCGAACCGCGCCCCGCCGAGGGCGGCCGCCGCGCCCTGGTGCGCCGGCACGCCGACGGCCGGGAGGAGTGCCTGCTGCCCGCCCCGTGGAACGTGCGCAGCCGGGTCATCGAGTACGGCGGACACCCGTGGGCCGCCCTCGCCCGCGACAGCGGCCCGCTGGTGGTGTTCGTGAACTTCGCCGACCAGCGGCTGTACCGCTGGGAGCCGGGCGGCGAACCCCGTCCGCTCACGCCCGTCTCCCCGGTGGGCGGCGGTCTGCGCTGGGCGGAGCCGCTGCCGCGGCCCGAGCGGGGCGAGGTGTGGTGCGTGCTGGAGGAGTTCACCGGCGACGGCCCCAGCGACGTGCGCCGCGTCCTGGCCGCCGTACCGCTGGACGGCTCCGCCGCCCAGGACCGGGAGGCCGTACGCGAACTCACCGACGACCGGCACCGGTTCGTCACCGGGCCGAAGCTGTCGCCCGACGGGCGGAAGGCGGTCTGGCTCGCCTGGGACCACCCCCGCATGCCGTGGGACGGCACCGAACTGGTCCTCGCCGACGTCGGCCCGGACGGCACCCTGCACGGCGCCCGGACCGTGGCCGGCGGGCCGGACGAGTCCATCGCCCAGGCCGGCTTCACCCACGACGGCCGCCTGCTGCACGCGAGCGACCGCACCGGCTGGTGGAACCTCTACCTCGACGGGGAGCCGCTGTGCCCGCGCGAGGAGGAGTTCGGCGGGGCGCTGTGGAAGCTGGGCTCCCGGTGGTTCACGCCGCTGGAGAGCGGCCTGATCGCCGTCGTCCACGGCCGGGGCGCCACCGCCCTCGGCATCCTGGACCCCGAGACCGGCGAGGTCGTCGACGCGGCCGGACCCTGGACCGAGTTCGCACCCACCCTCGCCGCGCACGGCGACCGGGTCGTCGCCGTCGGCGCCAGCCCGCGCAGCGCGTACGAGGTCGTCGAGCTGGACGCCCGCACCGGCCACGCCCGCGTCATCGGCGCGGAGCACGACGACGCCGTGGACCCCGCGTTCTACCCCGAACCGCAGATCCGGACCTTCACCGGACCCGACGGACGCGACATCCACGCCCACATCTACCCGCCGCACCACCCCGGTTGCGTCGCACCCGGCGACGAACTGCCGCCGTACGTCGTCCGGGCGCACGGCGGGCCCACCGGCCGCGCCGGGCTCGTGCTCGACCTGGAGATCGCCTACTTCACCTCGCGCGGCATCGGCGTCGCCGAGGTCGACTACGGCGGCTCCACCGGCTACGGGCGCCCGTACCGCGAGCGGCTGCGCGAGCAGTGGGGCGTGGTCGACGTCGAGGACTGCGCCGCCGTCGCCCTGGCCCTCGCCGGCGAGGGCACCGCCGACCGCGACCGGCTCGCCGTCCAGGGCGGCAGCGCGGGCGGCTGGACCGCGGCCGCCTCGCTCACCACGACCGATGTCTACGCCTGCGGCACCATCAAGTACCCCGTCCTCGACCTCACCGGCTGGGGCACGGGGGAGACCCACGACTTCGAGTCGCAGTACCTGGAGAGCCTCATCGGGCCGCTCGCCGAGGTGCCCGCGCGGTACGCGGAGCGCTCGCCCGCCGCCCACGCCGACCGCCTCCGCGTGCCGTTCCTGCTGCTCCAGGGCCTGGACGACGTGATCTGCCCGCCCGTCCAGTGCGAGCGGTTCCTGGCCCGGCTGGAGGGCCGGAAGGTGCCGCACGCCTACCTCGCCTTCGAGGGAGAGGGGCACGGATTCCGCAGGGCCGAGACCATGGTGCGCGCCCTGGAGGCCGAACTCTCCCTCTACGCCCAGGTGTTCCGCCTGGACCCGCCCGGTATTCCGACCCTGGGACTCGGGTGAGACCGCTGCTGCGACCGCCCCGGCTCGCCCCCGGCGCCCGCGTCGCCGTCGTAGCGCCCAGCGGGCCGGTGCCCGAGGAGCGGCTCCAGGCCGGGCTCGACGTCCTGCGCGGCTGGGACCTCGACCCGGTGGTGGCACCTCATGTGCTCGCCCGGCACGAGGAGTTGGACTACCTGGCCGGTACGGACGCGCAGCGGGCCGCCGACCTGCGGGACGCCTGGTGCGATCCGTCCGTCGCGGCGGTGCTGTGCGCCCGGGGCGGCTACGGGGCGCAGCGCATGGTCGACCTGCTCGACTGGGACGCGATGCGGGCGGCCGGACCGAAGGTGTTCGCCGGTTTCAGCGGATCTACGACATCGCCCGCGACGGCACCCGCACCCTGGTGCGCCGCCTGGCCGCACCGGCCCGGGTCCCGGACGTGACCAAGAGCTTCACCGTCGCGCTGCCCGGCATCGTGCACCGGAACGACACGGGCCACCGGCTGCGGTTCGTGATCGCGGCGAGCGACGGCGCCTGCTTCGGCAACCAGGGGATCAAGCCGGTGACGGTGGTCGGCGGCCCCCGCGACACCGGGACGCTCCGGCTGCCGGTCGCCGGGCCCTGACGGCACGGCTGGGGAGCCGCGGCCGGCGCGGTTACTGTGGCGGGGTGCCGCACAACGCATCCCGCTACCTCTCCGAAGGCCCCCGGGTGGGCATACGCCACTTCACCTACCACGACGGTGCCGAGTTCACCGCCCGCGCGCGAGAGAGCAAGGATCTGCACCACCCGTGGCTCTTCCCGCCCGACACCGCCCCGGCGTACACCGCGTACGCCGGGCGGCTCATCGAGGACCCCTCCAAGGCCGGGTTCCTGGTCTGTGAGAAGAGCGACGGGGCCGTCGGCGGCTTCATCAACATCAACAACATCGTCGAGGGCGGCTTCCAGTCCGGGGCCCTCGGCTACGGCGCCTTCGCGCACGCCGCCGGGCGCGGGCTGATGCGCGAAGGGCTGGACCTCGTCGTGGGGTACGCGTTCGGCCCGCTGCGGCTGCACCGGCTGGAGATCAACGTCCAGCCGCGCAACGCCGCGTCGATCGCCCTGGCCCGCGCCTGCGGCTTCCGCCTGGAGGGCTTCTCACCGCAGATGCTGTTCGTCGACGGGGCCTGGCGCGACCACGAACGCTGGGCGATCACCACCGAGATGATCAGGAAGCCGGGGCGGCGCTGAGCGGCCCCGGACGGGCTCAGGCGTGGCGGTCCACGTACTCGTAGACCGACCCGTCCGGATGGAGCGCGATCAGGTTGCGGCCCGCCGGCGAGGCGATGGGCCCCGCGACGATGTGGGCGCCCAGCCCGGTCAGCACCTTGTGGGTCTCCTCGACGTCCGTGACGGCGATCGTCGCCGCCACCTTGCGCAGCACCTCCAGTTCGGCCGGCGGGCCGCTCATCAGCAGGAAGCAGCCGATCGCCGCCACCTGGACATCGCCCCGTTCGAAGCGCTGGGCTCTGCCGCCCGCCAGCCGCTCGTAGAAGGGAATCGCGGTCTCGAGGTCGTCGACGCAGACGCGCAGTGTGGCACCCAGAATCTCCATGCGGACGAGCCTAGTTATGTGCTGGGGGGCGAGGGTACCCGGCCGGGCATGAAGCCGTTGGATCACCTGGAGCATCTGGACAGGCATCTGGTCGACGAACTGGCACAGGTGGCGCGCGAGACCGTCCGGGACGAACTGCGCGAGCAGACGCGCAAGCAGCGCCGCAAGGCCGCGCTGTATGCCGCGTCCGGCGCCCTGGCCCTGTACGCGGGCGCGGCCCTCGCGCTCGCCGTGGGGCTGGCACTCGCCCTGGGCCTGCCCGACTGGGCCGCCGCACTGATCACCGCCGCGCTCCTGGGGGTCGCGGCGTTCGTGCTGCGCGGCATGGCCCGGCCGTCCCGGCCGGGTCCCGGGCACGCTGCCGGGACGGTCCCGGGCCATGAGGGCGCGGGCCAGGCCGCCGCGGCCGCCGGCGGTCTGCCGTATCCGCCCGTGCCGCCGGCCCCGCCCGGCCCCGCGCGGAACGCGGTGCCCCCGCGGCCCGCGGACGACCCGGACGTACCCCGCCACGGGGCGTGATGGCGGATGAGCACGACGGGAACACCGCACGGGCACGGCCGCGTGGTCGTGGTGACCGGAGCCAGTGGCGGGGTCGGACGGGCCACGGCCCGGGCCTTCGCCGCGCGCGGCGACAAGGTCGCCCTGCTCGCCCGGGGACGTGAGGGACTCGCCGCCGCGGCGGACGACGTGCGGCGCGCCGGGGGAGAGGCGCTCGTCGTCTGCGTGGACGTCTCCGACGCCCAGGCCGTCGACGCCGCCACCCAGCAGGTCGTCGACACGTACGGACACATCGACGTCTGGGTCAACAACGCCTTCACCGGGGTGTTCGCGCCGTTCACGGAGGTCGCCCCGGACGAGTTCCGCCGCGTCACCGAAGTGACCTACCTGGGCTACGTGTTCGGCACCCGGGCCGCCCTGCGGCACATGCGGCCGCGCGACCGCGGAACGATCGTCCAGGTCGGCTCCGCCCTGGCCTACCGGGGTATTCCGCTGCAGTCGGCGTACTGCGGGGCCAAGCACGCGATCCAGGGCTTCAACGAGTCCCTGCGCTGCGAACTGCTGCACGCCCGCAGCGGAGTGCGGACGACCATGGTGCAACTCCCGGGCCTCAACACCCCGCAGTTCGACTGGGTGCTGAACCGGATGCCGGGGCGGGCCCGGCCCGTGGCGCCCGTGTACCAGCCGGAGGTCGCGGCCCGGGCGATCGTGCACGCCTCGGCGCACGCCCGGCGCCGGGAGTACTGGGTGGGCGGCTCCACCGTCGCCACGCTCGTCGCCAACGCGGTCGTCCCCGGGCTGCTGGACCGCTATCTGGGGCGTACGAACGTCGACGCCCAGCAGGAGGAGGGCGCGCACGACGGGCCCGCGAACCTGTGGGCCCCCGCGGACGGGCCGCACGGGCGGGACTTCGGCGCGCACGGACGCTTCGACGACGAGGCCACGGACGACAGTCCCCAGCAGTGGGTGTCGCGCAACCGGGCATGGATGGGCGCCGCCCTCACCGTGGGGGCGGGGGCACTGGCGGCCCGCAAGCTGGCCGGGGCGGTCCGCCGCTAGGGCCTGTTGCGAAAGTGGCGTCGTCGCCCGAAGGGCGGCCGCGCGGCGTCCGGTGCGTGCTCTGGGGGTACCCCCTGCTCGAAGAGCTTGGGGGAGTGCCGTCCGGAAGCACTCGTACTGGGCGTACTCGGGCTTTCGGACGGTGCGGCGAGAGGGCGTGCCGGGCGTCGCGCGGCAGACGCCACTTTCACAACAGGCCCTAGCCGGCCTGCTACGCGTTTTTTGAGAGGCCCGCGAGGCCCTCGGCGCCGTCGAGGAACCGCCGCAGCACGGCCGCCTCGGCCCGGAGCCGTGCGGCCCGAGTGGCATGCGCCGGGGCGGTCAACCGGGCCGCCGCCTCCAGCCGTTCGGCCGTCTCGGCGCGCACCACGTCGAGCACCTCGTCCTCGCTGAGCTCACGCCGCGGTGCCTCCGTGGCACCCGCACCGACCGGCGACGCCTCGAGCGCCGCGGCCCGCGGCGCGGTCGCGTCCACGGGCACCGTCTCGGCGTTGTCCAGCGCGGCCAGCGTGCCGCGCAGGGCACTCACCGCGGTCTTGTCACGGGCACGCATCGCGTCCGGCAGGGCGTCACGCATACGACGGCGTACAGACATGCCGGCGACTCTAGGCGACCCGGTGCCTCTGCCGCCTCCTGATTTTCGCCGGCCCTCGCCGGCCGTAGCCCCCGTCAGCTCTCCTCAGCCCTTGTCAGCCCTTGTCAGCCCTTGTCAGAGGGACTCCTGGAGCTGCGGCAGCACCTTCGTGCGGTAGAAGTCGAAGAAGCCGCGCAGGTCGGGGCCGATCTGGTTGACGTAGACCCGGTCGAAGCCCGCGTCGGCGAACTGCTTCAGCTCCGCCACGTGCTCGTCCACGTCGTCGCCGCACACCCGGTTCTCGCGCACCATGTCCTCGGTGACCAGCTGCTGCGCCTGCTCGAAGTGCTTCGGGGACGGCAGCACCTGGCCCAGCTCACCCGGCAGCTGCTCGTTCGCCCAGAGCCGGTGGACGGTGCCTACGGCCTCATCCTTGTCGGTGCCGTAGCAGACCTTGGTGCCGCCGCTGACCAGCTTTCCGCCGCCCCCGCCCTTGCGGTACTGCTCCACCATGGTCTCGTCCGGCATGACCGTGATGTAGCCGTCGCCGACACGGGCCGCGAGCTGGGTCGCCGCCGGGCCGAAGCCGGAGATGTCGATCGGGATCGGCTCGTCAGGGACGGTGTACAGGCGAGCGTTCTCCACCGTGTAGTGCGGGCCGTGGTGGTTCACCTCCTCGCCGGTGAACAGCCGGCGCATCACCTGGACGGCCTCCTCCAGCATGTCCAGACGGACGTGGGCCGGCGGCCAGTGGTCGCCCAGGATGTGCTCGTTGAGGGCCTCGCCGGAGCCGACGCCCAGCCGGAAGCGGTTGTCCGTCATCACCGCGCTGGTCGCCGCGGCCTGCGCCACCACCGCCGGGTGCATCCGCACCGTCGGGCAGGTCACCGCTGTCTCGACCGGCAGGGACACCGCCTCGGACAGCGCGCCGATCACCGACCACACGAACGGGCTCTGGCCCTGCTCGTCGTTCCACGGGTGGTAGTGGTCGGAGATCCACAGCGCCTGGAAACCGGCCTGCTCGGCCATGCGCGCCTGTTCGATCAGCTCGGCGGGGCCGTACTGCTCGCACGAGAGGAAGTAGCCGTACTCGGGCATGGGGGAGTGCCTCCGCGACGTGGGGGGTCCGTATCCCGCACCGGGTTACCCGCGCACGGGGCCGGAAACCGGCGCCGTGGGGGCGGCTTGGCCCCGCCGGACGTTTGGGTGCCCTGGCCAGGGGGACGCGGAAGGCTGCCGAGCTACGCGACAGCGCCGGAGGCGAGCGACCGTGAGTCGACCCCGCATCGTGATCGTCGGTGCCGGCTTCGCCGGGTACCGCACCGCCCGCACCCTGTCCCGGATCACCCGGGGCCGGGCCCACATCACCCTGCTGAACCCGACCGACTACTTCCTGTATCTGCCCCTGCTGCCCCAGGTCGCCGCCGGCATCCTGGAGCCGCGCCGGGTCACCGTCTCCTTGTCGGACACGCTGCCGAACATCCGGCTGGTGCTGGGCGAGGCCGACCGGATCGACCTCGACGACGGCACCCTGCACTACACCGGTCCCGAGGGCGAGGGCGGCACCCTCGCCTACGACCGGCTGGTGCTGGCCGCGGGCAGCGTCAACAAACTGCTGCCCATCCCGGGCGTCGCCGAGCACGCGCACGGGTTCCGGGGGCTGCCCGAGGCGCTGTACCTGCGGGACCACGTGACCCGGCAGGTGGAGCTCGCGGCCGCCGCCGACGATCCGGATACGTGCGCCGCCCGGTGCACCTTCGTCGTGGTCGGCGCGGGATACACCGGCACCGAGGTCGCCGCGCACGGGCAGATGTTCACCGACGCGCAGGTCCGCAAGCACCCGTTGCGGCAGGGCATGCGGCCGCGCTGGATGCTGCTGGACGTGGCGCCGCGGGTCCTGCCCGAGATGGACGAGAAACTGTCCGCCACCGCCGACCGGGTACTGCGGCAGCGCGGCGTGGACGTGCGGATGGGCACCTCCGTCAAGGAGGCCACGCACGACGGGGTCGTGCTGACCGACGGCGAGTTCGTCGAGTCCCGGACACTGGTGTGGTGCGTGGGCGTACGGCCCGACCCGCTGGTCGAGTCCCTCGGACTGCCGATGGAGAAGGGGCGGCTGCTCGTCGACCCGCACCTGCAGGTGCCGGGCCGGCCCGAGCTGTTCGCGTGCGGTGACGTGGCCGCGGTGCCCGATCTGCAGAACCCGGGCAGTTACACGCCGATGACCGCGCAGCACGCCTGGCGGCACGGCGCGATCGCGGCCGAGAACGTCGCCGCGTCGCTCGGCCTCGGCGGCACGCGCAAGCCGTACCGCCATCGCGATCTGGGGTTCGTCGTCGATCTGGGCGGTGCGAAGGCCGCCGCCAATCCGCTCGGCGTGACCCTCTCCGGCGTGCCGGCGGGTGCGGTGACGCGCGGCTACCACCTCGCCGCCATGCCAGGCAACCGCGTCCGCGTCGCCGCCGACTGGCTGCTCGACGCGGTACTGCCGCGTCAGGCCGTGCAGTTGGGGCTCGTACGGTCCTGGTCCGTGCCGCTGGACACGTCCTCGCCCGAGGTGGCCCGGGTGCCGGGCGGGCCCGGGCCACGCCAGGAGACGAGCGCCCGGTCCGGCCCGGGGGCGGCGCTCGCGGCGGACACGGAGGACGGGGGGACCGGCACCGGGGAGCCCGAGGGGGCCCGGTCCGGCGATGAGCCCGCGAAGGGGCAGCCCGGGTCCGGGGCGACGCAGGTGCGTCCCGGACCCGGGGGCGCGGAGCCGCGCTCCGAGGCGGAGACGGCGAAGGGGCGCCCTGGTGCCGGACCGGCCGGGAATCAG
>NZ_JBVIPD010000002.1:121484-147272 GCF_055578235.1 Streptomyces sp. NPDC033136
AGCCGGGTGGTGAGCCTGCGAGGAATCAGCCGGGTGGTGAGCCTGCGAGGAATCAGCCGGGTGGTGAGCCTGCGAGGAATCAGCCGGGTGGTGAGCCTGCGAGGAATCAGCCGGGTGGTGAGCCCGTGAGGAACCAGTCGGGTGGTGAGCGTGCCAAGAGCCAGCCCGGCGGTGAGCCGGCGAAGAGCCAGCCCGGCGGTGAGCCGGCCAGGAACCAGCCCGGCGGTGAGCCTGCCAAGAATCAACCTGCCCCCGAACCCCCGGCCGGTCAGCCTCCGCCAGGCACAGGCACAGGCACAGGCACAGGCACAGGCACAGGCACAGGCACAGGCACAGGCACAGGCACCGACGCCGCCCCCGGCCCCGTGAAACGAACCGACCCCCCGGACGACTCCGCGAAGGGAGACTCATGAACACCGGTGAACTCACCGACCTCGGACAGCAGCTGCGTGTGGACAGTGTTCGCGCCGCCGCCGCGGCGGGATCCGGGCACCCGACGTCGTCGATGTCCGCTGCGGACCTGGTGGCCGTGCTGTTCGCACACCACCTCCGCTACGACTTCGACCGCCCGGCCCACCCCGGCAACGACCGCTTCGTCCTGTCCAAGGGCCACGCCACGCCGCTGCTGTACGCCGCGTACAAGGCGGCCGGCGCCCTCGACGACGAGGAGCTGCTCACCTTCCGCAAGCTGGGCAGCCGCCTCGAAGGGCACCCCACCCCGCAGCGCCTGCCGTGGGTCGAGACGGCCACTGGTTCGCTCGGCCAGGGCCTGCCCGTCGGGGTGGGCATCGCGCTGGCCGGCAAGCGGCTGGACCGCACCGGCTACCGCACCTGGGTGCTGTGCGGCGACAGCGAGCTGGCCGAGGGGTCCGTGTGGGAGGCCGCCGAGCACGCCGGATACGAACACCTGGACAACCTCACCGTGATCGTCGACGTCAACCGGCTCGGCCAGCGCGGTCCCACCCGGCACGGCCACGACCTCGACGCCTACGCCCGCCGCTTCCAGGCCTTCGACTGGCACACCATCGAGGTCGACGGCCACGATGTGGACGCCGTCGACCGCGCCTACGGAGAGGCCGCCTCCACCAAGGGCCAGCCCACCGCGATCCTCGCCCGCACCCTCAAGGGCAAGGGTGTCGAGGGTGTCCAGGACCGCGAGGGCCTGCACGGCAAGCCGCTGCCGGAGGCGGAGGAGGCGATCGCCGAACTCGGCGGCTCCCGCGATCTCCGCGTGCGGGTGCAGGAGCCGCCGGCCACCCGCATGCTGCACTCCGTCCACACCGGCGACGTCGAGCTCCCGAGGTGGGACAAGGGCGAGGAGGTCGCCACCCGCAACGCCTTCGGCGAGGCGCTGGCCGCCCTCGGCACCGGCCGCGGCGACATCGTCGCCCTCGACGGCGAGGTCGGCGACTCCACCCGCGCCGAGTTCTTCGCCAAGGAGCACCCCGACCGCTACTTCGAGTGCTACATCGCCGAGCAGCAGCTGGTCGCCTCCTCGGTCGGGCTCGCGTCCCGCGGCTGGGTGCCGTACGCCGCCACCTTCGCGGCCTTCCTCACCCGGGCGTACGACTTCATCCGGATGGCCTCCGTCAGCGGCTCGGGCATCAACCTCGTCGGCTCGCACGCGGGCGTCGCCATCGGCCAGGACGGGCCCAGCCAGATGGGCCTGGAGGACCTGGCCATGATGCGGGCGGTGCACGGCTCGACCGTGCTCTACCCGTGCGACGCCAACCAGACCGCGCGGCTCGTCGGCGCCATGGCCGGCCTGGAGGGCATCCGCTACCTGCGCACCTCGCGCGGCGCGAGCCCGGTGATCTACGGACCCGACGAGGAGTTCCCGGTCGGCGGGAGCAAGGTGCTGCGCTCCTCCGACCGCGACCGGCTGACCCTCGTCGCGGCGGGCGTCACCGTGCACGAGGCACTGGCCGCGGCCGACGCCCTGGAGCAGGAGGGCATTCAGGTGCGGGTGATCGACCTGTACTCCGTGAAGCCCGTCGACCGGGCCACGCTGCGCCGGGCCGCCGAGGAGACCGGCTGTCTGGTGACCGTGGAGGACCACCACCCGGAGGGCGGCCTCGGGGACGCGGTCCTCGACGCCTTCACCGACGGGCGCCCGGTGCCGCGCCTGGTGCGGCTCGCCGTACGGTCCATGCCGGGCTCGGCTTCCCCGGAGGAGCAGCTGCACGCCTCGGGCATCGACGCGGAGTCCATCGCGGCGGCCGGACGGCTGCTGGTGGAGGAGGCGGTCGTGCGGTGAGCGGCGCCGTCGGCACGCGCAGGGTGCGCGCGGGCCGCCGCACGGTGGAGGTGCACCGGCCGGACAAGGTGCTCTTCCCCGGTGGCGGCGACGCCAAGGAGTACACCAAGGGCGACCTGGTGGACTACCACCGGGCCGTCGCACCCTTCATGCTGCCGCACCTGCGCGGCCGGCCGCTGATGCTGGAGAGGCACCCGGACGGCCTCGACGGGCCCAGGTTCATGCAGAAGAACACCCCGGACCACTACCCGGAGTGGATCAAGCGCGTCGACCTGGCCAAGGCGGGCGGCACCGTCCGCCACACCGTGTGCGACGACACCGCCACCCTCCTCTACCTGGCCGACCAGGCGAGCATCACCCTGCACCGCTGGCTGTCCCGCGCGGCCGGCCTCGATCACCCGGACCGGATGGTCTTCGACCTCGACCCGGCAGGCGACGACTTCGAGGCCGTGCGCGAGGCCGCCCGGCTGCTCGGAGAACTGCTCGACGAGCTGGAGCTGCCCTCGGCGCTGATGACGACCGGTTCCCGCGGACTGCACGTGATCGTGCCGCTGAACGGCCGGCACGACTTCGACGAGGTGCGCGCCTTCGCCCGGGACGCCGCCGGCACCCTCGCCGAGGCGCACCCCGGCCGGCTCACCACCGCCGCCCGCAAGAAGGAGCGCGGCGAGCGGCTCTACCTCGACATCCAGCGCAACGCCTACGCCCAGACCGCCGTCGTGCCCTTCACGGTCCGGCCCCGGCCGGGCGCGCCGGTGGCCACCCCCATCACCTGGGCCCAGCTGGACGACCCGGAACTCGGCGCCCGGCGCTGGACCATCGCCGACGCGGTCGAGCAGGCCCGCGCCGACCCGTGGTCAGGCCTGCTGAACCGCGGCCGGGCGCTGGGACCGGCCCGGCGGCGGCTGAACGCCCTGCGCGGCTGAGGCACCTCGCCGGCCGCCGGGGCGAGTGGCAGATGCATACATCGGGAGAGGTTTGGCGAACACGCTTGCGGCCACACGGAGGGGGAGGTGGCCATGTCGAACACAAAAAACACGCAAGAGTCACAAGGTCCACAGAAGTCACAGGACTCTCGGAATTCGAGCAGAACGAACGACAACCAGACGGCCCCGAAGCGGCCGAGCCCCATGGAAGTGCTGCGTCAGGCCCGCGGCCAGCTCGCGGAACTCACCGGGATGGAAGCCGAATCCGTGTCGTCCTTCGAGCAGACGGAGGAGGGCTGGGCGCTGGAGATCGAGGTCCTCGAACTCGAGCGCGTGCCCGACACGATGAGCCTGATGGCGAGCTACCAGGTGGAGCTCGACGCCGACGGGCAGCTCACGGGCTACCGACGCGTCCGCCGCTATGAACGCGGTCGGTCCGACGCGCGCAGGCCCGGCGGCCGCTAGGCCGCCCGACCGGAACCGCACCCACACACGAGGAGGAACACCCGGCATGACAGTCGTACCGGCACAGCAGTCTGGCGGCGGAGGCGGCAGCAGCGGTCTCTACGACGTACTTGAGCTTGTCCTGGACAGGGGGCTCGTGATCGACGCGTTCGTCCGAGTGTCCCTGGTCGGTATCGAAATCCTCAAGATCGACGTCCGCGTCGTCGTAGCCAGCGTCGACACCTACCTGCGCTTCGCCGAGGCGTGCAACCGGCTCGACCTGGAGGCCGGGCCGCGCAAGGACCCGGGCCTGCCCGATCTGGTCGGCGAGATGACCGAGTCCGGCGCCCGCGGCAAGTCCAAGGGGGCACTGTCCGGCGCCGCCGAGACCATCTCAGACGCCTTCCAGCAGGCGCGGAGCGAGGGCTCCGAGCGTGAGACCGAGTCGCGTCCGCGAGCCCGCAAGAGCACGTCGGCTCGCCGTAAGGAGGAGCAGGAGTGAGCACTTACGTCTACGGCATCGCGGCGGGTTCGCACCCCGGTCTCCCCGAGGGCATGAGCGGCGTCGGCGACCCGCCCCGCCCGGTGCGCATCCTGCGCGAGGGTGACCTGGCGGCCGTCGTCAGTGAGGCGCCCGAAAATCTGCGACCCAAGCGCAAGGAACTGCTCGCCCACCAGAACGTGCTCAGCGAGGCGGGTGCGGCCGGCTGCGTGCTGCCCATGCGGTTCGGCAGCGTTGCCCCGGACGACAACTCCATCACCGCGGTGCTCGCCGAGCGTGCTGAGCACTACCAGGAGCGGCTGCGGGCCCTGGAGGGCCGGGTCGAGTACAACGTCAAGGCCAACCACGTCGAAGAGGCCGTCCTGCACCAGGTGATGGCCGAGAGTCCGGACATCCGGAGTCTCGCGGAGGCCAACCGGCAGGCGGGCGGCGGCAGTTACGACGACAAGATCCGGCTCGGCGAGATGGTGGCGGCCGCGGTCAAGGCCAGGGAGGCCGATGACGGCGCCGCGGTGCAGCGCGCCCTGGAAGGGGCCGCCGACGACGTGAGCGTGGGCCCGGAGTCCACCGGCTGGCTGGCCAACGTGTCGTTCCTGGTGGACCGGGAATCGGCCGAGTCCTTCCTGGCCGCGGTCGAACAGGTACGCAAGGACATGCCGCACCTGGAGGTGCGGATCAACGGTCCGCTCCCGCCGTACAGCTTCGTCGAGCCCGGTCCGGCCGAGCCCGCGGGCACCGTGGCGAGCGGAACGGACACCGGAGTGGGGTGACGACGTGGGCCTGATCTCTGAGGTGCTGCTGCTGCCGTTCGCACCGGTACGCGGCAGCGCCTGGGCCATCAAGCAGGTGGTGCAGGAGGCCGAGCGGATCTACTACGACCCCGCCACGATCCGGGCCGAACTGGCCCGCCTTGAGGAGCGGATGGAGGCCGGAGAGATCACGGAGGAGGAGTTCGACCGTCTGGAGGACGAACTCCTCGACCGGTTGGAGATCGCTTCGCGCGGCAGCGCGGGAACAGGCAACGGGACAACACCATGAACCGAACGGGACTGGGTCTCGCCATAGGGGCCGGATACCTCCTGGGACGGACCAAGAAACTGAAGATGGCGATGGCCGTCGGCGGTCTGGTCGCCGGGAAGAAGCTGAACCTGAGCCCGCGCATGGTCGCGGACCTGCTCCAGCAGCAGCTGCGGAACAACCCGCAGTTCAAGGAGATCGGCGACCAGCTGCGCGAGGACCTGCGCGGTGTCGGCAAGGCCGCCTCCGGTGCCATGGTCGAGCGGCAGATGGACGCCCTCGCCGACCGGCTGCACGGCCGTACCGCCCAGGTGCGCGACCATCTTACGGGCGCGGTGCCCGGCGGGCAGGACGAGGACGCCGAGGACGCCGAATACGAGGACGACGAGCCCGAGGCGGAAGAGCCCGAGGACTCCGGAGCCGACGAGGACGAGGAGCCCGAGGACTCCGGAGCCGACGAGGACGAGGAGCCCGAGGCGGAAGAGCCCGAGGACTCCGATGCCGACCAGGAGGAGGAAGAGGAGGACGAGGAGCCGGAGGCGAAGAAGGCCCCCGCCAAGAAGGCGCCGGCGAAGAAGGCGGCGAAGAAGGCTCCCGCCAAGAAGGCCCCTGCGAAGAAGGCTCCCGCGAAGAAGACGGCGGGCCGGAAGGCGACGGGGAAGAAGACCACGGCCGCCAAGAAGGCGACCGCCGGGAACAGGGGCGGCAGCGCCCGCTCCCGGCTGGCGAAGGGAGGCGGTGAGGGATGACCGACACGCTCGGATCAGGTACCTCCGCCGCGAAGGGAGCGGCGAAGAACCCGCTCACCGACCTGGCCCACAGCGAGGCCGCCGACCGGCTCAAGGCCGAAGCCCAGGAGTACCTCGCCGCTCAGGCGACGCGCATGCTGACCGGCGTGGGCCGCAAGCTCGGCGAGACCACCGGCAAGCTGAACGACATCGCCGAGGGCAACAGCCCCGGTTTCGCCAAGGTCGCCCTCGACGGCGGCCGCAAGCTCGCCGAGGGCAAGAGCCCGGTGCGCGCCGCGCTGGAGACCGGCGGCTCGCAGCTCAAGGACAAGGTCACCGGTGCCTTCAAGAACCTGGGTGGTGGCGGCGGCAAGGGCAAGCGCAAGCGCTCGGCCGGCAAGAAGCCCACCGTCATCATCGAGCACATCGATGTCGGCGTGCCGCTGCGCACGGCGTACGACCAGTGGACCCAGTACCAGGACTTCAGCACCTTCGCGAAGGGTGTCAAGGCCGCGAGCAAGGCCGACGACACCACCTCGGACTGGCAGTTGAAGGTCTTCTGGTCCAACCGCAGCTGGAAGGCGCAGACGACGGAGCAGGTGCCCGACGACCGCATCGCGTGGAGCTCCGAAGGTGCCAAGGGCACCACGAAGGGCGTCGTCTCCTTCCACCGGCTCACCGACACCCTGACGCGCGTGCTGCTGGTCATCGAGTACTACCCGTCCGGGTTCTTCGAGAAGACCGGCAACATCTGGCGCGCCCAGGGCCGCCGCGCCCGGCTCGACCTGAAGAACTTCGTCCGCTTCATCACCATCAAGGGCGAGGCGGAGGACAGCTGGCGCGGCGAGATCCGCGACGGCGAGGTCGTCCGCAGCCACGAGGACGCCGTCGCCGAGGAGGAGGCGGAGTCCGAGGAGGAGCGCCCCGAGGACGAGGAGCCGGAGGACGAGTACGAGGAGGACCAGCCCGAGGCGGAAGAGGAGGACGAGGAGGAGGAGGAACCCGAGGGTGAGGAGGAGCCCGAGGGCGAGTACGAGGACGACGCCGAGGCCGAAAACGACGAGGAGGCCGAGGACGAGGAAGAGCCCGAGGGTGATGAGGAGCCCGAGGCGGAGGCCGAGGAAGACGAGGACGAAGCCGAGTACGCCGAGGGCGGGAGCCGCCGATGACGACGCCCAGCAGGATGCCCGAACCCTACGGCCAGGGGAGCGGCGCCAACCTCGCCGACATCCTGGAACGGGTGCTGGACAAGGGCATCGTGATCGCGGGCGACATCCGCATCAACCTGCTCGACATCGAACTCCTCACCATCAAACTGCGGCTGATCGTCGCGTCGGTCGACAAGGCGAAGGAGATGGGCATCGACTGGTGGGAGACCGACCCGGCCCTCTCCTCGCGGGCCCGTCGGGACGAACTGACCCGCGAGAACGCCGAGCTGCGCGAGAGGCTGGCCCGGCTGGAGGAGCTGGAGCCCGGCCGGACGGAGAAGAAGGAGGCACCGTGACCGGACTGCGGTACGTCTACGCCGTCTGCCGCCCCTTCGGCACCCCGCTCCAGGCCCAGCTGACCGGGGTGGCGGGCGACCCGCCCCGGGTCCTGACCCACCACGGCCTGGTCGCCGTGGTCAGCCACGTGCCGGAGCGGGACTTCGCCGAGGAACCGCTCCGCGCGCATCTGGAGGACCTGGACTGGCTCACCGAGACAGCCCGCGCCCACCAGGGCGTGATCGACGCGCTCACCACCGTCACCACCCCGCTGCCGCTGCGGCTCGGCACCGTCTTCCACGACGACAGCGGCGTGCGGACCATGATGGAGGCCCGCGAGGAGGATTTCCGCCGCACCCTCGACCGGCTGGAGGGCCGCGTCGAATGGGGCGTCAAGGTGTACGCGGAGTCCGCCGAACCGCAGGAAAGCGCCCGGCCCGCGCAGAAAGCCACCTCGGGCCGGGACTACCTGCGGCAGCGGCGTATGCAGACCAGGTCGCACGAGGAGATGTGGCAGAAGGCCGAGACTTTCTCCACCCGACTGCATGAGGAGCTCTCCGGGTTCGCGGAGGATTCCCGGCTGCATCCCCCGCAGAATCCCGCGCTTTCCAAGGTGAGCGGTCGGAACGTGCTGAATGCCGCCTATCTCGTCCCGCGGGCGCATTCCGAGGAATTCGTGGAAATGGTGGACCGTACGAAGGGCGAGGTGCCCGGAATGCGCGTGGAACTCACCGGCCCCTGGGCCGCCTATTCGTTCGCCGGGGAGGGCACATGACCGACGGGGGGAAGCCGTGACCGCAGTGGAACGCCGTGAGGTGGCCCTCGTGGACCTGCTCGACCGGCTGCTCGCCGGCGGGGTCGTGATCACGGGGGACATCACCCTGCGGATCGCCGACGTCGACCTCGTCCGTATCGACCTCAACGCGCTCATCAGCTCGGTGAACGCCCAGGTGCCCTCCCCGTTCGAGGAGTTGCTGTGACCACCCCCGACAGCCCCCGGCCACCCCGCAAACGGCTGGACCTGGAGCCCGACACCGTCGAGCGCGACCTGGTCAAGCTCGTGCTGACGGTGGTGGAACTGCTGCGCCAGCTGATGGAACGCCAGGCGCTGCGCCGGTTCGACGTGGGGGACCTGGACGAGGACCAGGAGGAGCGGATCGGGCTCACCCTGATGCTCCTCGAGGAGCGGATGGCGGAACTGCGCGACCGCTACGGCCTGCGGCCCGAGGACCTCAACCTGGACCTCGGACCGCTCGGACCGCTGCTTCCCCGGGACTGACGCGTATCTCCCGGGTCCGGCTCGTATCTCGCGGAACCGACAGTCTCCCGCCACCGATCAATCTCCCGCTACCCATCAATCTCCCGGTACCGATCAAGGGGCCGACTCGAAAAACCCGTCCGCCCGGTACCTGCCAGGTACCGGGCGGACGGGTTTTTCATGATCGGGATGTCTGCTTACCACCTGTACCAGCGGCCCCTGCCGCCGGCTGCGGACGTACCACGGACGAAGAATCCCAGCAGCCAGACGACGAGAACCGCCAGCGCGATCCACCAGAGCACCTCTACTGCAAATCCGGCGCCGAAAAGAATCAAGGCCAGAAGCAGCACCAGCAGGATGGGAACCATAATTCTAACCTCCTGCTTTTATAGTGTCCCAGAAAACGGGTTTCAGGCTTCTTTACGGCAGAGAATTTCTCCGTGCAGCACGCTGAACCACCCGTCGTCCCGCGTGCCCCACTCCCGCCACGCCCCGGCCACCGCCCGCAGCTGCTCGTCCGTCGCGTGCCCGCCCAGCCGGGCGCGGTCCGCGTACGCCGACGCCACCGTCCGGTCGGCCCACAGCCCGCTCCACCACGCCCGCTCCTCCGGCGAGGTGAACGTCCAGGTGCCGGAGCCGGCCGTGACGTCCGTGAACCCCGCTCGCAGCGCCCAGGCCTTCAGCCGGCGCCCCGCGTCCGGCTCGCCGCCGTTGCCCCGGGCGACCCGGCGGTAGAGGTCCAGCCAGGCGTCGAGCCCCGGGGACGCCGGATACCAGGTCATGGCCTCGTAGTCCGCGTCCCGCACGGCGACGAACCCGCCGGGCCTCACGACCCGTCTCATCTCCCGCAGCGCCCGCACGGGGTCGCCCACGTGTTGCAGCACCTGGTGGGCGTGGACCACGCAGAACGTGTCGTCGGGGTAGTCCAGGGCGTGCACGTCGGCGACCGCGAAGTCGGTGTTGGCCAGCCCCCGCCCGGCAGCCGTGGACCGCGCCCGCTCCAGGATCTCGGGGGCCCGGTCGACACCCGTGACATGCCCGTCGGGCACGAGCTCCGCCAGGTCGGCGGTGATGGTGCCCGGGCCGCAGCCGATGTCCAGGATCCTCATGTGGGGCCTGAGCGAAGGCAGCAGGTACGCGGCCGAGTTGGCGGCGGTCCGCCAGGTGTGCGAGCGCAGTACGGACTCGTGGTGCCCATGGGTGTAGACGGCGGACTCCCGGGGTTCCGGCATGGCGGATCCCACCCCTTCCGGTCGGGTCGGCATGTGATCACCGTACGCATCTCGGCCGAATAATGAGACACGTGTCTCTCTATGTGGACCGAGCCGGGCGGGTGCGGCCGGGCGCTCCGAAATGCGTTTGCCCGGCATGCGAGTCCCCACGGACAATCGCGCCCATGGGTCATCTCGAAGCCGCGCACCTGGAGTACCACCTGCCCGACGGAAGGGCACTGCTGGGTGACGTGTCGTTCCGGGTGGGGGAGGGGGCCGTCGTGGCCCTCGTGGGGCCCAACGGGGCCGGGAAGACGACCCTGCTCCGGATGCTCGCCGGTGAGCTCAAGCCGCACGGCGGTTCCGTCACCGTCGGCGGCGGCCTCGGCGTCATGCGGCAGTTCGTCGGATCCGTACGCGACGAGACGACCGTACGGGACCTGCTCGTCTCCGTCTCGACCCCCCGCATCCGCGAGGCCGCCCGGGCCGTGGACGCGGCCGAGCACGCGCTCATGACCGTCGACGACGAGGCCGCCCAGCTGAAGTACGCCCAGTCCCTCGCGGACTGGGCGGAGGCCCGCGGCTACGAGGCCGAGACGCTGTGGGACATGTGCACCACGGCCGCGCTCGGCGTCCCGTACGACAAGGCGCAGTGGCGCCAGGTCCGCACCCTCTCCGGCGGCGAGCAGAAGCGCCTGGTCCTGGAGGCCCTCCTGCGCGGCACCGACGAGGTGCTGCTGCTCGACGAGCCGGACAACTACCTCGACGTGCCGGGCAAGCGCTGGCTGGAGGAGCGGCTCAAGGAGACGCGCAAGACCGTGCTGTTCGTGTCGCACGACCGGGAACTGCTGGCCCGTGCCGCCGAGAAGATCGTGAGCGTGGAACCGGGCCCGGCGGGCGCCGACGCCTGGGTGCACGGTGGCGGGTTCGGCACGTACCACGAGGCCCGCCGGCAGCGGTTCGAACGCTTCGAGGAACTGCGCAGGCGCTGGGACGAGAAGCACGCCCAGCTGAAGAAGCTGGTCCTGACGCTCCGTCAAGCTGCCGAGAACAGCCATGAGATGGCCTCCCGCTACCGCGCCGCCCAGACCCGTCTGCGCAAGTTCGAGGAGGCGGGCCCGCCCCCGGAGCCGCCGCGTGAGCAGGACATCAGCATGCGGATCAAGGGCGGCCGCACCGGCGTCCGGGCCGTCACCTGCGAGAGCCTGGAGCTCACCGGCCTGATGAAGCCCTTCGACCTGGAGGTCTTCTACGGCGAACGCGTCGCCGTCCTCGGCTCCAACGGCTCCGGCAAGTCCCACTTCCTGCGCCTGCTCGCCGGCGACGACGTGGCGCACACCGGCCGGTGGAAGCTCGGCGCCCGGGTCGTCCCCGGACACTTCGCGCAGACCCACGCGCACCCGGAGCTGGAGGGCCGCACGCTCCTCGACATCCTGTGGAAGGAGCACGCGCAGGACCGCGGCGCCGCGATGTCCCGCCTGCGCCGCTACGAGCTGACCCACCAGGCCGAGCGGACGTTCGACCGCCTCTCAGGCGGCCAGCAGGCCCGGTTCCAGATCCTCCTGCTGGAACTGCAGGGCGTGACGGCCCTGCTGCTCGACGAGCCGACCGACAACCTGGACCTGGAGTCCGCCGAGGCACTCCAGGAGGGCCTGGAGGCCTTCGACGGCACGGTCCTCGCGGTCACCCACGACCGCTGGTTCGCCCGCTCCTTCGACCGCTACCTGGTCTTCGGCAGCGACGGCCGGGTCCGGGAGACCCCGGACCCGGTCTGGGACGAACGCCGGGTGGAACGGGCCCGCTGAGGGCCCTGGCTCACTTCCAGCGCAGGAGCGCCCCCAGCCCGCCGACCGGAGCCTCCTGGCCGGTCGAGGGAGCCGCCGACACCGCCAGCGCGCCGGCGTCCGTGGCCACCGCCGACCTGATCAGTGCGTCGTCCGCCCGGGCCGGCCACGAATGCTGCTCGCCCAGGGTCTTCAGATCCGTACGCCGCACCGCGACCTGGTCGGCCTCCTCGCCGATCCACACCTCGCGGTGCGCGTCCGGCCCGTCCGGCCTGATCAGCAGCTCGTCGATGCGATGCTCCCGCGCGGCCTCGATCAGCGCGGGCACGCCCTCCACGGCGCCGGCCCGGCCCTCGTCGTCCGGGGTGCGGGCGGCCAGGAACCGGTCCAGCTCGGCAGCGGCCCGCCGCTGGACATGCTCGGCACGGGCCCGCTCCACGTCCCCGTCGAGGAGCCGGCTGCCGGTGCCGTGCGGCGCCTCGACGACCAGGTCGTGCAGCCGCTTCGGCAGCCGCTCGTGCACGGACCGCCGCTCCCGGTCGTCCCCGACGAGAATCAGCAGGTCGGCCCGTGTCTCCTCCTGGCACACGGCCAGCGCGTCGGCGACCTCCGCGGCGTTGTGCTCCCAGGTGTTCTCCACTCGGAGCTGGAAGTGCCGCTCGGACCAGTCCAGGGAGCTCGTCCGGTGCAGCGGCCACTGCCGCCCGGTGACGCTGCCCGCCTCCTGGCGGCCCAGCGCGCTGCGCAGCTCGAAGTCCGCGCCCTTGCGGTCGACGTACGCCACCACGCACACCGGGTCCTCGCCGGCCAGCTCCAGCAGCGGCGTGACCCGGGGCAGCGGCGCCCATTCGGCCCAGTCGCCGCCCTGCGGGGGACGGGCCAGCGAAGGGTCGAGAACGACCTCGCCGGCGCGCGCGAACAGGGCCCGGCCGTGTGGTTCGGAAGAGTGCCGCAGATCCTCGATCGCCCCCTGCACGGCCCGGCAGGTCGCCTCGTCGGCGCCCTGCTCGGCGAGCTGCCTCGCCATGGCCTGGGCCGTCAGCTGCCGCTCGTGGGGGGTGTCCTCCGTGTGCCGGGACGTGTCGACGTATACGGAGGCCCAAGGCCCGGGGTGTTCGTACAGTGGGTGCAGAAAAGCGAGATCCATGGCTCCCTCCCGGGTGCCGCTCGGGGGTAGTGCTCAGTTGCTCCGGGGGCGGGTACCCGGACCGCGGAGACGAACACGAGGAGCGGGGTGACACGATGACCGGAGTGGACCCAGACCGGCTGGACGACCAGCAGCTCATGAAGGAGCTGGAGACCATCCACCGCACGCGCCACGACACGCTGCTGTACGGCTCGAACGACGCGCTGCGGGCCCACAACGAGCGCATGGCGCAACTCGAAGGCGAGTTTCTGCGCCGCAACCCGCGCCGCCCGGTGGCCGCGGGCCGCACACGCGAAGGGGCCCGGGAGCGGGGGAGCGGGGAGTCGACGACTCCCACGACCCCCGGCACCTGAGCCCCTCGCAGGACAGCACCGGAACGAAAAGAACCAGACAGGACCGGACAGGCAGGACAGGCAGGACCGGACCGGCTCCAGCGCGGCCCGGCCCCCGGATCAGTGCCGCACCGGCCCCCGCCCCCAATGCCGGTGCGCCGCGATCGCGTCCACGAACGCGTCCAGGAACTCCTCGCTCGCCGGACCCGGCGAGGTGTCCGTCACCACGCCCTGGTCCACGACCACGCGCTGGAACTCCGTCGACAGCCTCAGCCCCTCGGGCTCCAGCGCCGACAGGACGCCCACGCCCGAGCCGAGCGCCCCCACCGGCTTGCCGTGCCGGAAGGCGTCCCGCACGAACCGCACCGCGTCCGGGTCGGTCGCCGCCGGCGGGGTGCCGACGGGCCCGCCGGGCAGCAGCACGGCGTCGTACAGCACGGACGCCACGGTCGGCAGCGCACGGTCGACCGTGTACGTCTCACCGTCGGACCCGGTGATCGTCCCGTCCGTCGCGGCCAGCGCCTCGACGATCGCCCCCTCGGCGGCCAGCCGCTCCCGCACCGAGGTGATCTGCTCGGCGTCCACCCCGTCCGTGACGAGCACCGCGATCTGCCGGGTCCGGATCGAACCGTCCCCGCGCAGCGACTCCAGACTGAGCGCGGGGGAGGCCAGCTTGTACGAAGCCTGCGCACCGGACGGCTCCGGCACCCCGACACCCCGCGCCACCTGCACCGCCAGCTCCCCGTCGACCTTGGCCAGGTGCTCGACCGTACGCGCCCGCACGGTCATCGCGCCCACCTTGCCGAGCTCGAACCGGAACGCCTCGACGATGTGCTGCTTCTCCCAGTCCGCCATGCTGTTCCAGAACATCGCCGTCTGGCTGTAGTGGTCCTGGAAGCTGGGACTGCGGCGCCGGATCTTGTGACCGTCGACCCGTTCGGCGTGGTGCGTGTAGGCACTTCCGCCGGCGCCCGCGTGGGCCGGGCAGCCTCCGCCGAGCGAGTTCGGGAAGTAGTTCGTGCCGGAGTGGATCGCGCTCTGGTGGTAGCCGTCGCGCTGGTTGTTGCGCACCGGCGCGACCGGCCGGTTCACCGGCAGCTGCGAGAAGTTCGGCCCGCCGAGCCGGATCAGCTGAGTGTCCAGGTAGGAGAAGTTCCGCGCCTGGAGCAGCGGGTCGTTGGTGAAGTCGATGCCGGGGACGACGTTCGCCGTGTGGAAGGCGACCTGCTCGGTCTCCGCGAAGAAGTTCTCCGGGTTGCGGTCCAGCACCATCCGGCCGATCGGCCGCACCGGCACCTGCTCCTCCGGGATGATCTTCGTCGGGTCGAGCAGATCGAAGTCGAACGCGAACTCGTCCTCTTCCGGCACGAGTTGCACACCCAGTTCCCACTCGGGGTACTCGCCCGCCTCGATCGCGTCCCACAGGTCACGCCGGTTGAAGTCCGGGTCGCGGCCCTGGCACTCCTGCGCCTCGTCCCACACCAGTGAGTGCACGCCCAGGCGCGGCTTCCAGTGGAACTTCACGAACGTGCCCTTGCCGTCCGCGTTGACGAACCGGAAGGTGTGCACGCCGAAGCCCTGCATCATGCGGTAGCTGCGGGGGATCGCCCGGTCGGACATCAGCCACATGATCGTGTGCAGCGTCTCGGGCTGGAGCGACACGAAGTCCCACAGGGTGTCGTGCGCGGACGCGCCCGTCGGGATGTCGTTGTGCGGCTCGGGCTTCACCGCGTGCACGAAGTCGGGGAACTTGATGCCGTCCTGGATGAAGAAGACCGGGAAGTTGTTCCCGACCAGGTCGTAGTTCCCCTCCGACGTGTAGAACTTCGTCGCGAAGCCGCGCACGTCCCGCACGGTGTCCGCCGAACCCTTCGGGCCCTGCACGGTGGAGAACCGTACGAATACCGGCGTCCGCACGGACGGGTCCTGGAGGAACGCCGCGCGCGTGAACTCCGCGCAGGACTCGTACGGTTCGAAAAAGCCGTACGCGCCCGCGCCCCGGGCGTGCACCACCCGCTCCGGGATCCGCTCGTGGTCGAAGCGGGTGAGCTTCTCCCGGAAGTGGAAGTCCTCCATCAGCGTCGGACCGCGCTCGCCCGCCGCCAGGGAGTCGTCGGTGTGGTCGACCTCGACACCCTGGTCGGTGGTGAGCGGTCCACCGGCCGGATCGTCCGCCCGGAACGCCTCGCGCTGTTCTTGCTTCCGGTCGGCGGGAGAGGCCATCAGGCGGCCTCCTCGGTGAAGACGTCGAGGAAGGTCTCGCAGAACGCCTTCAGGTCGTCCGGCTTACGGCTGGTGACCAGCTTGTTCGCGCCGTGGTCACAGACCTGCACCTGCTCGTCGACCCAGGTGCCGCCCGCGTTGCGGATGTCGGTGCGAAGGCTCGGCCAGGAGGTCAGCGTCCGGCCGCGTACGACGTCCGCCTCGACCAGCGTCCACGGCGCGTGGCAGATCGCGGCGACGGGGCGGCCGTGTTCGAAGAAGTCCCGGACGAACGCGACGGCCTTGGCGTCCATCCGCAGGAAGTCCGGGTTGGCCACGCCACCGGGCAGCACCAGCGCGCCGAACGAGCCGGGCGAGGCGTCCCCCACGACCTCGTCGACCGGGAAGGTGTCCGCCTTGTCGAGGTGGTGGAACGCCTGGATCTCCCCCTGCTTCGTCGACACGAGCACGGGTTCGTGACCGGCGTCCTTCGCGGCCTGCCACGGATCGGTCAGCTCGACCTGCTCGACACCCTCGGGCGCCACCAGAAATGCGATACGCATGATGTTCCACGTCCTTTCCCGGCGCGACCGGCAGTCCAGCGCGCCACGTCGCTCCTCGCGTTCTTGTCGCTCTCGCGGTTCCTGCGGCCCGGGCGCACGCTCCGCGGCGGATGTCCGCCGACAGCGGCCCGCCGACGCGGCGCCGGCCCTCCCGCTTGCTCTCGACTGCTGTCGACGGCCGTGCGGACGTCCCGCAGTGCCGTCACGCGCCGCCCCGGGCGTCCGGTTCGGCGCGGCTGATGTCGGCGAGCGCCGAGGCGGGGTCCTCGGCCTCGGCCAGGTCGCCGAGACTCACCATCCCGACCGGCAACCCCTTCTCCACCACCGGCAGCCGGCGTACCGCGTGCTCACGCATCAGCGCGACCGCGGTCGCCACCCGGTCGTCCGGCGTCACCGTGACCGGGTTCCTCGTGCACACGGTCTGCGCGCTCACCGCCATCGGGTCGGAGCCGTCGGCGACGGCCCGAACGGTGATGTCACGGTCGGTGAGCACACCGACCACGTCCTGCCCCTCGGCCACCACCACGTCGCCGATGTTCTGCGTGCGCATCAGCTGCGCCGCCTCGACGAGCGAGGCGTCCGGGCGCACGGCGACCACACCCGGGGTCATCACTTCCTTCACGAACTCGGCCATCGGGCCCTCCGTCCCTTCCCAGGCCGGTGGGGGCACCGCGGCGCACCGCGATGCCCCCGACGCGGTCCCTACGCGTACTCCTCCGGTCCGGTCTCCCTGGCCCGGACCAGGGCCTGGGCCAGTTCCTGGACAGTGCCGTAGCGCTCCTGGTGCGGCAGCCGCTCCATCGCCTCGACGAGGCCGTCGGGCGCCTGGTGGCCGCGCAACTCGCGGACCAGCTCACGGGTGCTCGCGGGGAACGCCCTGCGGCCCAGGATCCGCGCCAGCTCCAGCCGCACGGACTCCAGGGACGTCGGTGCACGGCTCGGCGTCACCGGCCCGTACGCGACCGCGGGGTCGTCCTCGGCGGCCGGCTCCGGGTCGTGCCACTCCTCACTGCGCGTGGGGTGCCCGGACCTGAGCAGACCCTGCAGTTCGTGCTTCATCTCGTCGTCCCGGTGGACGCTCAGCCGGTCGCTGCCTCGCTGCATGTCTCCCTCCAGACGTTCGGGGGCCCGCACCGCGTACCCGTACACCGGGAGCCGACACAGGTTCCGTCCGCCGGATCGCCGCCGTACCCACTGGTTTGCGCCACCGCCTCCGGGACACCCGGTTCGCCCCCCCACACATCACTGGGGAAGGACCCGCCATGGCGATGCTCGCTGTGCTCATCCCGCCGCTCATGCTCGGAGTGGTGCTGGTGCTGGGCCGTTACGAGGAGCTGCTGCTGCCGCAGGAGGACGCCGGCCGGCGTGAACCGGCCGGCGTGCCCCCCGGGGCCGCGGCGGCTACTTCTCCTGCCGCTTCGGCAGGAACTCCTGCACCTTCGCCTTGAAGCCCTGCTTGACCATCGATCCCCGGTCCGCGTCGCCCTTCAGGACCGGCGCGGCGGTCGCCTCCATCTGGTCCAGCGCCGGGTCGGCGGACCCCCACGTGCTGCGGGAGGGTGCGGCAGGAGGTCATGCGGGACGTGGCTCAGCGCCTGGGGTGTTCCAAAGTGTTCCCGGAGGTGTGGGCGAGCCGTGCGGGGCTTCGCGGCTCCCGCGGCGGAGCGGCGACCGATACGGCTCCGAGCCCCCCGGGGGGTTCCCCTTCACCCGGTCGGCGGGTGCTGTCCCGCGAATGGGGTCCCGTTCCGCGCGGGGCCGCTGTGGGCGGGCTGTCATGGCAGGAGGTCATGACGACCGAAGGAGCCCCCTCGATGCGCCGCAGCCTGCACGCCCTGTCCGTCACCGTCCTGGCCGGATCGGCCCTCCTGGGCTTCGCACCGGCCGTCCTCGCCGAACCGGCCGCCGAAGTCAGCCCCGCCACCGTCCGGCCCGGGGGCACGCTCACCGTCTCGGTCAGCTGTGATCCGAGCGGGGGGCCGCCGCCCGACAGCATCGACGCCACCTCACAGGCCTTCGACGAAGGCACGGTGCCGCTGCGCCGGGTCACGGGCGACGACGACAAGGTGTCCGGCCCTGCCTACCGCGGCACGGCGCGTATCGCCTCCGCCGAGAACTTCGAGGGTGATCCCGACGCCCTGGGGGAGGACTCCGCGTGGACCGTCGACGGCACCTGCCCGGCCGCTCCCGGCGGGGAGGGCAAGCAGTGGAGCGCCACGTTCACGGTGGCCCACGGCTCCGGCCCCCACGAACCGTCGCACCGGCCCACCCACGAGCCCTGCCCCGAGCCCTCGCACCACCGCGAACCGCACCCCACCGAGTGCGGCGGAGCGGTCGTCCAGCGCGGCGTGCGGGCCGGTGACGGCGGGGCCTTCACCGACTCCGTGCCCGCCCTGGTCGCTGGCGGGGTGCTGATCGCGGGCGCGTGCGGTGCCGCCGTGCACCGGCTGCGCAACCGGGAGAGCGACATCCACCGCTGACCCCCGGCGCGCACCCCAGTCCCGCACGCCCCCGATTCCCCGGTCCGGCCCGATCATGCTGTGACGGTCACGACCCGGCCGCGGCCCATGGGGCAACGGCACCGCGGGTACTCAGTGGCCGAGGGCACGAGCCGCACCGTACGGACCACCGGGCAGCGGACGGGGCACGCGCCGGAGGCGACACGACACGGCGGCACCAGGCACTGCGGAGGTACGGATGCGGCGGACGGACCCGCAAGGCCACGGCCCCGTCCGGTTCGGGCCGCCGCTCCCCGAGGACGGCCTGCCGGTGCTGCCGGAGCTGTCCGGGGTGCTCGCCGCGGCGGCGTCCCGAGGCGATCACGAGCCGGTCGGCGGCGGCCCGGCGCTGCGGGAGGCCGCCTGCGGCTACTGGGACCGGCGCGGACTGCACTGCGCCCCCGACCGCGTGGCCGCGGCCCCCGGTGCCCCGGCCCTGTTGCTCGCGCTGACCGCCGCCCTCGGCGGCGACGTCCTCGTACCGAGACCCTGCGCCGCCTGGTGGGCGCCGTACGCACGCCTGCTGGGGCGCCCTGCCTTCCATGTGCCGATCCCGCCGGAGAGCGGCGGCGTCCCCGACCCGTACGCCCTGCTGGAGACCGTGCGCCGGGTCCGGGCCGAGGGCGGCGACCCGCGCCTGCTCGTGCTGTCCGTCGCCGACGACCCCACGGCCACCGTCGCTCCTCCCGAGTTGCTGCACGAGACCCTCGAGGCCGCCCAGGGGGAGGGCCTGCACCTGGTCAGCGACGAGACCTGGCGCGACACCCTGCACGACCCGCACGGCACCGTGCTGCTCAGCCCGGCCGAGATGCTGCCGGACCGGGTGACCGTCGTCACCGACCTGGCCGGCGCCCTGCTCCCGCCCGGCTGGCCGGCCGCCGCGGCCCGCTTCCCGTCCGGCGAGGACGGCGACAGCCTCCACGCGCGCGTACTCGACGTCCTCACCGCCCTCGACGCCCGTGTCGCCACCCCGATCGCCGCGGCGGCCGGGTACGCCCTCGGGGAACCGGAACCGGTCACCGCGCGCGTCGCCGCCGTCGTGGGTCTGCACGCGCGCGTGGCGGCCGCGGCGCACTCCGCCGTCGTCGCCGCGGGCGCCCTCGCCCGGCCCCCGCGGTCCGGCCGCCACCTGTATGTCGACCTCACCCCGCTGCGCCCCGCGCTGAGCGCGCACGGCGTCGGTGACGCGCAGGACCTGGAGGACTTCCTCTCCGCCCGCCTCGGCATGCCCGCGCCGGGCGGCCACCGTTTCGGCGACGACCTCGAAACCCCGCGCGTGCGCCTTTCCACCGGCGCACTGGTGGCCGGCTCCGAGCCCGAACGCGCAGAATGCCTCACCTCACCCACGCCGTTGGAACTGCCGCACGTGCACCGCGCGTTGATTCACCTGAAGTCGGTCTTCGAAGATCTCCGCGACGAAGCCCAGCGATGGGAGCCTCCTCGATGACGCAGCAGTCCGAGTCGATCACGGGCACGACCACCCGGGAAGCCGACGACCCGGCCCTCCCGTCCCCGCTCGCGCCGCCGTACCCGCCGCTGGCCGAACCCCGGCCGCTGGCCGAGCGGAGAGTGTGGCCGCGCACCTTCCACGACCGGCTGACCGCCCCGCTCCCCGGCCTGAGGGCCATGGCCCGCTTCGCCCGCGAGGGCGCCGTGAGACCGGACCCGGAAGGCCTCGCCGACATCCCCCGGCTGCCCTACGCCCCGGCCCCGCTGCCCCGCGTCGACACCCGCACGGTCGCCGTCACCTGGGCGGGACACGCCAGTTGGGTCCTCCAGATCGGCGGGCTGACCGTCCTCACCGACCCGGTCTGGTCCCGCCGCATCCTCGGCACCCCGGCCCGCGTCACCCCGGTGGGCGTCCCCTGGGAGGACCTGCCCCGCGTCGACGCGGTCGTCATCAGCCACAACCACTACGACCACCTGGACGCCCCCACCCTGCGCCGGCTCCCGCGCGACACCCCAGTGTTCGTCCCGGCGGGGCTGGCCGGCTGGTTCCACCGCCGCCGCTTCACTCGCGTCACCGAGCTCGACTGGTGGGAGGCGTCCGAACTGAACGGCGTCCGCTTCGACTTCGTCCCGTCCCACCACTGGTCCAAGCGCACCCTCACCGACACCTGTCACAGCCTCTGGGGCGGCTGGGTCCTCACCGACCAGGGCGGCCGGCGCGTCTACTTCGCCGGCGACACGGGCTACGGCCACTGGTTCTCCCGCATCGGCCGCCGCTACCCCGGCATCGACCTGGCCCTCCTCCCCATCGGCGCCTACGACCCCCGCTGGTGGCTCAGGGACGTCCACTGCGACCCGGAGGAAGCGGTCCGCGCGGCCCAGGACCTGGGAGGGACCAGGATGGCCCCCATGCACTGGGCCACCTTCGTCCTGTCGGCGGAGCCGGTCCTGGAGCCCCTCACGCGCGTACGGGCGGCCTGGGAGAAGACGGGCCTGCCCCGGGAGAACCTGTGGGACATGCCGGTCGGCGCCTCAAGGGTGCTGGAGGCGTTCCGGGGGTGAACGGCGCTACCGGAACCGCCGCACCACACTCGGCACCGCGCTGATCACCAAGGCCAGCCCGATCGCCGCCACGACCCCTTCCCACGGCTCATCGAACAGCGAACCCCCGAGAACGCCGATCAGCTGATACGTCGCCGTCCAGGCCAGACAGGCCGGGAAGTTCCCCCGGGCGAACCGCCGGATCGGCCACTTCGCCAGCAGACACGCCAGCATCACCGGAAGCCGCCCCGCCGGCACCAGCCGGGACAGCACCAGCACGGCAATCCCGTGCGCGGCCAGTTTCTCCTGCGCCCGCGCCAGCCGGTCCTCCGGCGCCCGGGCCCGCATCGCCTCCAGCCAACGCGACCCGTTCCTGGACTTCAACCCGCGCCGCCCCAGCCAGTACAGCGCCGCATCACCCAGGAACGCCGCCAGCGACGCCGTCACGAACACCATCGCCAGGGAGAACGGTGCCGTCTGGTGAACCGCGACCACCGCCGCCGAACTCACCAGCGCCCCCGTCGGGATCACCGGCACCAGCGCCCCGGCCAGCACCAGCACGAAGAGCGTCGGATACCCGATCGCCTGCTGCGTGGACTCCGGCAGCACGGCCGCCGGGGTGACGGGCGCCGCCGCGAGCAGGGGCAGACCGGCCTGCGCCAAAGGCGTGCTCCAGGTCACCGCGCGACTTCCAGGCGCACGCTCTCCCCGTGCCCCAGCCGGTGCACCGCCACGCCGGGCGCCTGCCGGGCCGCGAGCCGTACGAACTCCTCACCCGGCGCGTGGAACTCGTGGGGGCGCACGGCGTCCATCCCGATCGGCCAGTACGTGCCGTAGTGCACCGGCACCGCGCTGTGCGGCGCCAGTTGTGCCAGCGCCTGAGCCGCCCGGCCCGCGTCCAGATGGCCCTCGCCCAGGTACGGCCCCCAGCCGCCCACCGGCAGCAGCGCCACCTCGACCGGTCCGACCTCCTTGGCCATCTCGTCGAACAGCCCGGTGTCCCCGGCGAAGTACGTCCGGGCCTCGCCGGCTATGACGTAGCCGAGCGCGGGGGAGCGGTGAGGTCCGAGCGGCAGCCGCCGCCCGTCGTGCCGCGCGGGCACGGCCCGTACGACGAGGTCGCCGACCGGTGTCTCGTCCCCGGGCGCCAGCTCGCTCACCCGCAGGTGCGCGAGCCGGCGCAGCCCGGGTACGGCGCGGCGCGCGCCCCGGGGCACGAGCAGGCGCGTGCCCGGAGCGAGCCGCATCAGCGACGGCACATGCAGATGGTCGGCATGCAGATGCGAGACCAGGGCCACGTCCGCGTGATGGGCCTCGGGCGGCGGCAGGTCCCCGCGCCGGCGGCGCAGGTGCGCGAGCCGGCGCGCGAACAACGGGTCGGTGAGCACGCGTACGTTCGAGTCCTCGACCGTGCAAGTGGCGTGACCCCACCAGGTGATCTCCACCGGCACTTCCTTGCCTCCTTCGCGCGACTCCCCGAAGCCTACGTGCAGGAGTAGGGTCGGCGGCGAAACCGGAGGTGAGGGGGGGACGCCATGGTGCCGGTGCGGGTCACGGCGATCGCGAGTCTGACGCCGCTCGAGGAGCTGGACGACGATCCCTTCCTGGTCGACTCCCGCAGCCAGCACGCGATGTGCGCCCGGTGGGCCGCCGAGCGGGGATACGTGGTCAGCCGGGAGTTACTGGTGCGGGGGCTGCGGCCCGACCACGGCGCGCTGTGGGACGGCGTCCGGCCCGGCCTCGACCTGTTCGTGGCGCCCAGCCGGCGGGTGCTGGAGAGCGCGCTCGCGTCCGTCGAGGAGTTCACCGCGGAGTGCGCGCGGCGCGGAGTGCGGGTCGAGACGGTGGGGCGCGCGGAGCCGGCGTACGACGCGGCGATGAAGGCGTGCGTGCACCGCAGGCTCTCGATGCCGACGGCCGGGTACGACGGCCGCTGACGCGGCGGTTCGCCGCGCCGGGCGGATGCCGGCTGCGGGCGGCTGGGCACCGGCCCGCGGATCGGCCGCGGGGCGGCTGGGCACCGCCCCGCGGAGCTGTCGTGGTTGGCTCCCGTCGCGGCGGGAAGGAGACAGCGACCCCGGCTCGAAGGGGCATGCGAGGGACGGAAAGCGTCTGGCGGGGCGTTGAGACACTGTGGGTGAGGGTCCGTGGTCGCGGCGGGCCGGGACGTGAGGTGGCGGGGCGTGCGGGGCGTGCGGTGGCGGCGGGCCGCCAGTCAGGTGGGGCGGAGCGTCGCCGTGTGGGCGGTCTCCACCGTCACCCTGCTCGTGCTCGCCGGGATCCTCCCGGACTTCCGGCTCCGCTCGGCGGACGGTGACAGCGCGACCGACATCGCCGTCACGGCGGCGTTCGGCGCCGGTGCCTTCGGCCTGCTGTCGGCCGTGGTGTGGCCGCTTCTCGTGCGGCTGCTGCTCCTCGTACCGGCGCTCGTGCTCGGGCTGCTGGTGTTCTTCCTCAACGGCGCGCTGCTGCTGCTCGCCCTGCGCCTCAACCCCGGCGAGCGCGGCACCGCCGCCCCGGAGACCGCCGTCGTGGTCGCCGCCGTGATGTCCGCCGTGGCGTCCGCGACCGGCGCCGCCCTGGCGGTGCGCGACGACGACGCCTACCGCCGCCGGCTGTACCGCCTCTCCGACCGCCGCCGGTCCGGGCCGCCCTGCCCGTCGAGCCCCGGCACCGTCTTCCTGCAACTTGACGGCGTCGGCCACGACACCCTGCTGGACGCGGTCGGCAAGGGCCTGATGCCCACCGTCGCCCGCTGGCTCGGCCCAGGTGACGGCGGCCGCCCCACCCACCGGCTCGCCCCCTGGCGCACCGACTGGTCCAGCCAGACCGGCGCCAGCCAGCTCGGCATCCTGCACGGCAGCAACCACGACGTCCCCGCGTTCCGCTGGTACGAGAAGGACAGCCGCGAGGTGGTCGTCTGCAACCGCCCGACCAGCGCCGCCGAACTCCAGCGCCGTGCCGTCGCATACGCGGGGCACGAGGGCCTGCTCGCCGTCGACGGGGCCAGCCGCGGCAACCTGTTCAGCGGCGGCGCCGGACAACAGGCCCTCGTGCTGTCCGTCGCCGCTCGCCGCAGCCGGGAGAACCGCTCTCGCGCGGGCTACTTCGCCTACTTCTCCGACCCGGCCAACGCCGTGCGCACCGCCCTCTCCTTTGTCGCCGAGGTGGGCCGGGAGATCGGCCAGTCCACCCGGGCACGCCTGCGCGAGCAGCGCCCCCGGGTCTCCCGCGGCGGCCTCTACCCGCTGGTCCGGGCCTTCGCGACCGTCGTCGAGCGGGACGTCGTCGTCTCCGCCGTGACGGGCGACATGCTCGCCGGCCGCACCGCCGTCTACGCCGACCTGGTGGCCTACGACGAGGTCGCCCACCACTCCGGCCCGGCGAGCCGCGACGCGCAGAAGGTCCTCGAACGCCTCGACCGCTCCCTCGCCCTGATCGAGAACGTCGCCGAGCACGCCCCGCGCCCGTACCGGATCGTCGTGCTGTCCGACCACGGCCAGAGCCCCGGCGAGACCTTCCGCTCCCGCTACGGCCTCACCCTCGGCGACCTGGTGCGGGCCGGCTGCGGACTGCCCGTGCCGCGCCGCGCCGAGCACACCCGCAGCGGGACGGAGGCCCGCGCCGCCGTGCGCGCCGCCCTGCGCATCCCGGTCGAGGAGGGCGGCGAGCGGCACCGCCCCACGCGCCGCTCGGAGCCGATCGTGCTGGCCTCCGGCAACCTCGGCCTGGTCTCCTTCCCGGACGTCGCGCACCGCATGAGCAAGGAGGAGATCGACGCCCGCCACCCCGCGCTGCTGCCGACCCTCGCCAACCACCCCGGCATCGGTTTCCTGCTGGTCCGCAGCGAGGAGCACGGCGGTGTCGTGCTCGGCGCGTACGGCGCCGAGATCCCGCTGGCCGACCTCGACGACAACCCGGGCCCGCTCGCCCCGTTCGGCCCGGGCGCGGCCGATGCGGTACGCCGTACGCATGCCTTCCCGCACACCGCCGACATCATGGTCAACTCCTTCCACGACCCGGCCGACGGCGAAGTCCTCGCCTTCGAGGAGCAGATCGGCTCCCACGGCGGTCTCGGCGGCGCGCAGGGCAGGCCCTTCCTGCTGTCACCGGCCGCCCTGTCCCCGCCGGTGGAGGACGGGGAGGAACTCGTGGGCGCCGAGCACGTGCACCGGGTGCTGCGCCGCTGGCTGCGCGAGACGAACGGACCGCAGGTCCCGCTGGAGGCCACCGAGGAGCGCGCCGCCTGAGGACCGGCTGCGTCCGGGAAGCCGTACGCACACATCCCGCGGGGATCGCCGTAGCCGTCCACCGCCAGAAGGGCAGGTCTTCCGCGTGAGTTGAGCGGGAGTGTGATCGGATGGGGGACAGGAACCCGGTCATGGTTCCGGATACTTCATCGAAAGGATGCGTCATGGCAGCCACCCGCTCCGCACACACCGTGTGGGAAGGCAACCTGTTCAAGGGCAACGGAGCCGTCACCTTCGACTCCTCCGGCATCCTCGCCGAGCAGCCGGTCACCTGGGCGGCCCGCACCGAGGAGCCGGGCGGGAAGACCAGCCCCGAGGAGCTGATCGCCGCGGCCCACTCCAGCTGCTTCTCGATGGCCTTCAGCAACATCCTCGACAAGGCCGGCACCCCGCCGACCAGGCTGGTGACCTCAGCCGACGTCACCTTCCAGCCCGGCGAGGGCATCACCGGCATCCACCTCACCGTCGAGGGCACCGTCCCCGGCATGGACGAGGAGGCCTTCCTTGCCGCCGCCGAGGAGGCCAAGGTCGGCTGCCCGGTCAGCCAGGCCCTCAAGGCCACGCCCATCACGCTGACCGCCAAGCTCGCCTGAGCACACCCACCCGCGTCGGGGGGGGGGGGGGGGGGGGGGGGGAGGGGGGGGGGGGGGGGGGGGAGGGAGGGGGGGGGGGGGGGAGTGGAGAAAAAAAGCACT
>NZ_JBVIPD010000002.1:147281-207514 GCF_055578235.1 Streptomyces sp. NPDC033136
CCCATCCCTCCCCCCCCCCCCCCCCCCCCCCCCCCCCCCCTTCCCCCCCCCCCTCCCCCCCCCCCCCCCCCCCCCCGACGTCGTCGGTTCGCCACCCGGGGCGGGTATGAACCAGACGCCTCACCGCCGACGGGGAGGAAGGAGCGCGATGCTGCAGGCACCTTCCGCGCACGCGACGGAGCTCGACTCCGCCACCCGCGACCGGACCCGCGTCCCGCTGCCGTTCAGCCTGTCCGGCCCGCCGCGCCCTCTGGACAACGCTCTCGGCGCCCTCGCCGGCCGCTACGACCACGGCCGCTTCGCCTCCCACCTGATGACCGGCCAGGACGTGCACCCCGTCCCGGTCCGCGACGAAGACGCCTTCGCACCCGTTCCGCCTCCGCGATCGCCCTCCGGGAGCCCACGACCATGACGCCACGCCCCGCCGTCTCCGCCCACCAGGGCGGCTCCGAGCACGCCGGGCCCGCCACCTGGGAGGCGTACGAGGACGCGCTGGAGTCCGGCGCGGAGTACGTCGAGTTCGACATCCGCCGCACTCGGGACGGCGTCCTCGTCGTCCACCACGATCCCCGCGCCGGTCGCACCGGCCCGCCGCTGGCCGCGCTCACCCACGCCGAACTGTGCGAGCGGGCCGGATACGCGGTGCCGGTCGTGGACGAGGTCATGGCACTGATCGCCGGGAAGCTCGTGGCCCACCTGGACCTGAAGGAGGCCGGCTACGAGCAGGAGGTGATCGACCGGGCGGTGGCCCTGCTCGGGGTGGACGGGCTCGTCGTGACGTCGCTGGAGGACCGCTCCGTCGCCGCTGTGACCCGGGCCTACCCGGGGGTGCGCACCGCCCTGTCCCTCGGGCGCGACCGCGGGGAGCTGTCCCTGGCCCGGCTGCCCGGCACCCGGCTGAGCGAACTGTTCCCCAACCGCCGCATCCGGGCCTGCGGGGCCCACGGCGTCGCCGTGCACCAGCGGCTGGCCAGGGCGAACGTGCTGCGCGAGGCGACCCGGCACGGGCTGTTCACCCTGGTGTGGACGGTCAACGACGACACCCTCATGCGTGCTTTCCTCGCCCACCCGCGCGTCGACGTGCTCGTCACCGACCGGCCCCGGCGCGCGGTGGCGCTCCGCGGGCCGATCGCCCCGTCGCGGCATTGACAACAGCGCACTCAAGTTTTGTGCTGGAGAGTGTGGAGAGTGCCCTGACGGAAGGGGACAGCGATGGGACGTGCGGTCGGCATCGACCTCGGAACCACGAACTCGGTGGTCGCCGTGCTGGAAGGCGGCGAGCCCACCGTCATCGCCAACGCGGAGGGGGCCAGGACCACACCCTCGGTCGTGGCGTTCGCCAAGAACGGCGAGGTGCTGGTCGGAGAGGTCGCCAAACGGCAGGCCGTGACGAACGTGGAGCGCACCGCCCGCTCGGTCAAGCGGTACATGGGCGACACGAACTGGCGCTTCCCGGAGCACGGCGACATCGACGGCACCCGCTACCGCGCGCAGGAACTGTCCGCGCGGGTGCTGCAGAAACTGAAGCGGGACGCGGAGTCCTACCTCGGTGAGGACGTCACGGACGCGGTGATCACCGTGCCGGCCTACTTCGACGACACCCAGCGGCAGGCGACCAAGGAAGCCGGTGAGATCGCCGGCCTGAAGGTCCTGCGGATCATCAACGAGCCGACGGCCGCGGCCCTCGCCTACGGCCTGGACAAGGAGAACGACCAGACGGTCCTCGTCTTCGACCTCGGCGGCGGCACCTTCGACGTGTCGCTGCTGGAGATGGGCGAGGGCGTCATCGAGGTCAAGGCCACCAACGGCGACACGCACCTCGGCGGTGACGACTGGGACCAGCGGGTCGTCGAATACCTGATCAAGCGCTTCAAGGGCCAGTACGGTGTCGACCTGGGCCAGGACAAGATGGCTGTGCAGCGGCTGCGTGAGGGCGCCGAGAAGGCCAAGATCGAGCTGTCCAGCTCCACCGAGACGACGATCAACCTGCCCTACATCACGGCCTCCGCCGAAGGACCCCTGCACCTCGACGAGAAGCTCACCCGGGCCCAGTTCCAGGAGCTCACGGCCGACCTGCTGGACCGCTGCAAGGCGCCCTTCCACCAGGCGGTCGAGGACGCGGGCGTGAAGCTCTCCGCGGTCGACCACGTGATCCTGGTCGGCGGCTCCACCCGGATGCCCGCGGTGACCGACCTGGTCAAGGAACTCACCGGCAAGGAACCCCACAAGGGCGTCAACCCCGACGAGGTCGTGGCCCTCGGTGCCGCGCTCCAGGCGGGCGTCATGCGCGGCGACGTCAAGGACGTGCTGCTGCTCGACGTCACCCCGCTGTCCCTGGGCATCGAGACCAAGGGCGGCATCATGACGAAGCTCATCGAACGCAACACGACGATCCCCACCCGGCGTTCGGAGATCTTCACCACCGCCGCCGACAACCAGCCCTCGGTCGGCATCCAGGTCTACCAGGGGGAACGCGAGATCGCCGCCTACAACAAGAAACTCGGCGTCTTCGACCTGACGGGCCTGCCGCCGGCGCCGCGCGGCGTGCCGCAGATCGAGGTGGCCTTCGACATCGACGCCAACGGCATCATGCACGTCTCCGCCAAGGACATGGCGACCGGCCGCGAGCAGAAGATGACCGTCACCGGCGGCTCGGCCCTGCACAAGGACGACATCGACCGCATGATGCGCGAGGCCGAGCAGTACGCCGAGGAGGACCGGGGGCGCCGCGAGGCCGCCGAGACCCGCAACCAGGCCGAGCAACTCGTCTACCAGACCGAGAAGTTCCTCCGTGACAACGGCGACAAGATCCCCGCCGACACCAGGTCCGGTGTCGAGTCGGCCGTCGCCGAGGTGAAGACCCGGCTGGAACAGCAGGCGGACACCGCCGCACTCCGCGCCGGCGTCGAGAAACTCGCCTCCGTCAGCCAGCAGATGGGCCAGGCGATGTACGCCCGGACTCAGCAGTCCCCCACCGGGGAAACCCCCACCCCGCCGCAGGACGAGGAGGGCGTGGTGGACGCGGAGATCGTCGACGAGGAGAAGAATCAGCGGGACGAGAAGGGGGGTGCGGCATAGTCCGAACTCCCCTCGGGCAAAACCCCTTCGGTGATGTCAGTGCCCCCTGTTAACCTCCAGCGGCTCGTGTGACCGACGGGCGAGGGAAGTTTCACAGGGGAGGGACAGTTGGACGCACTGAGAAGATCCGGCGGCCGCAGATTGCTGGCGGTGGGGTGTGCGGTGGCGGCCGTCATGACGACCGGCACCGGCGTGGCACAGGCCGCGGACAACCTGCCGCCGAAGCAGCCGCTCGTCCGGGATCTGCAGACGGGGTACAAGGACTGCGCGGCTGGGGACCAGAGGGTGTACGTCTCCGGACCGCCCACCCTGACCGCCGTCCTGTACGACCCGGTGGAGGACAACCACCCCGCCGAGGCCAACATGGTCAGGGGCGAGTTCGAGGCCTGGTGGACGGACGCCGACGGGAGGGAGCAGCGGCGCACGTACACGACGCACGAGACCCTCTCCGGCACCCGGCAGCAGTGGCGCATGCCCGAGGACGTCCTCCCGCCGGACACGGTCGTCTCGTGGCGCGTCCGCGCGAACGACGGCGAGGCGAACTCCCCTTGGAGCTCTGAGGGAGGGGGCTCTGTCTGTGAGTTCGTCTACGACGACGACAATCCGGACCCGGCGACGGTCACCTCTTCCGAGTACCCGGAGGATGTGTTCTGGGTGGACGGAGTGGGCGTCTACGGTCACTTCACCGTGGACTCGCCGTCGGACGACGTAGTTTCCTACGAATACAACTTCATCGGCGGCCCCTACGGGACCGCCCGTCCGGAGCGGCCCGGCGGCCCTGCGGTCATCCCCTTCCTGCCCCTCGACTCGGGTCCCGAGCGGCTGACCGTCCGGGCCGTCGACCGCTCCGGACGCAGCAGTGGCGAGTCGTCGTACCGCTTCTACGTGAAGGCCGGCCGCGCCCCCGTCGCGCACTGGCCCCTGGACGACGCCCAGGGCGCCACGGGCGCCGACGCCGAAGCGGGAACCGATGCCCAGGCCGGCTCCGGCGTCACCTTCGGTGGCCCGGCCCCCGCGCGCACGGCTCTCACTGCCACAGCGACCCTGGACGGCAGCCGCCACGGCTGGCTCACCCCGGGCGATCCGGCCGTCGCCGACCCCCGCAGGAGCTTCGCCGTCAGCGCCTGGGTGCGTCCCGCACGGACCGACCGGGACATGACCGTCGCCAGCCAGGACGCGGGGGAGTCCGCGGCCCTGGCCCTCGGCCTGAGCGCCCGGGGCGAGGCCCCGGCCTGGTCCTTCACCGTCGGCGGCGCGAAGGTCTCCGGCGGTGCGCCGGAGACCGGAGAATGGGCCCATCTGCTGGGCGTGTACGACGCGCAGACCGGCAAGGCGCGCCTGTACGTCAACGGCCGTGAGACCGGCGAGAAGGCAGCGGCCGCCCCCGCCGGCACCGCCGAGGCCTTTCAGATCGGCCGTGCCCGAGACGGCAACGCCTATCACGACCGCTGGCAGGGCGAGCTGGGCGACGTCAGGGTCCACGACCGGGTCGTCGTCCCGGCCGAGGCGGCCGAACTGGCTCACCGCAAGCCGTCCTTGCGCGGCCACTGGTCCCTTGAGACGGCCCCGGACGGCGCCAGCCCGGGCCAGAACGGCGGCCCGCCCCTGAAGTTGGGGCCCGGCGCGACGATCTACCGCGTCCCGGACGGCTCGTGCCTGCCGTGGCTGGACCCGGACTGCGCGCCGGCGCCGGAGGCACTCGTCGGCGACGGCCATCTGGCCCTCGACGGCAAGACCGGTCACGCGACCGCCGAGGGGCCGGTCGTCGACACCTCGGACAGTTTCACCATCGGTGTGGTCGTACGCCTGGCGGACACGGAGCCGGAGCGCCCCATGACCGTCCTGTCGCTGCCCGGTGAGCACACCGACGCCTTCAAGGTCCGCTACCAGCCCGAGCAGCGCGCCTGGCAGCTGGTGATGCCGCACAAGGACGAGCGCGGCGCCCCCGAAACCGTGGTGGCGCAGTTCGCCATGGCGGACGGGGGCGAGGGCGTCGGACAGCGGCTCGCCGTCGTCTACGACGACGCCACCGACAAGATCAGGCTCTACCTCGACGGCCAGGCCGACGCCGAGGCGACCGCGGACCTCCCGAACGGCTGGCGCGGCTCCGGCCCGCTCCATATCGGCCGGGCCCGTACGGGCGACGGCTGGGGCGAGTACCTGCACGGCGACGTGGACGAGGTGCACGCGTTCGCCGGCGCGCTGAGCGAGAGGGACATCCCGTTCCTGGGCTCGGGCGTGGAGCCGTGCTTCTGCTAGCCGGAGTGCATGGCTCCTAGGCTCCGGTGTGCGCGGGCGGCAGCGTCGCGCACACCGCGTCCAGGACCGTCGCGTACGGCGTGCCGAAGGCGGTGAGGCCGGTGCGGAGGCGGTCGAGGCCGTCGCGGTGGTCCGTCAGGAGGTCGGTGGTGCCGGTGCGGGCCGCGAGTTCGAGGACCGCGGGGAGGAAGTCCGGGGGCTCCTCGCCCGTGGTCTCCAGGCCGTGGGCGCGGTAGGCCTCCTCGGAGGGGGCCGGGGCCGCCTCGCGCCAGACACTGAGGTACAGACTGTGGTCCTGCCTGGCCTCGAAGACCTCGACGTAGTGCGCGGCCAGCTCCCGCGGCGGGGTGACGGCCGCGTGGTCGGCGAACTCCCGTAGCTGCGGGGCCGCTTCGCGCAGCAGCGGCAACCGGGCGCGGAAGTCGTCGTCGGGGTACATCAGGCACAGCGCGGCCGCCTGGTAGAGCACCTCGAATCCTGGCATCGGAACCTCCTTCGCGTGCGCTCCCTTGCCTGCCCCGTCATCCCGACGCTAGGGGCGGGCCGGGGAGCACACCTGCCGACGGGGCCCGTACGGGTCAGTACCCGTGCCATGACGTCACGGCTTGCGGGCGACCCCCGCGTGCAGGAACTGGCGGATCCCGGCCTCGGCGGCGGTGCGCACGGCCCGGTGCATGAAGCGGCGGTTGGCGCGGGCCCCACGCAGCACCGAGCTGTCCGCGGCGAGGATCCGGCGGGCCAGCTCCTCATCCACCGGGTAGTTGTCCTTGCCGCCCAGCCACCAGTCGCAGACCCGGGCCGGGTGCGGCCGGCTGGTGGGCTGGTGTCGACGGCGGCAGGCGTGGCGTCGGATCCCATCATGGGGCGGCTTCTCCTGAGGGCCGGCGGTGCGTGACGGGTACGAACGGGACCGACGAGAAGACGCCACCCACCCCGGAGGATGCCGCGCGGCTCAGTACTTCTCCCGGTACTCCCGCAGCAGCTCCCGCGTGCGCTGCGTGGAGCCCCCACGGGTCGTCATGTGGTCCAGGACCTCCAGATGCGCGGAGACCTCCTTGCGGGAATCGAGGTACAGCGCGCCGGTGAGGTACTCGGTGAAGACCATGTCGGGCAGTTCGGGCTCGGCGAAGCGGAAGAGGGAGAACGGCGCGTACGTCCCGGGGTGCGGCCCGTCCCCGAACTCGGCGACCTGGAGCGTGACCCGGTCGCGCCCGGCGTACTCCAGCAGCTTGTCCAGCTGGTCGCGCATCACCCGGCCGTCGACGCTCACCGGCCGGGCCAGCACCGTCTCGTCCATGATCACCCACAGGTGCGGCGGGTTCGGGCCCTCCAGCAGCCGCTGCCGTTCCATCCGCAGCGAGACGTGCCGCTCCACGGCCTGGGGCCCCGCGTTCCCGATGGTCCCGGCCTCCAGCACGGCCCGCGCGTACCCCTCGGTCTGCAGCAGCCCGGGCACGAAGTGAGGCTCGTACGACCGGATGAGCCGGGCGGCGCCCTCCAGGCTCACGTACAGGCTGAACCACTCCGGCAGCACGTCGTGGAACCGCTGCCACCAGCCCGGCCGGTTCGCCTCCTCGGCGAGCTCGACGAACGCCGTCACCTCGTCCTCGGCCACCCCGTACGCGGTCAGCAGGATCTGCACGTACGGGATCTTCAGTGCGACGTCGGCGGTCTCCATCCGCCGGACGGTCGCGGGCGCGACGCGCAGCACCCGGGCCGCCTCGTCACGGCTGAGACCCGCCGCCTCGCGCAGTTCCTGCAGCCGCTTGCCCAGCACCACCTGGCCCACGGTGGGTGCGGCCCGCCGTTCACTCACGCCACGCCTCCCCAACGTGCCCAAGCCTGCGATCAGTCTGTCACGCCGGGTCGGCTCCATCACAGGCCTGGCGGTGAGGAGATCGCGGGGGACGAAGGAGCGCCGGGGCATTACCCCGCGGGTAATCGACCGGGCGCCACCAAAACGGGAGGGTGAACCCACCGGGCCCCGGGCCGGCGCACTCCGGCCCGGGACCCGGCCCCGGCCGCCGTACCACGACCCGACGGAGGGTGATGTCCCATGTCCGCGATCCAGCTCACCGCGCTCGCCCGGACCTCGGAGCCGCAGTCGATGCTGCGCCGCTTCCTGGCCCTCGACGCCCTTGTCACCGGCGCCAACGCGCTCGCCTACCTGGCTTTCTCCGGTCCGCTCGGCCGGTTCCTCGGCGTCGGCTCCGCCCTGCTGCTCGCCCTGGGCGCCTTCCTCGCCGTCTACGCGACCGGTGTGGGCCTGCTGGCCGCCCGCCGGCAACCGCCCGCGCTCGGCGTGCGGGCCGTCGTCGAGGCCAACCTCGCCTGGAGCGTGCTGAGCCTCGCGGCCCTGGCGCTGTGGCTCTCGCCGAGCACGGCGGGTTCCGTGTGGACGGTGCTCCAGGCCCTGACCGTGGCGGGGTTCGCCGCCCTCCAGTACGCGACGCTCAGGGTCCGTCAGGCCGACAGCGACTGAAGGTACTTGACTGTCGCCGGGTCGGCCGGGAGCAGCGTCTCGATGGCCAGCTCGGCGACGGTCACGTCCATCGGCGTGTTGAACGTGGAGATCGAGGAGATGAACGACAGCGTCCGCCCCTCGTGCTCGATCCGCAGCGGCAACGCGAAGTACGCCGCCGGCTCCGACGGCTCCTCCGCCGGATCCGCAGCGGGCACCGGATACGCCGCCACCTCCGCGTACAGCGCCCGCAGCGGCTCGGAGCGGTGCAGGGCGATCCGCCGTTCCATCTGCTCCAGAAGGTGACCGCGCCAGGCGCTCAGATTGCGGATCCGGGGTGCCAGACCCCGCGGGTGCAGGGCCAGCCGCATCGCGTTCAGCGGTGGTTCCAGCAAGGACGGGCAGACGCCGTCCACCAGCGTCATGATCCCCCGGTTGGCCGCCACCACGTTGTACAGCGCGTCCACCACCAGCGCCGGATACGGTTCGTAGCCGCTGATCAGCCGCTCGATGCCCGCGCGCAGCGCGCCCAGCGCCGGGTCGTCCAGCGGCGTCTCCGGGTAGCGCGGGGCGTAACCGGCCGCCAGCAGCAGCGCGTTGCGCTCCCGCACGGGGACGTCCAGATGCTCGGCCAGCCGCAGCACCATCTCCTCGCTGGGCCGGGAGCGGCCCGTCTCGACGAAGCTGATGTGCCGGGCCGAGGAGTCCGCGCGCAGGGCCAGCTCCAGCTGGCTGACCCGCCGCTGCTCCCGCCAGGCCCGCAGCAGCGGTCCCACGCCCTTTCCGGCGGTGGTCGGGTGAGTGGTCATGCCGGGACCGTAGTCGAGAACCGGCTGTGCCGGACAGGCACAGCCTCCTGACCAGGGCCCCGGACGTCCCGCTGTGGCAGGCTGGGAGGACGACGTGGACACCGGAGCCAGGGAAGGAGCGCAGCCCATGCCCGTCGAACCGCTGTCACAGAAGGAGATCGAGGACCGGCTGGCCGAGCTGCCGGGCTGGTCGCTCGACGGAGACCGCCTCACCCGTTCCTACCGGCTCGGCTCGCACTTCGCGGCGACGGCGATGGTCGTGCACATCGCCCAGGTCCAGGAGGAACTGGACCACCACTCCGACCTCACGCTGGGCTACAACACCGTCTCGCTGTCCGTGCACACGCACAGCGCGGGCGGCGCCGTGACCGGCAAGGACTTCGAGCTCGCCCGCAAGGTGGAGGACCTGGCCCCCGGCCACGGGGCACACTGACCGCGTGCTCGACTACGACAAGGAAGCGGAGCGGTACGACGCCTCGCGCGGCGGCGAGCCCCGGGCGGCCGCCGCCGCGGAAGCCGTGCTGAGCCTCGTACCACCGGACACGCGCAGCCTGCTCGACGTCGCCTGCGGCACCGGCATCGTGACCCGGCGGCTCGCGGCGGCCCGCGACGGCATGCGTGTGACCGGCGTCGACCTCACTCCCGCGATGGCCCGGCAGGCCGCCGCCCGGCTCCCCGGTGCCGTCGTACGCGCCGACAGCCGCCGACTCCCCTTCCAGGACGGGGAGTTCGACGCCGTCTGCAGCGTCTGGCTGCTGCACCTGGTCGCCGGGCCCGCCGACGTGCGGGCCGTCGTCGGCGAGTGCGCCCGGGTGCTGCGGCCCGGCGGGATCTATGTCACCACGGTCGACAAGGCCGCCTCCCACAACGTGGGCAGTGACATCGATGTCGTCCTGTCCTCCCGCCCGCCCAGCCCCGTCCGGGACGCGGCGGCGGACATCGAGTCCTGCGCGGCCGCACACGGCCTGGCCCCGGCCGGGCAGGCCCGCTTCACCGGCCGTGGCCAGGGCCGCAGCCCCCGCCGCACGATCGCCGACCTGCGCCGGGGCTGGTTCGTCACCCTGCCGCCCGGCGACCCCCTGGCGGAGGGGTTCGCCGCGCGGCTGGCCCGGCTCCCCGACCAGGACCGCCCCCGCCCCGACCCGGTGTTCAGCCTGCGGGCGTTCCGGAAGGGCGGGTGAAGTCCGTGATCCGGTTGGTCGGCCGGGTGTCTCCGCCGCCGCTGGGAGAACGCCTGCTCCCAGCGGCGGCACGACGGCCCCGGGGCCGGGGGAGGGACCCAACCCAACGCCGACCGGCGCCGAACGGCCGAAGACCGGAGGGAACAGCGCCCGGGGGCCCGCTCAGGCGACCGTGCAGTTCTGGTCACCCAGCTTGAACGCGGCCGGTTTCGTGTTCGTCCCCGACCGGCTCGCCGTGAAGCCGAAGCTCACGGACGAGCCCGCCGCCACATTCCCGTTCCAGCCGACGTTCTTCGCCGTCACCGCCGAACCCGACTGCGCCGTCTCGGCGTTCCAGGCCTGGGTCACCTTCTGTCCGTCGGCGAAGGACCAGCCCAGTGACCAGCCGTTCCAGGCACTGGTGCCGGAGTTGGTGATCCGGACGTCCGCCTGGAAGCCGCCCGACCACTGGCTGGTGATCTTGTACGTCACCGTGCAGGCGCCGGTCGGCGTCGGGTCGGGGCCCGGCCCCGGGTCCGTCGTGCCGCCTCCGGAGCTGTCGCCGTAGAGGACGCCACGGCCGTTCGTCGACACATAGACACGGCCGTACACCCGCGGGTCGCCCGTGATCGCCGCGCCCGTCCAGCCCCACTGGTGGGCGTCGTCGTTGACGCGGGTCCAGCTCGCGCCCTTGTCCGTGGAGCGGAAGATGCCGCGTACGCCGCCGATCTTCGCGCTGGTGTAGAGGGCCTGGTAGGAGGCGCCGGGTGCCGCCTTGCCGAAGCCGATGGTGTCGGCCTGCTCCACGTTCGGCAGCTTCGTGAAGCTCACCCCGCCGTCCGTGGAGTGCCACAGCCCGTACGCGCCGTCGCTCGCGCCGCCCGCCAGCCACACGTCGCCCTTCCCGCCCGGCAGGGCCTTGAAGCGGACGCTGCCGCCACTCGGCAGGCCGGTGGCCGGGGACTCCTCGAAGGTCGCCCCGCCGTCCGTGCTGACGTAGAACGTGCCGGACTTGAAGCCGTAGAAGGTCTTCGGGTCGACCCGGTCCGACTCGACGACCGCCCCGGCGGGGATCCCGCCGGACGCCTGCCACGACGTGCCGAAGCCCGTCGTGTGGTGCACGCCTGCGCCCTCGGGGCTCCACACGAACCGGCCGCCGTCGGCCGCCGACGCGACGGTGCCGCCGCCGCTCACGCCCGAAGGGTCGGTGCCGGCGAACCAGTTGGCGCCGTTGTCCGTAGAGAACGCGATGTGCGGCCCCGAGTCCAGATTGCCCACCCGCACCACCGTGTTCGGGTTCGACTCGGCGAAGTCCAGGCTCGTGGTAGACGTGAAGTTCGGCCTAGTGAACATCATCGACGGCACCTTGGTCAGGTCCGTGTGCCGGAACCCGCCGATGTCACCGAGGGCGCTGAGCAGCGGCGCCCCGGACGGGGGAGAGGCGAGGTCGTTGACCGCCGTCTCCTCGAGCCCCTGCACCATCGGCTTGATGGCGAACTTGCCGCCACTGTCCCAGTTCGTGAGGTTCTCGGTGCCGTAGATCGTCGCGCCCGTCCCGTACATCATCCGGTTCGAGTCGAACGGGTCGATCTCCAGGGCTTCCGTCATCCAGCCCAGCTTCGGCGTCTGCTCGGGCGGCTGGGGATTCGCGTCCCAGGTCAGCCACGGCGAGGAGGAGACGTCCATCGTGTAGCGGTTCTCGCGGTTCGGATACGACGTGTAGTCCCACGCCTTGCTCCAGGTCGCGCCGCTGTCCGTGGAGCGGAAGATCTGGGTGTCAGGCCACCAGGCGCTGTACGCGGTCGCCATGACCGTGCCCGGTTTCTGCCGGTCCACCGTCAGCCCGCTGAAGCCGTAGAAGGTGTCGGCCTCCGGCACCGGGCTGATGTCCGTCCACGCCCCGCTGCCGGTCGCGTACCGCCACAACTGGCCCTTGCCGCCGTCGTACGGGCCGCCCTTGTCGCTGTAGGCGAGGTAGAGGTGGCCGTTCCTCGCGTCCAGCACACCCTTGTGGGCGAGGTAGCCGGTGGGCTGCCCGGCCAGCCGCTGCCAGGTCGCGCCCGCGTCCGTCGACCGGTACACCGCGTTGTCCTTGTCGGCGACCCCGACGTAGATCGTCCTGGTGGCGCTGCCGGCCGTGCCCGTGGACTCGTCGAAGGTGACCCAGACGATGCCCTGGTTGTCGCTCGAGTAGCCGGACGTGTCGCTCGGATCCGCCACGTAGTCGCCCACGTTCGGGAAGTTCGCCACCTGCGACCAGGTGGCCCCCGCGTCCGTCGACCGCCACAGCCCCTTGCCGCTGGGCGCTCCCAGGTACAGCACGCTGTTCCGGTTCGGGTCGACGGCCAGCCGCTCGCCCATGCCCCGCCCCGGCATGTTGCCGCCCAGCTTGAACGGCAGGTTGGCCTTCTGCCAGCTCGCGCCCCGGTCGGAGGAGCGCATGACCGCACCGTTCTTCGGATCCCAGTCGTTCGTGTACGTCCCGACCGCCGCGTACACCCGGTCCGGATCGACGGAGTCGGACGCGATGCTGACGACGCCCGTGTGCCCCCAGTCGTCCCAGCCGACCGAGTCCAGCAGCGGCGTCCAGGTCTTCGAGGACTCCTGCCAGCGGTAGGCGCCGCCGATGTCGGTGCGGGCGTAGGCGAGGTTCTTCTCGGAGCGGTTGAAGACGATCCCCGGGACGAACCCGCCGCCGTCGATCCGGGCGTTCTTCCAGGTGTAGGTGTCGGCGGTGAGCTTCACCGGCGGGGGATCGGCGGCCAGGGCGGTGGGGGCGCCCGACAGCAGACCGGCCGCCAGGGCGAGCACGGCCGTGAAGATACGGGTTCTTCGCACGGTGGGGTCCTTCCGTGAGGGGGAACGTGCGAGGGCCGGGCGGCTCCCGTGCGGGTGGAGTCGCCCGGCCGCGGCCCCGCGTCAGGTGCGGGGCCACGTACGCGGAGCTTCGGACGCCCCGTGTCCGGGGGTGCGGGGCTGCATCGGTGTGCGGCTCCGCCGCGTGTGCGCGACCAGCCACATACGGCCCGCAGCTTCCGCGGCCCCATCCGCGGAGCGTCCGGCGGGGGCTATTCGAGAAGCTCCGCGTACGAGCCCATGGCCAGGGCGATGTCCGCCTGGGCCCAGAACCGGTGGTACGTGAACGACGGCACCGCACCGCCCGCGAGATAGCTCTCGATCTTCGACCAGGCGGGATCGTCCTCGTAGAAGGAGCGGATCGAGTCGAACGTCGACGAGGAGTTGATCGCGTCACCGTTCGGCATCGTGCCCGTCCAGCCGCTCGGGATGTGCACCGGGTCGTCGAACCGGTTGTAGTCCGCGCGGTTCTCCGGGACGGCGATCCCGAGGTCGGTCTGGTGGTTCGCCCACATACCGTCCAGCAGCTTCTTCGCCGCCGCCGCGGCCTCCGTGTCACCGGAGCGGTCGGCGTAGTACGTCAGGGTCTTGGCGTACGCGGCCGCCACACCGACGTCGTTGGTGTAGTCGGCGACGGTGACGTGCAGCCCGCTGTTGGAGCCGGGGCTGGAGGCGTTCCAGGTGTCGGGCTGGCCCGACCACTGCAGCGTCGAGGGGATGCGGAACGTGCCGTCCGGGTTGAACGTGGTGTGGGACAGCGACCAGTCGACCCACTTGTCCAGGACCGTCTTGGCCTGCGCGTTCCCCGTCTGCTGGTACAGCTCGGCGACCCGCTCCATGGACCACGCCTGGAAGCCGAACCACTGGTTGGACGGCGGGTCGTGGTACACGGGCTTCTCGTCGTAGTACATGCCGTAGAACGTCGACTTCCCGGCGGGCGGGGACGCGTACCGGCCCGCCCAGCTGTTGGTCGCGCCGCCGGCGATGGCACCCTCGTCCGACTGCAGCCAGCGGTAGAACTCCAGCTGCCGGTCCATGGACTTGGCCCAGTCCGCCGCGCCCGTCGCCGACTTGGGCTTCAGCGGGGCGTAGTTGGCGAGCGCGTGGGCGGCGAGGGGGTTCTGATAGCCGCCGTGCGCATGGCTGGAGCCGATGCGCCAGGCCCAGCCGGCGCTGGTGTCCGTGGCGCCGCCCCATGCGTAGTACCAGGACATCAGGTAGTGCGAGGCGTCCTTGCCGGTACCGGCCGGGCAGGAGGTGCTGGTGCAGTTGCCGATCTTCTTGAAGTACTTGTCGAACATGGAGTAGCGCAGGTAGTCGCCCATCTTGGCCGCCTTGGCGACCGTCGCGGAGACCTGCCCGCCCTTGCCCTGGTCCTTGGCCCACAGGTCCGCCCAGTAGGCGGCCTGCACGGCCCGCGCGTCGGCGTCCGGCGCGTTGGTGAACTTCCACTGCTTGGCGTAGGAGGCGTCAGCGGTGAACAGGTCCAGATAGCCGTTCTCGCCGCCGTACTTGAAGGCGTCACAGGTCGGCTGCGGCACCGTCTCCCACACCGACTCCTGCGCGCCGCGCTGGAAGGTGTTGATGTACGACGGGCCGGTGTCCGACGGGCCCGCCTCGCACTTTCCGGGTGAGTTGCCGTAGCCGTAGACGTTGTCGACGTCCTGCAGCCAGTGCATGCCGTAGACGTCGTCCGTGCCGTACGCGCTCTTCAGCTCGGCCGCGATCGGGTCCGGGCCGACCGGGACACCGGTGTCGAGCTTGGCCGGGTACTCGCCCGGTGTGTCCAGCTCGGGCGCGTAGGTCGCCGGCTTGGAGGCGTTGTAGAAGGAGTTGGTCGGCTGGTCGGCGTGGGTGGGGATCATGTACTTCTCCATGAGGTCCCACGCCCCGTTGAACTTGGACCAGTCGCCCGTCACCTTGCCGTACATGGCCTGGAGCCACAGCAGGTAGCTGTACGCCTCGGAGGTGGTCTCGTGGCCGTGGTCGGGAGCCTCGACGATCAGCGTCTCGACCGAGTGGTACGGGATGCCCTCGGGGGAGAAGTAGCCGTTCGCCGGGTTGGTGATCTTCCCGTACAGCTCCAGGAAGCGGGCGTCGTAGTCCTTCGCCGCCGCCAGCTGGGTGACGGTGACCGAGGCCTTGGCGTGGCCCGCGGCCGTCGACTCGAACACGGCCGATCCGGTACCGGAGTCGGCGGCCGCGACGGTCACCTTCTGCGCGGTGTTCCAGTTCTGCGGTGTGAAGGTGAGCGAGGCTCCGGCCGAGACCGACAGGTTCGTGTTGCCGCTCGCGCGGGCCGACCTCACTGTCACGCTGGACGCCGGCTGCTTGGACAGTTTCACCTCGTACGTGCCCGACTTACCGGACTGCACGCCCAGTTGGAGCGGCGCGGCGACGACGGTGGGACCCGAGGCGACCGTGATGCCGACCGGGGTGGAGTCGGCGGACGCGCCCATGCTGTCGTACGCCTTCGCCACCAGGGAATGACTGCCCACGGTCAAGCTGGAGACCGAGAGCGAGTAGGGCGCGCTGGTGTCCGTGCCCAGCAGCTCGGTGTCGTCGTAGAACTCCACCTTGCTGATCGTGGCGTTGTCCGCGGCGGCGGCCGTGGCCGCCAGCGGGACCGCCTCGCCCTGGGTGTACACGGCGCCGGCCGCCGGGCTGGTGAGCACGGCGATCGGCGGCTGGTGCGCGCCGGTGCAGGCGGTGCCGTTGACCGAGAAGGACGTGGGTGCGGTGTTGGCGCCGCTGTAGGAGAACTGGGCGCCGGTGGAGACGGCGGCGCCCGCGGCGACCCGGGCGTTGTGCGGGGCGTTCTTCACGGTGATGTTCTGGCCGGACTGCGACCAGGTGCCGTTCCAGCCGTTGCCCAGCTTCTGGTTGCCGGAGTAGGCGTAGGTCAGCGTCCAGCCGTCGATGGCGTCCGTGCCGCGGTTGGTGAGGGTCAGGTCCACCGTGAAACCGGAGCCCCAGTCGTTCGTCTTGTAGTCGACGCTGCACTGAAGTGCCGCTGCCTGTGCGGGTGTCGATCCTGAGGAGAGCATCGTCAACGGAAGCGCGAGAGCTGCGAGAGCGGCGGTCCACATGCGCCGCACCGCTCTGCGTCTCCGGGGTGGGGGATGCATGGTGCTGGTTCCTCCTTGCGGCTCGGAGAAGTCAAGGCCTGAACCAGTGGGAGCGCTCCCATAGTGAAGACGGGGCTGGTATCGGTCAAGTCCTTGAAGAGTCGAAAAAGATTCGACCCCGTGTGGCGAGCGAAAGTCGGTGACTCCCCTGTTCTTTGCCGACACTTGGCGCTACCTTCCTTGACACCAGTGGGAGCGGTTCCATCAGTCGACGCGTCCGTCACGGCGTGTCCGAGCTGTAAGGAGTCGCTCATGCGACACCCTCCGGGTTCAGTACTTTGAGCCGCCGCCGGCGTGACCGCCCGCGCGCGGCGGACACGTGCCGCCCCCGCGCCGGCCGCGTACGGCGCCGTACCGGCCCCGGCATGCCCGCGGAAGCCTCACCGCACCTCTGAACCGTCCACGTACCTGCGGACATCGCACGCACCCCACGGAAGAGGAAACCCCCACTCATGAGCCGTACGAGAACAGCGTTACTGGCCGCCATGACCCTGGTCGCCGGCGCGACCGGCACCGCGTTCGCCGCCGACCCGGACGGCCTCGGCGCCGCCGCCGTCCCCTGCACGGTCGACTACAAGATCCAGAACGAGTGGAGCACCGGCTTCACCGCCGCCGTGACCCTCACCAACAACAGCGCCGCCAAGTCGTCCTGGTCGCTGCAGTGGTCCTACGCGGGGAACCAGAAGGTCACCAGCGGCTGGAACGCCAAGCTCAGCCAGAGCGGTGCCACCGTCACCGCGGCCAACGAGAGCTACAACGCCCGGCTGGCGACCGGCGGTTCGGTCAGCTTCGGCTTCCAGGGCAGCTACAGCGGCAGCAACGCCGTCCCGGCCACCTTCACCCTCGACGGCGTGACCTGCAACGTCGACGACGGCGGCTCCGGCGGTCCCGGCAATCCCGGCGGCCCCGGCGACCGGGTGAACAACCCCTACGAGGGCGCCAAGGTGTACGTGAACCCGGAGTGGCGGGACAAGGCCGCCGCCGAGCCGGGCGGCAGCCGCATCTCCAACCAGCCCACCGGTGTCTGGCTGGACCGGACCGCGGCGATCAACGGTGTCAACGGCGGTATGGGCCTGCGCGACCACCTCGACGAGGCGCTGCGCCAGAAGGGCTCCGACGAGCTCGTCATCCAGCTCGTCATCTACAACCTGCCCGGCCGTGACTGCGCCGCCCTCGCCTCCAACGGCGAGCTGAGGCCGGACGAGATCGGCCGGTACAAGACGGAGTACATCGACCCGATCAAGGCGATCCTCGCCGACCCGAAGTACGCCGGCCTGCGGATCGTCACCACCGTCGAGATCGACTCGCTGCCCAACCTCGTCACCAACACCGGGAGCCGCCCGACGGCCACCCCGGAGTGCGACGTGATGAAGGCCAACGGCAACTACGTCAAGGGCGTCGGCTACGCGCTGAACAAGCTCGGCGACGTGCCGAACGTCTACAACTACGTCGACGCCGGCCACCACGGCTGGATCGGCTGGGACGACAACTTCGGGCCGTCCGCGACCCTGTTCAAGGAGGCGGCGTCCGCCGAGGGCGCGACCGTCAACGACGTCCACGGCTTCATCACCAACACGGCGAACTACAGCGCCCTGAAGGAGGAGAACTTCTCCATCGACGACAACATGGCCGGCAAGTCCGTCCGCGAGTCCAAGTGGGTGGACTGGAACCGCTACGTCGACGAGCTGTCCTTCGCCCAGGCCTTCCGCAACCAGTTGGTCTCGATCGGCTTCCCCTCCGGCATCGGCATGCTGATCGACACCTCGCGCAACGGCTGGGGCGGCACCGCCCGGCCCGCCGGCCCCGGTGCGCGGACCTCCGTCGACACCTACGTCGACGGCGGCCGATACGACCGGCGCATCCATCTCGGCAACTGGTGCAACCAGTCCGGAGCCGGCCTCGGCGAGCGCCCGCAGGCCAACCCGGCCGACGGGATCGACGCGTACGTGTGGATGAAGCCGCCGGGCGAGTCCGACGGGGCGAGCAAGCAGATCCCGAACGACGAGGGCAAGGGCTTCGACCGCATGTGCGACCCGACCTATACGGGCAACCCGCGCAACAACAACAACATGTCCGGTGCCCTGCCGGACGCGCCGGTGTCCGGGCACTGGTTCTCCGCCCAGTTCCAGCAGCTGATGCGGAACGCGTACCCGCCGCTGTCGTGACCGGCTGACGTCCCGTCCCCACGGGTCCGCCGGAGTCTCGGCCCCGGCGGACCCGTGGGCGGGTGATTTGCGGGAGCGGCAACAGCGGTGGCCTCCTCGCGGTGCGTCGGCGCACGCTGGGCGCATCCGAGCGAGAGGCTGACCACCATGGCGCACCACCACCATGACCGACAGCAGGCCCACGGCCGTCATCACGACCACACCTGCCTCGACTGGGCCGCGATGGCCCCGATGCTGGAGTCCCAGGCGGAACTGTTCACCTCGTTGTACGAACGGGCCCTGGGCTGGCTGGCGAAGGAGGTGACCGAACCGGGCCTGATCGTCGACGCGGGCAGCGGTCCCGGGGTCGTGTCGTGCCTGTTCGCCGAGACGTTCCCCGGCGCGCGGATCGTGGCCGTGGACGGCTCCGAGCCGCTGCTGGAACGGGCCCGGGCACGGGCCGACCGCCAGGGAGTCGCCGACCGCTTCAGCACGCTGGCCGGTGAACTGCCCGATGTGCTGGATGAGTTGGACTACCCGGCCGACCTGCTGTGGGCGAGCCGCAGCCTGCACCACCTCGGCGACCAGCGGGCCGGGCTCACCGCGTTCGCGGCCCGTCTGGCGCCCGGCGGCACGCTGGCCCTCATGGAGGGCGGCCTGCCCGCGCGGTTCCTGCCCCGCGACATCGGCATCGGCCGCCCCGGCCTTCAGGCGCGGATCGACGCGCTGGAGGAGGAGTGGTTCAACCGCATGCGCGAGGACCTGCCGGGCCATGTGGCGGAGCCGGAGAACTGGCCGGCCCTGCTGTCCGCCGCGGGCCTGAAGCACACCCGGACGCACAGCTTCCTCCTGGACCTCCCGGCCCCGGCCTCGGAGCGCGCCCGCGCCTACGTCGTCGCGTCCCTGTCGCGCTTCCGCGAGACCCTGGCGGAGGGCCTGGACGCCGACGACCGCGCCACCCTCGACCGCCTCCTCGACCCCGGCGACGCGGCGAGCCTGCACCACCGCCCTGACGTGTTCGTCCTGGCGGCCCACACGGTGCACACGGCGGTCCAGCCCGCGTAGCGACGCCCCTGAGGCCGAGCCTGCTCCAACCGGCGTACTCCCCGGCATCGCACTCCGGCCGGCACTACCGGGGGAATCCCTGTCCGGCGCCCAGGTCGCGTTCATCACCGGTGGCGGCAGCGGAACCGGCGCCGCCGTCGCACGGCGAGGGCGCACACGGGCAGCGCCCCGGTTCCGGGCCCCGTCGGGCGTCGGAACCGGGGCGCTGCCCGCGCGGCTCAGGAGCCGTTGAACGTCGCCGGGTCCGGGCCCAGGCGGCGGTCCTCGTTCAGGGCGCTGATGGCCGCCAGGTCCTCGGTGTCCAGGCTGAAGTCGAAGACCCCGATGTTCTCCTTGATCCGCGACGGCGTCACGGACTTCGGGATCACCACGTTGTCCAGCTGGACGTGCCAGCGCAGCACGACCTGGGCCGGGGTGCGGTCGTGCTTCCGGGCGATGGCCACGATCGCCGGGACCTCCAGCAGGCCCTTGCCCTGGCCGAGCGGCGACCAGGCCTCCGTGGCGATGCCCTGCTCCGCGTGGTACTCACGGGCGGCGTGCTGCTGGAGGTGCGGGTGCAGCTCGATCTGGTTCACGGCCGGGATGACCGACGTCTCGCCGATCAGCTTCTCCAGGTGTCCGGGAAGGAAGTTGGACACGCCGATGGCCCGGATCCGGCCGTCGGCGTGCAGCTTCTCGAACGCCTTGTAGGTGTCGACGTAGGTGCCCCGGTCCGGCATCGGCCAGTGGATCAGGTACAGGTCGACGAAGTCCAGGCCGAGCTTCTCCAGCGACGTGTCGAAGGCGCGCAGCGTGGAGTCGTACCCCTGGTCGGCGTTCCAGAGCTTCGTGGTGACGAAGAGTTCCTCGCGGGGGAGACCGGCGGCGGCGATGGCCTTGCCGGTGCCCTCCTCGTTGCCGTAGATCGCCGCTGTGTCGATGCTGCGGTAGCCGGCCTCCAGCGCCGTCGATACGGCCGCCTCGGCCTCGTCGTCCGGCACCTGCCAGACGCCGAAGCCCAGCTGGGGCATCTCGACGCCGTTGTTCAGGATGATCGGGGGGACCTTGCTCACGAGCTCTCGATCCTTCGGTTTGCGGTCAGGTGTCCTCCCATCGTCAACGATCACGAGCCGTGATGCATTCCTGACGGGAGAATTCAGAAGCGACGACTGCCCCGCGGAGCGTGAGTCACGCCCGGTACAGCGCCTCGACCTCCTTTTCGTACGCCTTCTCGATCGCCTTGCGCTTCAGCTTCAGCGACGGGGTCAGCAACCCGCGTTCCTCGGTGAACGGCTGGGCCAGGATGCGGAAGGTGCGGATCGACTCCGCCTGCGAGACCAGGGTGTTGGCCGCGACCACCGCGCGCCGCACCTCCGTCTCCAGATCGGCGTCGCGCACCAGCTCCGCCGGCGACATCTGCGGTTTGCCCCGCATCGCCAGCCAGTGCTCCACGGCCTCCTGGTCGAGGGTCACCAGGGCGGCGATGTACGGGCGGTCGTCGCCGACGACGATGCACTGGTTGACCAGCGGGTGGTCCCGGACGCGTTCCTCCAGCACGCCGGGCGACACGCTCTTGCCGCCGGATGTGACCAGGATCTCCTTCTTGCGGCCGGTGATGGTGAGGTAGCCGTCCTCGTCGAGCGAGCCGAGGTCGCCGGTGGCCATCCAGCCGTCCTGCAGGGCCGCGTCGGTGGCCTTCTGGTTGTTGAGGTACCCCTGGAAGACGTTCTCGCCGCGCAGCCAGATCTCGCCGTCGTCCGCGATGTGCACGGTCATGCCCGGGATGGGCCGGCCGACCGTGCCGAACCGGGTGTGCCCGGGCGGGTTGGCGGTCGCGGCGGCGGTGGACTCGGTCAGGCCGTAGCCCTCGTAGATGTGCACGCCCGCCCCGGCGAAGAACAGCCCGAGCCGCCGGTCCATGGCCGAGCCGCCCGACATGGCGTGCTTGATGCGCCCGCCCATCGCGGCGCGGATCTTGGCGTAGACGAGCTTGTCGAAGAGCTGGTGCTGCATGCGCAGGCCGGTGGAGGGGCCGGGGCCGGTGCCCCAGGCCTTCGCCTCCATCGCGTCCGCGTACTTGATGGCGACGTCGACGGCCTTCTCGAACGGACCGGAGCGGCCCTCCTTCTCGGCCTTGCGCCGGGCCGCGTTGAACACCTTCTCGAAGATGTACGGCACGGCCAGGAAGAACGTCGGCCGGAACGCGGCCAGATCCGGCAGCAGGGCCGCCGCGTTCAGCTGCGGCTGATGGCCGAACTTCACCCTGCCGCGGATCCCGGCGACCTGGACCATCCGGCCGAAGACGTGGGCGAGCGGCAGGAACAGCAGGGTCGCCGCCTCGTCGCCGCGCTTGGAGTGGAACACCGGCTCCCAGCGTTCGATGACGGTGTCGGCCTCGTACATGAAGTTGCCGTGCGTCAGGACACAGCCCTTGGGGCGGCCGGTCGTGCCCGAGGTGTAGATGATCGTGGCCACCGAGTCGGGCGTGACGGCCTGCCGGTGGCGGTGCACCACCTCGTCGTCGAGATGCGCGCCCGCGTCGTACAACTCGTGCAGGGCTCCGGAGTCCAGCTGCCACAGGCGGCGCAGCTGCGGCAGTCGGTCGATGACGGTGGCGATCGTCATCGCGTGGTCCTCGTGCTCCACGACCGCGGCCGTCACCTCGGCGTCGTACAGCATCCAGAAGCACTGCTCGGCCGAGGACGTCGGATAGACCGGCACCACCTGGGCGCCGATCGTCCACAGGGCGTAGTCGAACAGCGTCCACTCGTAGCGCGTGCGGGACACGATCGCGACCCGGTCGCCGAATCGGATGCCACTCGCGAGCAGCCCCTTGGCCAGGGCGAGCACCTCGTCACGGAACTCGGCGCTGGTCACGTCCCGCCACTGGCCGGAGCCGTCCTTGCGGCCCAGCGCGATGTGCAGCGGGTCCTCCTGGGCATGCTCGAAGACCACGTCGGCCAGACCGCCCACCGGAGGTGCCAACGCCAACGGAGGGTTGGTGAACTCGCGCAATCCCCGCTCCCGCTCCTCAGCGCTTCGGTTGAGTGACGCTCCGCACACTGCCGTGAAAGCTACCCCACCCGGCCAGGGGTGCGGGAGGGGTACGAAGGTGAGCAACGCTCTCGTCCGCGCTGGTCAGCGCGGGAAAATGCGCTCACATGGGGAAGGGTCGGACAGAATACTGACGGCTGAGTAAGTTTCGGTGCCGTAATCTCCACCGAATCTGTACGACCCGGCGGCTGACCAGGAGGCGCCTCTTCTGTCATCGTGCGGCGGCGGATTCCGTCACTCGACTTCTCTCGGGCGGAGTGGGTCCAGGCCGGTCACAGGCCCTTGCGCGCACTGCGGTGCAGCCGGTCCCCGCCCGACAGGATCGCCGCCGCCAGGGCGTTGGCCGCGCCCTGCGCGGAGGGCCGGCGCCGGCCGTGGACCACGACGAAGTCGACCTGCCCCAGCTCCGGCAGTCCCGCCCGGTCCGGCACCCGGACCAGGCCCGGCGGGATGAGGCCCCGGGAGTGGGCCATCACACCGAGGCCCGCCCGGGCCGCCGCGACGAGCCCGTTGAGGCTGCCGCTCGTGCACACCACGCGCCACTCGCGGCCCTGGCGCTCCAGCGCCTCCAGGGCGAGCGCGCGGGTGATGCCCGGCGGCGGGTAGACGATGAGCGGCACCGGGCGGTCCGGGTCCAGCCGGAGGCGTTCCGCGCCGATCCACACCAGCCGGTCGTGCCGGACCAGCTCGCCGCGCGGGTCCTCGGGGCGCCGCTTGGCCAGGACCAGATCCAGCTTCCCGGCGGCCAGCTGCTCGTGCAGCGTGCCCGACAGCTCGACCGTCAGCTCCAGGTCGACCTCCGGGTGCTCGTGCCGGAAGCCCTCCAGGATCTCCGGCAGCCGCGTCAGCACGAAGTCCTCCGATGCGCCGAAGCGCAGCCGCCCCCGCAGCCGGGTGCCCGTGAAGAACGCCGCCGCCTGCTCGTGCACCTCCAGGATCCGGCGCGCGAAGCCGAGCATCGCCTCGCCGTCCTCTGTCAGCTCCACCGAGTGCGTGTCCCGGGTGAACAGCGTCCGCCCGGTCACGTTCTCCAGGCGCCGCACGTGCTGGCTGACCGTCGACTGCCGCAGTCCGAGCCGCCGCGCGGCCTGTGTGAAGCTCAGCGTCTGCGCCACCGACAGGAACGTGCGCAGATGGGACGGGTCGTACATGCGTCCCAGGCTATCCGCGGCTATCGCGCCAGGCGATAGCAGTGAGAGCGGTGTACGGGATTCCCGATCGCCGCACGGGGGAGCAGGATGGAAGGGGGCCGTTCTGGCCCTGGGACCGACTGACGCATCAAGCAAGTGGAGCACCGTGAAACGCCCGCACTGGCCGAGCCGGCTGCCGATCGACCCCTACATCCTGCTGCTCCTCGGGATCGTGGGGCTCGCCGCGCTGTTCCCGGCGCGCGGCACGGCCGCCGATGTCGCGTCCGGTGCCTCCACCGCGGCGATCGCCTTCCTGTTCTTCCTCTACGGGGCCCGGCTGTCCACCCGCGAGGCGCTGGACGGCCTGCGCCACTGGCGGCTCCACGTCACGGTCCTGGCCTGTACTTTCGTCGTCTTCCCGCTGCTCGGCCTCGCGGCCCGCGGGCTCGTGCCGGTGGTCCTGACGCACCCGCTCTACCAGGGGCTGCTCTTCCTCACGCTGGTCCCGTCGACCGTGCAGTCGTCCATCGCCTTCACCTCGATGGCCCGCGGCAACGTACCCGCCGCGATCTGCGCGGGCTCGTTCTCCTCGCTCGTCGGCATCATCGCCACCCCGCTGCTCGCGGCCTCGCTGCTCGGCAGCAGCGGCGGGTTCTCCGCCGACTCGCTGCTGAAGATCGTGCTGCAACTGCTCGTGCCGTTCCTCGCCGGACAGGTGCTGCGCCGCTGGATCGGAGGCTTCGTCACCCGCCACAAGAAGGTCCTCGGGCTCGTGGACCGCGGCTCGATCCTCCTCGTCGTCTACACGGCGTTCAGCGCGGGCATGGTCCAGGGCATCTGGAACCAGGTCAGCCCCGCGCGGCTGGGCGGGCTGTTCGCCGCCGAGGCGGTGATCCTCGCCGTGATGCTCCTGCTGACCTGGTACGGCGGCAAGGCGCTGCGGTTCGGCCGGGCCGACCGGATCGCCCTCCAGTTCGCGGGCTCGAAGAAGTCCCTGGCCGCCGGACTGCCCATGGCGAGCGTCCTGTTCGGCGCGCAGGCGGCGCTCGCCGTGCTGCCGCTGATGCTCTTCCACCAGATGCAGCTGATCGTGTGCGCGGTGATCGCCAAGCGGCGCGCCCAGGACCCGGCGGCGGACCTCACCCCGGCGGCGCCAGCCGCAGCGTCACGAACCGCGGTCGGTACAGGGACACGTTCCGGCTGAGCGCGGCGGCGGCACTCGTCGTATCCAGCCAGTTGACGTCGTAGCTCAGGACGAGCCGTCCGTCGCCGCTCAGCACCGGATGCGCCTGCGGGTTGTAGGCGGCCACCTGGCCCTGCGGCAGGGAGGGGCTGAACTCCTTGGCCGGGCCGTGCCACGGCCCGGCCGGGTCGCACGCCCAGTAGGACGCCACCGTGGTGAGCCCCTTCGTGCCGGCGGCCATCGTGAACAGCACGTACGTCCCCTCGTCCCGGACGACCGAGAACGCGCTGCCCACGCCCTTGCGCTGCCCGTCCCCGAGCACCGGCCGCGGACGGGCGCCGGGCACCCAGTCGGAGCCGCTCCAGTACCGCCAGGCCGCCGGATCCGCGAGTTCGCCCTCCGGCACCCGGGCCACGTACGCGTGCGAGGCCGGGCGGGAGGCGGCCTGGCCGTCGTCGCCGCCGAAGACGTACGTCCAGCCGTCCTCCTCCACCAGCGTCGTGCCGAACAGCACGCGCCGGGACGGGTCGGGGACCCGTTGCTGGTCGAGCACCTTGGTGACCGACTCCAGGCGCAGGCCGGGCAGCGACAGCGTGGCGACCTCGGTGGCGGTGGGCACGCCGTAGATCCACGGGGCCGTCCCCGCCGTGCGCACCCACAGCAGCACCCGGACGACCTGCTCGGAGGAGCCGGGGGAGCGGGGTTCGACGCGGGCGGCGACCGGCCACCGCCACTGGCCCGGCGCCGGGTCGGCGAACAGCGGGGCGGGCAGCGTGGACTCGAGCCGGCCGTCACGCATCAGCACGGCCGAGTTCCGCACCAGGGGCTCGGCCGTGTCCCGCCAGGCGTAGGGTTCCCCGGCCGGGTTGGGCGGGCCGTGCACCCGGCCCAGGTAGGTGTCCGAGAACAGCCACAGCACGCGGCCGTCGGGCAGCCGCACCGAGTGGGTGCCGTCGCCGCCGGTCCAGTCGTCGGTGCGGGACGCGTCGTCGCCGTAGCGGCCGAACTCGGCGGTGAGGCCGTCGTCCGCCTGCCACGAGCCGACCGTGCGCGCCGCGCAGGCGCCGTCGTCCGGACTCTCGTCCTCCGGCAGGGCGATGAGCAGCGCGGCTGCGAGAACCAGGACCAGCAGGACGCCGATCCCGGTTCCCGTGCGCTGCCGTGCTCGTGATGCTCCTGAGTCGTCGGGCACGCTCCGTGACGTTAGTTGCTGCCGCTCACCTGGTCCATGGGCAGCCCAGCACCCGGGCGTCGGCAATCCGGGCATTCCGGCATCCGGGCATTCGGACATCCCATGTCCGATGTGCCGACCGCAGACGGTACTTGGCTTCACAGACCCCCCGCGAGGAGCGTGCGTCAGGGGATCAGGACGACCTTGCCCAGGTTGGACCGCCCCTCGACCTCCGCGTGCGCCTTCGCCGCGTCCTCCAGGGCGAACTCCCCGTGGACGACGGTCTCGAGCTCGCCGGCCGCGAACAGCCGCCACAGTTCCGCACGCCGCTGTTCGTACAACTCCGGCTTCCCGCGCGCGACACGGGCCAGCTGGAACCCGGTCACCGACTTGGCGCCCGCGACCAGGTCGCACGCCGAGACGGTGCCGCCGCCCGAGCCGTAAGCCACCAGCCGTCCCTCCGGGGCGAGCGCGGCGAGGGCCGGTGTGAGCAACTCGCCTCCGACCGCGTCCAGGACGTAGTCGACCTGGGTGCCCCAGCTGTCGTCGCCGTACGTGACTACATGGTCGGCGCCCAGCCCCCGGACGAAGCCGGCCTTGGCCGGGGCGGAGACGGCTCCCACGACCCGCCCGGCGCCGCGCGTCCTGGCCAGCTGTACGGCCAGATGGCCGACACCGCCCGCCGCGGCTGTGACCAGGGCGGCCTCGCCCGGCTCGGGCCGGGCCGCCTCCAGGGCGCCGAGGGCGACCAGGCCACCGCGGACCAGGGCGACCGCGTCGACGCCACCGGCGTCCGCCGGCACGGGGGAGGTCATGGCCTCGTGCAGCAGCGCGAAGTCGGCGTAGCCGTGGCCGAGGCAGAGCCCCGTCACGCGGTCACCGGAGCCGAAGCGGGTGACGCCCTCGCCGACGGACGTGACCTCCCCGGCGATCTCGCCGCCGAGCGGGACCGGCTCGGCCGCCTCGGTGACCTTGCGGACGACCGGGAGCGTGACGCCGACCGCCTCCGTACGCACGAGCAGTTCTCCGGGGCCGGGCTCGGGGAGCGGCGCATCCTCCACGAACAGGGGGCCGCCTCGGGATCCGTAGCGGACGCGGCGCATCGCACCTCCGGGGTCGTGGGTGATCCCGACGAATTCGTTGGGATCGCCAACGCTATAGGAGGATCATAGGAGGAACCAACGATGGCTTGGTTAGGCTGCGGCCATGCCGGAAGCCCCTGCCCCCCTCCCCGCGATCCGCTCCCTGCCCAGCTGGCTGCTCGGCCGCGCCGCCGCCCGCGGCCGGGCCCTGGTGGGCGAGGCGCTGGCCGAGCAGGACATGCGGATGTGGCACCACGTGGTGCTGTCCGCCGTCCGCGACCTGGCGCCCGTCGCCCAGGCCGACCTCGGGCGCGCGGTCCGGCTGGACCCCAAGGACCTCGTCGGCATCCTCAACGACCTGCAGTCGGCGGGCCTGGTGGTGCGCGAGCCGGATCCGCGGGACCGCCGCAAGAACGCGGTGTCCCTCACCGCCCCGGGGGCCCGGCTGCTCAAGCGCTGCGAGAAGGCCGCCCGCGCCGCCAACGACGAGCTGCTCGCCCCGCTGTCGGCGGCCGAGCGCGAGCAGTTCACGGGCATGCTGCTCCGGATATCCGGCACGGCGGACTGACGGCGCCGAGCGCCGGGCGGACCGAGACGGGGCCCCTGCGGCGCAGGGGGCGCTCCCCGCCGGTCGGGGCCCCGCCGCCGTGCAGCGGAGGAACCTGGTCAGCCCTGGGCGGCCGCCGCCCGCAGAGCGATCCGGTCCTCACCCGCGTACACGTTCATGGAGCTGCCCCGCAGGAAGCCCACCAGCGTCAGGCCCGTCTCGGCGGCCAGATCCACCGCCAGCGAGGACGGGGCCGACACCGCCGCGAGGACCGGGATGCCGGCCATCACGGCCTTCTGCGCCAGCTCGAAGGAGGCCCGGCCCGAAACGAGCAGGAGCGCCCGCGACAGCGGCAGCTCCCCGTTCTGCAGGGCACGGCCGACCAGCTTGTCGACCGCGTTGTGCCGTCCCACGTCCTCCCGGACGTCCAGCAGCTCGCCCTCCTGCGAGAACAGGGCCGCCGCGTGCAGGCCCCCGGTCCGGTCGAAGAGGCGCTGGGCGGCGCGCAGCCGGTCGGGCAGGCTCGCCAGCAGCTCGGGCGTGACCCGGACCGGGGGCGTGTCGGCGATGGGCCAGCGGGCCGTCGTGCGCACCGCGTCCAGCGACGCCTTGCCGCACAGGCCGCAGGAGGAACTCGTGTAGACGTTCCGTTCCAGCGTGATGTCGGGGAACACCACACCCGGGGCCGTCTGCACGTCGACCACGTTGTACGTGTTCGAGCCTCCCCCAAGCTCTCGGCTTCGCTCGAGCAGGGAGGTGCCCCCACCGGTCGCCCCGGCGCAGTAGACGATGTTCCGCAGGTCCCGCTGCCCGCCCAGCACCCCCTCGCTCACCAGGAAGCCCGCCGCCAGCGCGAAGTCGTCGCCCGGGGTGCGCATGGTGATCGCCAGCGGCTTGCCGTTGAGCCGGATCTCCAGGGGTTCCTCGGCGACGAGCGTGTCCGGACGGCTGGAGACCGCCCCGTCCCGGATGCGGAGTACCTTGCGTCGTTCCGTGACTCGTCCCATGTCCTGATCAGCCCCGGTTCTGTACGTGCTGGTAGCCGAAGCGGCCCTTGATGCAGAGGTTGCCGTGGGTCACCGGGTTGTCGTGCGGCGAGGTGACCTTCACGATCTCATTGTCCTGCACGTGCAGCGTCAGGTTGCAGCCCACTCCGCAGTACGCGCACACCGTGGTCGTCTCCGTCTGCCGCGACTCGTCCCACGTACCCGCCGCGCGCATGTCGAACTCGGACTTGAAGGACAGCGCGCCCGTGGGGCACACCTCGATGCAGTTCCCGCAGTACACGCACGCCGAGTCGGTCAGCGGGGCGTCGTGCTCCACGGCGATCCGGGCGTCGAAACCGCGCCCGGCGACCGAGATCGCGAAGGTGTTCTGCCACTGGTCGCCGCAGGCGTCGACGCACTTGTAGCAGAGGATGCACTTGTCGTAGTCGCGCACGTACAGGTCGTTGTCGACCCTCGGTTCCTCGTTGAGGCGGGCCGCGTCCGGGCCGAAGCGGTCGGGCTTCGCCTCGTACTCCTTGAGCCACTCGGCGACCCGGGGTGTCGTCGACAGATCGACCGAGGACGCGAGCAGTTCGAGGACGACCTTCCGGCTGTGCCGGGCCCGTTCGGTGCCGGTGCGGACCTCCATGCCCGGCTCGGCCTTGCGGGAACAGGCCGGGACGAGGGCCCGGGCCCCCTCGACCTCGACGACGCAGACCCGGCAGGCGTTCTTCGGGCGCAGGGTGTCGCCCTCGCACAGGGTCGGGATGTCCTTCCCGGCAGCCCGGCAGGCGTCGAGGATCGTCGAACCCTCGGGGACCCGGGCCGCCTCGCCGTCGATCGTGAACTCCAGCACGCGGCGCGGGATCCCCAGCGGTGTGACGGTCATTCGTACGCCCCCAGACGGTCGATGGCGGATTCCACGGCGTTCCACGCGGTCTGCCCCAGACCGCAGATCGAGGCGTCCCGCATCGCGCGGCCGACCTCCCTGAGCAGGGCGATGTCGTCCGCGGCGGCGGCGCCGGTGCGCTCCGCGATCCGGTGCAGCGCCTCCTCCTGCCGGACGGTCCCGACCCGGCACGGCACGCACTGCCCGCACGACTCGTCACGGAAGAACTCCGCGATGCGCAGCAGGAGCCGGGGGAGGGGCACGCTGTCGTCGAAGGCCATCACGACCCCCGAGCCGAGCGTCGTGCCCGCCTCCCGGGTCCCTTCGAAGGTGAGCGGGATGTCCAGCTCGTCGGCCCGTACGAAACCGCCGGCCGCGCCGCCGAGCAGCACCGCCCGCAGTCCGTCCCGCACCCCGGCGAGCGCGAGCAGGTCGCCCAGCGTCGCGCCGAACGGCACCTCGTAGACACCGGGCCGCTCCACCGTCCCGGACACGCAGAACAGCTTCGGCCCGGTGGACCTGCGTGTGCCGGTCGCCGCGTAGGCCGGGGCGCCCATGGTCAGGACCGGCAGGACGTTGACCAGTGTCTCCACGTTGTTCTCGACCGTGGGCTTGCCGAACAGGCCCTTCTCCACGGGGAACGGCGGCTTCGAGCGGGGCTCGCCCCGGTAGCCCTCGATGGAGTTGAACAGGGCCGTCTCCTCACCGCAGATGTAGGCGCCCGCGCCGCGCCGGATCTCGATGTCGAAGGCGTACCCCTGGCCCAGGACGTCGTCGCCGAGCAGTCCACGCGCGCGTGCCTGCGCGAGCGCGTGCTCCAGACGGCCCAGGGCGCGTGGGTACTCGCCGCGCAGGTAGAGGTAGCCCTGTTGGGCGCCCGTCGCGTACCCGGCGATCGTCATCGCCTCGACCAGCGCGTACGGGTCGCCCTCCATGAGCACACGGTCCTTGAAGGTGCCCGGCTCCGACTCGTCGGCGTTGCAGACGAGGTAGTGCGGGTGGTCCGGCTGGGACGCCGTGGCCTGCCACTTGCGGCCGGTGGGGAACGCGGCGCCGCCCCGCCCGACCAGGCCCGAGTCGGTGACCTCGCGGATGACCCCCGCGGGACCCAGCTCGAAGGCCCGGCGCAGGGCGGTGTAGCCGCCGTGGGCACGGTAGTCGTCGAGGGAGGACGGGTCGACCACGCCGACGCGGTGCAGCAGCATCAGGCCGTCCTGCCCGGCCTGCGGCACCGCCAGCGCGGCGGGTGGCTCCTCCGGTGCCGAGTCCGGCGCGCTCGCGGCGAGGACGGCGTCCTGCACGGTCGCGGGCGCCGAGACCGCCGTACGGACCGGGTCCCCGGCCTTGATCGCGAGCGCGGCCGGGGCGCGCTCGCACAGACCGAGGCAGGGGCTGCGCTCGACCGCGACCCCGCTGCCGGGGCCCAGCCGTTCCTCGATCCCCGTGCACAGCTCCGGCGCCCCGGCCGCCGCGCACGCCAGGTCCGTGCACACGTGCAGCACGGCTCCCGGACGCGGCTTGACGGAGAACATGGCGTAGAAGGTGGCGACCCCGTAGGCCTCCGCCGGCGGCACCGTCAGCCGCCGGCACAGGTAGGCGAGGGCGCCCTCGCTGATCCAGCCGACCCGGTCGTTGATCGCGTGCAGCCCCGGCAACAGCAGGTCGCGGCGCTCCCGGGCCTCGCGCCCGCCCCGGGCCCACCGCAGATCCGCGTCGGAGCGGTCGGCGCCCTCCCAGGAGGACTCCGGAGGCCCGAGCAGGGCGTCGACGGCCGCCCGTTCGTCGTCCGTCGGTTTGCTGTCGCCGAAGTGCAGGTCCACTTAACGTCACCCCACGATGGTCGCGATGGGCAGCTTCTCGATCCGGATCGCCGACGCCTTGAACTCCGCCGTCCCCGCGATCGGGCAGTTCGCCTCGATCGTCAGCGCGTTGGTGTCCACCTCGTCCGGGAAGTGCATGGTCATGAAGGCGAGCCCGGGCCGCAGGGCGGTGTCCACCCACACCGGCGCGGTCACCGACCCGCGCCGCGAGGTCACCCGCACCGGCTCGCCGACCACCACCCCGTAGCGCTCGGCGTCCTCCGGGCTCAGCTCGACGTACTCGCCGCGCCGCAGCGGGGAGGCGTAACCGCTGCTCTGCACACCGGTGTTGTAGGAGTCGAGCCGCCGCCCGGTGGTGAGCCGGATCGGGTACCGCTCGTCGGTGAGGTCGACGGGCGGGTCGTGCCGCACGATGCCGAAGGGCGCGAGCCGGCCGCGTTTCGCGGGGTCGGGCTCCCACAACCGGCCGTGCAGGTAGGTGGGTTCGAGCCCCTCGGTGCTCGGGCAGGGCCACTGGATGCCCTGGTGCTCCTCCAGGCGCCCGTACGTCATGCCGTGGTGGTCGGGGGAGACCGACCGGAGCTCGTTCCACACGGTTTCGGCGTCGGCGTACTTCCAGTCGTGCCCGAGGCGGGCCGCGAGGTCGCAGATGATGTCGATGTCCTCGCGGGCCTCGCCGGGCGGGGTGACGGCCCTGCGGACGCGCTGGACGCGGCGCTCGCTGTTGGTGGTGGTGCCCTCGGTCTCCGCCCAGCCGGCGGTGGCGGGCAGGACGACGTCGGCGAGTTCGGCCGTCTTCGTCAGGAAGATGTCCTGGACGACCAGGAAGTCGAGGGCCTTCAGCCGCCGTACGGCCTGCTCGCTGTCGGCCTCCGACTGGGCCGGGTTCTCGCCGATGCAGTAGACGGCCCTGAGGGTGCCGTCCTCCATGGCCTCGAACATCTCCGTGAGGTTCAGGCCGTAGTGCGGCTGGATCACCGTGTCCCAGGCCGACTCGAACTTCAGCCGGACGCTCGTGTCCAGGATGTCCTGGAATCCGGGCAGGCGGTTGGGGATCGCGCCCATGTCGCCGCCGCCCTGCACGTTGTTCTGGCCGCGCAGGGGTTGCAGGCCCGAGCCGTAGCGGCCGACGTGCCCGGTGAGCAGGGACAGGTTGATCAGGGCGCGGACGTTGTCGGTGCCGTTGTGGTGCTCGGTGATGCCGAGGGTCCAGCACAGCTGGGCGCGTTCGGCGCGGGCGTAGGCATGGGCCAGCTCGCGGATCGCCGCGGCCGGTACGCCCGTCACCTTCTCGGCGAGCGACAGCGTCCACGGCTCGACCAGGGCCCTGTACTCCTCGAAGCCGGTGGTCGCCCGCTCGACGAACGCCTCGTTGGCGAGTCCCGCGTGGATGATCTCGCGGCCGATCGCGTGCGCCATCGGGATGTCGGTCCCGACGTTCAGGCCCAGCCAGCTCTCGGCCCACTCGGCGGTCGACGTCCGGCGCGGATCGACCGCGTACAGGCGGGCGCCGTTCCGGATCCCCTTCAGCGCGTGCTGGAAGAAGATCGGGTGCGCGAAACGGGCGTTGGAGCCCCACATCACGATGACGTCGGTGTGCTCGATCTCCTCGTACGACGATGTCCCGCCGCCGGAGCCGAACGCCGCCGACAGACCCGCCACGCTCGGGGCGTGGCAGGTGCGGTTGCAGGAGTCGACGTTGTTGGTGCCCATGACGACCCGGGCGAACTTCTGCGCCACGTAGTTCATCTCGTTGGTGGCGCGGGCGCAGGAGAACATCCCGAACGCGCCGTGTGCCGCCCGGATGCCACGGGCGGCCCGGTCCAGGGCCTCCTCCCAGGTGGCCCGGCGGAACGGCTCGTCGCGCGCGTCCCTGACCAGGGGGTGGGTGAGCCGGGTGTAGGTCTTGGGGCTGCGGTCGCGTGTGCTCATGCGGCGCTCCTCAGCGCGAGCAGGTCCGAAAGGGCGTGCACGGTGCGCAGGGTGGGCACCTCCACGCCGGTGATCTCCGCGAGTTCGACGACCGCGGCGAGCAGGACGTCGAGTTCGAGCGGCTTGCCGCGCTCCAGGTCCTGGAGCGTGGAGGTGCGGTGGTCGCCGACCCGCTCGGCGCCCGCGAGCCGGCGCTCGACGGAGACACCGACCTCGCAGCCCAGGGCCTGGGCGACCGCCAGCGTCTCGGTCATCATGATCTCGATGACCCTGCGGGTGCCGCCGTGCAGGCACATCTGCCGCATGGTCGCGCGGGCGAGCGCGCTGATCGGGTTGAAGGAGATGTTGCCGAGCAGCTTGACCCAGATGTCGCCCCGCAGCTCCGGTTCGACCGGGCACTTCAGCCCGCCCGCCCGCATGGCCTCGCCGAAGGCGAGACAGCGTGCCGAGCGGCTGCGGTCGGGCTCGCCGATCGAGAACCGCGTGCCTTCCAAGTGCCGGACGACGCCCGGGCCTTCGAGCTCGGTCGCCGCGTAGACCACGCATCCGACGGCCCGTTCGGGCGCGAGCACCGCACTGACCGCGCCGTCCGGGTCCACGCTCTCGATCCGGTGGCCGTCGTACGGGCCGCCGTGCCGGTGGAAGTACCACCAGGGGATGCCGTTCTGGGCCGCGACGACCGCCGTCGTCTCGTGGAGCAGTGGCGCGATCAGCGGCCCGCACGCCGCGTACGCGTTGGCCTTCAGGCCCAGGAAGACGTAGTCGACCGGGCCGACCTCGGCCGGGTCGCCGGTCGCGTGGGGGTGCGCGGTGAAGTCGCCGCGCGGGCTGAGTACCCGGACTCCGTGCCGCCTCATGGCCGCCAGATGCGGTCCACGGGCGATGAGATGCACGTCGGCGCCCGCGCGGTGGAGCGCGGCGCCGACGTAGGCGCCGATGGCACCGGCGCCGAGAACTGCGACTTTCACGGGAACACTCCGTTCGGTGTGAGGGATACCGCGGAGGTGACTGCCGAAGGGCGGCCGTGCGGCGCGCGGATGGCTCGCGCACGGCTTGTGTCGACGAAATATTGTCTACAGTATGTAGGTTGGGGCGGCAAGGGTCCGTGCACCCACCGTTCGGCGCATGCTGGATACCGCTCACCGCATACGGTCGACGCGCCGCCTTCTCAACTCCGTTGCGGATCCCTACCGTCCGGGGTTCATGAGTCCCCCAGTCGCACCCCCGGGCTGGAGCCGCTGGCTCGTCCCGCCCGCAGCTCTCTCCATACACCTCTCCATCGGCCAGGCCTACGCCTGGAGCGTGTTCAAACCGCCCCTGGAGTCCGCGCTCGGCCTCAGCGGCACCCAGAGCGCGCTGCCCTTCCAGCTGGGCATCGTCATGCTGGGCCTGTCCGCCGCGTTCGGCGGCACGCTCGTGGAGCGCAAGGGCCCGCGCTGGGCGATGACCGTCGCCCTGGTCTGCTTCTCCTCCGGCTTCCTGCTCTCCGCGCTGGGCGCGTCCCTGGAGCAGTACTGGCTGATCGTCCTCGGCTACGGCTTCGTCGGCGGCATCGGCCTCGGCATCGGCTACATCTCGCCCGTCTCCACCCTGATCAAGTGGTTCCCGGACCGGCCCGGCATGGCCACCGGCATCGCCATCATGGGTTTCGGCGGCGGCGCGCTCATCGCCTCGCCGTGGTCGGCGCAGATGCTGGAGTCGTTCGGCGGCGACAGCTCCGGCATCGCGCTCGCCTTCCTGGTGCACGGGCTGACGTACGCCGTCTTCATGCTGCTGGGTGTGCTCCTGGTCCGGGTTCCGAGCGGTGCCCCAGGGGCGCGGGGAACCGTGCGGCCGGCCCCCGCCGGCCCGCAGGTCTCGGCGAACCAGGCCGTCCGCACCCCGCAGTTCTGGTGCCTGTGGATCGTGCTCTGCATGAACGTCACCGCCGGCATCGGCATCCTGGAGAAGGCAGCGCCGATGATCACGGACTTCTTCGCGGACACCTCCACACCGGTGTCGGTGACGGCCGCCGCCGGTTTCGTCGCGCTGCTGTCGGCGGCGAACATGGCGGGCCGCATCGGCTGGTCGTCGACGTCCGACCTGATCGGCCGCAAGAACATCTACCGCGTCTACCTGGGCGCCGGCGCGCTGATGTACGCGCTCATCGCCCTGTTCGGCGACTCCTCCAAGCCGCTGTTCATCCTGTGCGCGCTGGTCATCCTCTCCTTCTACGGCGGCGGATTCGCGACCGTTCCGGCGTATCTGAAGGACCTCTTCGGCACGTACCAGGTCGGGGCCATCCACGGGCGGCTGCTCACCGCCTGGTCAACGGCCGGTGTGCTCGGGCCGCTCATCGTGAACTGGATCGCCGACCGCCAGGAGGAGGCGGGCCGGCACGGCGCGTCCCTGTACGGACTGTCGTTCGTCATCATGATCGGCCTGCTGGTCGTCGGCTTCGTCGCCAACGAACTCGTCCGGCCCGTCGACCCCCGCCACCACGTCCCCGCCCCGAGAGAGGCCGCGCATGCCGAGCGACAGCAGTCAGAGCCCGCCTAGCCCCGACCGGCGGTGGCTGATCGCCCTCGCGTGGGTGTGGGTGGGCGTACCGCTCGCGTACGGACTGTACGAACTGGTACGAAAGGCTACGCAGCTGTTCACCGGGTAGAAGACGGGTAGGGATTCGACAGGTGTCCGGGCGCCCGAGGTGCTGACCGAAGCTGACAACCCCGGCGCCCGTTTCCTGTCGCCTTGGCTGCCCTCGTACCCGCGAGTCACTGATCAGACTGGTGGATCCGCTACCCAAGGCAACGAGGGGAACCCACCCAATGAACGGCTCGCGCATCGCCGCCGTCGGCCATTACCAGCCCGCCAAGGTGCTCACCAACCAGGACCTGGCGGGCCTGGTGGACACCAGTGACGAGTGGATCAGGAGCCGGGTGGGCATCCGCACCCGCCACATCGCCGGACCCGACGAGCCGGTCGACGAACTGGCCGCGCACGCCGCCGCCAAGGCCCTGGCCGCGGCCGGGGCGACCCCGGCCGACATCGACCTGGTGCTGGTCGCCACCTCCACCGCCGTCGACCGCTCGCCCAACATGGCCGCCCGGGTCGCGGCCCGGCTCGGCGTCCCGCAGGCCGCCACCATGGACCTCAACGTCGTGTGCGCCGGCTTCACCCACGCCCTGGCCACCGCCGACCACGCCGTCCGCGCGGGGGGCGCGAGCCGGGCGCTGGTCATCGGGGCCGACAAGATGTCCGAGGTGACCGACTGGAGCGACCGCACCACCTGCGTGCTCGTCGGGGACGGGGCCGGGGCCGCGGTGGTCGAGGCCGCCGACGAACCCGCCATCGGGCCGGTGCTGTGGGGCTCGGTGCCCGAGATGGGCAACGCCGTGCGGATCGAGGGCACACCGCCGCGCTTCGCCCAGGAGGGCCAGAGCGTCTACCGCTGGGCTACCACGCGGCTGCCGCCCATCGCGCGCCGGGCGTGCGAGCGGGCCGGCCTGGAGCCGGCGGATCTCGCCGCGGTCGTACTGCACCAGGCCAACCTGCGCATCATCGAACCCCTCGCGGAGAAGATCGGCGCCGTGAACGCGGTCGTCGCACGCGATGTCACCGAGTCCGGCAACACCTCGGCGGCGAGCATTCCGCTGGCCTTCTCCAAGCTGGTCGAGCAGGGCGCGATCGCCACCGGCGATCCGGTCCTGCTGTTCGGCTTCGGCGGGAACCTGTCGTACGCGGGCCAGGTCGTCCGCTGCCCCTGAGCGCGGCCGGGCCGGCCGTGATGTGAGGCGGCCGACTGCCCGGAACCCTGGCTCCTGAGCGCCGTAGACTGTAGACGAAAGACAATCGATACTGGCTCTGCGGCGGGAACCGGCATGCGCCGCGTTGTGCACGGCCCTGCCGAGGAGGGGGACCGCGATGCTGTCGACAGGCCTGCCCCAGGGGGCGGTACCCAAGCTGGAACGCCCGGGACCGCTGCGCGACCGTGTGTACGAGGCGCTGCTCGAACTCATCACGACCCGTGCGCTCCAGCCCGGCCAGCACCTCGTCGAGAGTGAGCTCGCCGGGCATCTGGGCGTCTCCCGGCAACCGGTGCGGGAGGCGCTCCAGCGGCTCAACACCGAGGGGTGGGTCGATCTGCGGCCCGCCCAGGGCGCGTTCGTGCACGAGCCGACGGAGGAGGAGGCCGACCAGCTCCTCACGGTCCGTACGCTGCTGGAGGCCGAAGCGGCCCGGCTCGCGGCGGCCAACGCCGACAGCGCCGGCATCTCGGCTCTGGAAGCGCTGTGCGCGGAGGGCGAGAAGGCCGTCGAGGCGGACGACGTGGACGGGGCCGTCGCCATGAACGCCCGCTTCCACGCCAAGATCATGGAGTTGGCCGGCAACACGGTCCTCGCCGAACTCGCCGCCCAGGTCGACCGGCGCGTGCGCTGGTACTACACGCCCATCGCCCGCCAGCGGGGCCACCAGTCCTGGATCGAGCACCGCGAACTGATCGCGGCGATCACCGCCCGTGACGAGCAGCGGGCCACCCAGCTGATGCGTGAACACACCGAGCACACACGGCGGTCGTACCACGCGCGGGCGCGTTCCTAGGACCTCAGCCTGCCGTCAGTACCCGCCTGAGTCTGTGTCTTCCGGCCCGCCAGGGTGCCGTCCTCGTCGTGCGGGGTCCGCCCGCACGGCGCGGCAGGAGCGTCCCCCGGGTTGGGAACGCGCAGGCCCCTCGCCGGCCGTGTCAGCGAGCGCCAGCAGGGCACTGCCCTGCGCGAAGCCGCCCGGCGTGCACACCTCCGGCGCCCGGACGAGCGCGGCCCGGACCCGGGCGGGGGCGGCCTCTTCAAAGGGTGAGGGGTGAGACCCCGCCCCCTCCGCCTTTGTCCTGCGGGTGGAAAAAGTGGAGGTAATTCCTGCGCGACTTCTTCCCACTCCCGGCAGCCGCTGCTACGTTCCCTCCGAAAGCAAGCCACGCGGTGGCGGAAAACCGGCGTACACAGGCCGATCGAGGCGGGGAGGGGCTCGTGAGACGTATGACCGCACGACCCGGAAACGCCCATCAGGCCCGACTGCTCAAGCTGTTGCGCGACGGTGGCCCCCACTCCCGTGCCCAGCTGGGCGACCAGGTCGACCTCTCGCGGTCCAAGCTCGCCGTGGAGGTGGACCGGCTGCTGGAGACGGGGCTGGTCGCGGCCGACGGACTCGCCGCCTCGCGCGGTGGCCGCCGCAGCCACAACATCAGGCTCAACCCCGAACTGCGCTTCCTCGGCGTCGACATCGGCGCGACCTCGGTCGACGTCGCCGTCACCAACGCCGAGCTGGAGACCCTCGGGCACCTCAACCAGCCCATGGATGTGCGCGAAGGCCCGGTCGCGGTCTTCGAGCAGGTCCTGGCCATGGCCGCGAAACTGCGGGCCTCCGGGCTCGCGGAGGGGTTCGACGGCGCCGGCATCGGCGTCCCGGGCCCGGTCCGCTTCCCCGAGGGCATCCCGGTGGCACCGCCGATCATGCCCGGCTGGGACGGCTTCCCCGTGCGGGAGGCGCTCAGCCAGGAACTGGGCTGCCCGGTCATGGTCGACAACGACGTGAACCTCATGGCGATGGGGGAGCAGCACGCGGGCGTCGCCCGCACCGTCGCCGACTTCCTCTGCGTCAAGATCGGCACCGGCATCGGCTGCGGCATCGTCGTCGGCGGTGAGGTCTACCGCGGCACGACGGGCAGTGCGGGCGACATCGGGCACATCCAGGCCGTCCCCGACGGCCGCCCCTGCGCCTGCGGCAACCGGGGCTGCCTGGAGGCCCACTTCAGCGGGGCGGCCCTCGCCCGCGATGCCATGGAGGCAGCCCAGCAGGGGCTGTCGGCCGAACTGACCTCACGACTGGAGGCCGGCGGCGGGCTGACCGCCGTCGACGTCGCCGCGGCGGCCGCGGCCGGCGACGCCACCGCCCTCGACCTGATCCGCGAGGGCGGCAACCGCACCGGCCAGGTCATCGCCGGCCTGGTCAGCTTCTTCAACCCGGGCCTGGTGGTGATCGGCGGCGGGGTGACCGGCCTCGGCCACACCCTGCTCGCCGCGATCCGCACCCAGGTCTACCGCCAGTCGCTGCCTCTGGCGACCGGCAACCTGCCCATCGTCCTGGGCGAGTTGGGACCCGCCGCCGGCGTCATCGGAGCGGCCCGGCTCATCAGCGACCACCTGTTCTCTCCCGCCTAGGCCACTTGCCCGACCTGGCTCACGCTCCCGCGTAGGCCGGTTGCCCGATCTGGCTCACGTGCTCGCGTCAGCCAGTTGTCCGATCTGGCTCACGTGCTCGCGTCAGCCAGTTGTCCCACCCGGTTCACGCACCCGCGTCAGCCACCTGCCCGGCATTGCTCACGCATCGCGCAGGGCCCTCGCTCGACCCGCTCACGCACCCGCGCGAGCCACTCGCCCGACACGGCTCACCCGCACCACCCGCTGCTCTGCCCTGCCCTGAACCGGCCCGCACGTCCGCCAAGGGGACCTCATGGCACCAGAACCACCGCTGCTCAGCATGTCCGGCATCACCAAGTCGTTCCCGGGGGTCCGGGCCCTCGACGGCGTCGACCTCGACGTCCTGGCCGGTGAGGTGCACTGCCTGCTCGGCCAGAACGGCGCCGGCAAGTCGACCCTCATCAAGGTCCTGGCCGGCGCCCACCAGCCGGGCACCGGCGTCATCCGCTGGCGCGGCGAGGAGGTCACCCTCCGTTCGCCGATCGCCGCCATGCGGCTCGGCATCGCGACCATCTACCAGGAACTCGACCTGGTGGAGCACCTGTCGGTCGCCGAGAACGTCCACCTCGGGCATGAGCCGACCGCCGCCGGCTTCGTCGTCCGCGGGAAGGCCGCGAAGGAGTCAACAGCCGCTCTGCTCAAGCGACTCGGGCATTCGGAGATCGACCCGGCCCGGCTCGTCGGGGAGTTGTCCGCGGCGCAGCGCCAGATCGTGTCCATGGCCCGGGCGCTCTCCCACGACGTGCGGCTCATCGTGATGGACGAGCCGTCCGCCGCCCTCGACCCGGACGAGGTCGGCAACCTCTTCCGTATCGTCGGCGACCTCACCGCCGCCGGAGTCGCCGTCGTCTACATCTCCCACCGCCTGGAGGAGATCCGGCGCATCGGCGACCGGGTGACCGTACTGAAGGACGGGCGGGCCGTCGCGAAGGGACTCCCCGCGAAGTCGACCCCGACCCGCGAGGTCGTCGCCCTGATGACGGGCCGCAACGTCGAGTACGTCTTTCCCGACCGGCCCGCCTCCCCACCGCCCGGCGCGCCGGTGCTGAAGGTCCAGGCGCTGTCCCGGCAGGGGGAGTTCGAGGCCCTCGACCTGGAGGTGCGGCCCGGCGAGATCGTCGGCCTGGCGGGACTGGTCGGCTCGGGCCGCTCCGAGATCCTGGAGGCCGTCTACGGCGCCCGCAAGCCGACGTCCGGTCAGGTGCTGGTCGACGGCGAACCCCTGAAGCCGGGCAGCGTCCGGGCCGCCGTCCGGGCCGGACTCGGCCTCGCCCCCGAGGAACGCAAGGCGCAGGCCCTGCTGATGCTGGAGTCCGTCACCCGCAACGTGTCGGTCTCCTCGATGTCCCGCTTCTCGCGCGGCGGCTGGATCGACCGGCGCGCCGAACTCGGCGCCGCGCGGGCCGCGACCCGGGAACTGTCGCTGAGGCCGGACAACCCGTCCGTGCCGGTGCGCACCCTGTCCGGCGGCAACCAGCAGAAGGCCGTCCTGGCCCGCTGGCTGCTGCGCGGCTGCAAGGTGCTGCTGCTCGACGAACCCACCCGCGGCGTCGATGTCGGCGCCCGCGCCGAGCTCTACGCGGTCATCCGCCGGCTGGCCGACGAGGGCCTCGCCGTGCTGCTGGTCTCCAGCGAGGTGCCCGAGGTGCTCGGCCTCGCCGATCGCGTCCTGGTGCTGCGGGAGGGCCGTGTCGTCCACACGGCACCCGCGCGCGAACTCGACGAACACCGCGTACTCGACCTGGTCATGGAAGGAAGCCCGGCGTCATGACGCAGCCCGTCTCCCCGCCGCGGGGCAGCGGCAGCACCGGCAAGGTGCCCCAGGCCCAGCAGCCCCCCGCCTGGCGCGGCCTGATGGCCCGTGCCGACGTCCGCACCCTCTCCCTGCTCGGCGTGCTCGTCGTGCTGGTCCTCATCGGCGGCATCACCAAGCCCGACGAGTTCCTCGACACCCGCAACCTGCAACTCGTCCTGACCCAGGCGTCCGTCATCGGCGTCGTCACCGTCGGCATGACGTTCGTCATCGTCTCCGGCGGCATCGACCTGTCGGTCGGCGCGATCGTCGCCCTCGCCTCGGTGTGGGCGACCACCGTCGCCACCCAGGAGTACGGCTTCGCCGGCATCCTCTTCACGGCCGTCGTCGTCGGGGTCGGCTGCGGCCTGGTCAACGGGGTGCTCATCGCCTACGGCGCGATGGTGCCGTTCATCGCCACCCTCGCCATGCTGGCCTCCGCGCGCGGCCTCTCCCTGCAGATCACCGACGGCAAGACCCAGATCGTCACCGTGCCCTCGGTCCTCGACCTGGGCGAACGCGACGCCTACGTCCTCGGCCTCCCGCCGCTGGTGCTGGTGTTCGCCGTCGTCACCGTCATCGGCTGGCTGGTACTGAACCGCACCACCTTCGGACGCCGCACGGTCGCCGTCGGCGGCAACCCGGAGGCCGCCCGGCTCGCCGGCATCGACGTCCGCCGCCAGCGGCTCTACCTCTACCTGCTGTCGGGGCTGTGCTGCGGCATCGCCGCCTTCCTGCTGATCATCCTGTCCGGCTCCGGCCAGAACACCAACGGCAACCTCTACGAACTCGACGCCATCGCCGCCGCCATCATCGGCGGCACCCTCCTCACCGGCGGCCGCGGCACCATCACCGGCTCCGTCCTCGGCGTCCTGATCTTCACCACGATCACCAACATCTTCGCCCTGAACAACCTGCAGAGCGACGTCCAGCAGATCGCCAAGGGCGCGATCATCGTCGCCGCCGTGCTGGTCCAGCGCCGTACCGCGAGCACGACCTGAGGAAAGGGTTCACCGCCATGACAGAGATCACGAGCCGCAGAGGACTGCTCTTCGGGGCCGCCGCCGTCTCCGCCGGTGCCTTCCTCACGGGGTGCACCAGTAACGAGCCGTCCGACTCCAAGGACGAGCCGGCCGGGAACGACCAGCCGGGCGCCGCCGACAAGCCCGGCAAGCAGGTCACCATCGGCTTCGCCGGACCGCAGGCCGACCACGGCTGGCTCAACGCCATCAACGACAACGCCAAGAGCCGCGCCGAGAAGTACTCCGACGTCACCCTGGAGATCACCGAGGGCTCCAACGACACCGCCCAGCAGATCGGCCAGATCGAGACCCTCATCAACAAGAAGGTCGACGTCCTGGTCGTGTTGCCCGCTGACGGCAAGGCCCTCACCCAGGTCGGGCTGAAGGCGATGCGCGCGGGCATCCCGGTCGTCAACCTCGACCGCATCTTCAACACCCCGCAGGCCTACCGCTGCTGGATCGGCGGCGACAACTACGGCATGGGCCTCAACGCCGGCCACTACATCGGCGAGAAGCTCAAGGGCAAGTCGGGCGCCCGCGTCATCGAACTGGCGGGCCTGGACAACCTGGAGCTGACCAAGCAGCGCACCCAGGGCTTCGACGACGCCCTGAAGAACTACCCCGACATCAAGAAGGTCGCCCGGCAGGCCGCCGAGTTCACCGTCGAGTCGGGGCAGGCCAAGATGGCCCAGCTGCTCCAGGCACAGTCGAAGTTCGACGCCCTGTGGAACCACGACGACGACCAGGGCGTGGGCGCGCTGCGCGCCATCGAGCAGGCCGGGCGCGACGACTTCCTGATGGTCGGCGGCGCGGGCGCCCTGTCCGCCTTCCAGGCCATCAAGCAGGACGACGGCGTCCTCAAGGCGACGGTGCTGTACCCGCCGACCATGGCCGCCTCCGCGATCGACCTCGCCCGCGCCCTCGGCCAGGGCAAGGGCATCGGCGGCATGGCCGAGTACGAGATCCCGGCGTCGATCACGCTCTACTCGGCCGTCGTCGACAGGACCAACGTCGACCAGTACATGCCCACCGGCTTCCGGTGACCGGTTCCGCCCGCACCCCCCACGTGCGCCACCCCGACCAGGAGGAGGACACCCGTATGGGACAGCCGCAGCAGCAGTCAGAGGGGACCGAGGAGGCAGGCAAGCCACCCCTGCGCGTGGGGATGGTGGGCTACGCCTTCATGGGTGCCGCCCACTCCCAGGGCTGGCGCACCGCGGGCCGCGTCTTCGACCTGCCGCTGAACCCGGTGCAGGCCGTGATCTGCGGCCGGGACGCCGGCGCCGTGCGGGCGGCGGCCGACCGCCACGGCTGGGCGTCCACCGAGACCGACTGGCGTGCCCTCGTCGATCGGGACGACGTCGACCTCGTCGACATCTGCACCCCCGGCGACAGCCACGCCGAGATCGCGCTGGCCGCCCTGGCCGCGGGCAAACACGTCCTGTGCGAGAAGCCGCTGGCCAACACCGTCGAGGAGGCCACCTCGATGGCGCGGGCGGCCGAAGAGGCGCACGCACGGGGGCAGGTGGCGATGGTCGGCTTCAACTACCGCCGGGTGCCGGCCACCGCCCTGGCCCGCCGGATGGTCGCCGAGGGCCGCCTCGGCAGGCTGCGGCACGTCCGGGTGTCGTACCTCCAGGACTGGCTGGTAGACCCCGGGTTCCCGCTGACCTGGCGGCTGCGCAAGGAGCAGGCCGGATCGGGCTCGCTCGGCGACCTGGGCGCGCACATCATCGACCTCGCGCAGCACCTCGTGGGGGAGCCGCTGGCCGGCGTCTCCGCGCTGACCGAGACCTTCGTACGGCAGCGGCCCCTGACCACCGGCGCCACCAGCGGGCTGTCCGCCGGCTCGGCCTCCGGCACGGGGGAGGTCACCGTGGACGACGCCGCCCTGTTCACGGCCCGCTTCCCTTCCGGCGCCCTCGCCTCCTTCGAGGCCACGCGCTACGCCACCGGCCGCAAGAACGCCCTGCGCATCGAACTCAACGGGGAGCGCGGGTCGCTCGCCTTCGACCTGGAGCGGCTCAACGAGCTGTCCTTCCACGACGGCACCGCACCCGGTGCGGAGGCGGGCTTCCGCCGGATCCTCGTCACCGAACCCGACCACCCCTACCTGGACGCCTGGTGGCCGCCGGGCCACGGCCTCGGCTACGAGCACACCTTCGTCCACCAGGTCCGCGACCTCGTCCACGCCGTCGCCGAGGGCCGCAGCCCGGAACCCTCCTTCACCGACGGGCTCCAGGTGCAGCGCGTGCTCGCCGCGGTCGAGGAGAGCGCCGAGAAGAACTCCGTCTACACACCGATCGCGCTCTGAGGAGGCTGACGCGTATGCCGCGCACGTTCACGCTGTTCACCGGCCAGTGGGCCGACCTGCCCCTGGAGGAGGTCTGCCGCCTGGCCCGCGACTTCGGCTACGACGGCCTCGAACTCGCCTGCTGGGGGGACCACTTCGAAGTCGACAAGGCGCTCTCCGACGCCGGGTACCTCGACGGCCGCCGGGCGCTGCTCGAAAAGTACGGCCTCAGGTGCTGGGCCATCTCCAACCACCTGGCCGGCCAGGCCGTCTGCGACGCCATCATCGACGAACGCCACCAGGCGATCCTGCCGGGCCAGGTGTGGGGCGACGGAGACCCGGAGGGGGTCCGGCAGCGGGCCGCGGACCGCATGAAGGACACCGCACGCGCCGCGGCCGCCTTCGGCGTCGACACCGTGGTCGGCTTCACCGGCTCCGCCATCTGGCACCTGGTCGCCATGTTCCCGCCCGCGCCCGACACGATGATCGAACGGGGCTACCAGGACTTCGCCGACCGCTGGAACCCGATCCTGGACGTCTTCGACGCCGAGGGCGTGCGGTTCGCGCACGAGGTCCACCCCAGCGAGATCGCCTACGACTACTGGACGACGGTACGGACCCTGGAGGCCGTCGACCGGCGACCCGCCTTCGGTCTCAACTTCGACCCGAGCCACTTCGTGTGGCAGGACCTCGACCCGGTCGGCTTCCTCTGGGACTTCCGCGACCGCGTCTACCACGTCGACTGCAAGGAGGCCCGCAAGCGCCTCGACGGACGCAACGGCCGGCTCGGGTCCCACCTGCCCTGGGGCGACCCGCGACGCGGCTGGGACTTCGTCTCCGCCGGGCACGGCGACGTCCCCTGGGAGGACGTCTTCCGGATGCTGCGCTCCATCAACTATCAGGGCCCCATCTCCGTCGAGTGGGAGGACGCCGGCATGGACCGGCTCCAGGGGGCGCCCGAGGCACTGACCCGCCTCAAGGCCTTCGACTTCGAGCCGCCCAGCGCGTCCTTCGACGCGGCGTTCAACAGCTGAACCAGGCACCCGGCGCTGGTTGGCGACGGGGACCGGTCTCACCGCCAATCTCCCCTCCGACCTGCCCGGATCCTGCTTCGTCCGGGGCTGAGGGAAAGCCCGACCCGCCCTGCCCCAAGGGGTGTTCGCCCCGGACGGTGGCGGCTACCTTCCTTGAAGTGTTCAGGACACACGCACCTCCGGGGTGACGGCGCACCCCGGCGCCCGCACCGCACGTCTTCGCACCCACCCCGTACGGCCGATCCCGTTCCCGGAGGGACTTCGTGCACACAACCGGACCAAGAAGCACCCGCACCCGCAGGCGCCCCGGGCTTCGTACCGCCGTCGCCCTGTTCACCGGCCTGCTCCTGACCGTGGGCACCCCGGCCACCGCCGCCGGCGCCCGTCCCGGCCACCCGGACCACGACGAACCGGCGGCCGCGGAGGGCCAGTTCCAGCAGGTGCCGCTCGCCAAGGGCGAACCCGAGACGGGCGAGCCGATGTCGCTCGCCGTGCTCCCGGACCGCAGCGTCCTGCACACCGCGCGCGACGGCACGCTGCGCCTCACCGACCAGGGCGGCGTCACCAAGGTCGCCGGAAAGCTCGACGTCTACAGCCACGACGAGGAAGGCCTCCAGGGCGTCGGCATCGACCCGGACTTCGAGAACAACCGGGCGATCTACCTCTACTACGCCCCGCCGCTCGACACCCCCGCGGGTGACGCCCCGGAGACCGGCACCGCCGAGGACTTCGAGAAGTTCGACGGCGTCAACCGCCTCTCCCGCTTCGTCCTCGAGGCCAACGGCACGCTGGACATGGCCAGCGAGAAGAAGGTCCTCGATGTCGCGGCCTCCCGCGGCACCTGCTGCCACGTCGGCGGCGACATCGACTTCGACGCGGACGGCAATCTCTACCTGTCGACCGGCGACGACACCAACCCCTTCGCCTCGGACGGCTATACGCCGATCGACGACCGCGAGGGCCGCAACCCCGCCTTCGACGCCCGCCGCAGCTCCGCCAACACCAACGACCTGCGGGGAAAGATCCTCCGCATCAAGGTCGCCGAGGACGGCTCGTACACGGTCCCGGAGGGCAACCTCTTCGCCCCGGGCACGGACAGGACCCGCCCCGAGATCTACGCGATGGGCTTCCGCAACCCGTTCCGGATGAGCGTCGACGACAAGACCGGCATCGTGTACGTCGGCGACTACGGCCCCGACGCGGGCGCCGCCGACCCGAAGCGCGGACCGGCAGGGCAGGTCGAGTTCGCCAAGGTGACCAAGCCGGCCAACTTCGGCTGGCCCTTCTGCACCGGCGACAACGACGCCTACGTCGACTACGACTTCGCCACCAAGGAGTCCGGCGCGACGTTCGACTGCGATGCCCCGAAGAACACCTCGCCCTCCAACACGGGCCTGGTCGACCTGCCGCCCGCGCAGGCCGCCTGGATCCCGTACGACGGCGGCTCCGTGCCCGAGTTCGGCAGCGGCTCCGAGTCCCCGATGGCCGGCCCGGTCTACCGCTACGACCCCGGACTCGACTCCAGCGTGAAGTTCCCCGAGGCGTACGACGGTGACTTCTTCGCGGGTGAGTTCGGCCGCCGCTGGATCAAGCGGATCGAGCAGACCTCGGACGGCCCCGACGGCTCCGTCGCGAAGATCAATGACTTCCCGTGGACCGGCACCCAGATCATGGACATGGAGTTCGGCCCCGACGGAGCGCTCTACGTCCTCGACTACGGCGTCTCCTGGTTCCAGGGCGACGAGCACTCCGCGCTGTACCGCATCGAGAACGCCGAGGACGGCTTCTCGCCGATCGCCGAGGTGAGCGCGGACAAGACGTCCGGCGCGGCCGGTCTCAAGGTCAGGTTCACCGCCACCGCCAAGGACGCCGACTCCCAGAACCTCACCTACGGCTGGGACTTCGGCGACGGCACCAAGGGCGAGGGTCTCACCCCCACGCACAAGTACAGGAAGGCCGGCACCTACAGCGCGACCTTCACCGCGAAGGACCCCGAGGGCAACACCGGCAACGCCAGTGTCCGGATCGTGGTCGGCAACACCGAGCCCAAGGTGACGATCGAGACGCCTGCCAACGGCAGCGTGGCCGCCTTCGGCGAGCCCGTCCCGTTCAAGGTGAAGGTCACCGACCCCGAGGAGACCGTCGACTGCTCCAAGGTCAAGGTCACCTACAGCCTCGGCCACGACTCCCACGCCCACGAGCTGACCAGCGAGATGGGCTGCGAGGGCACCCTGAGGCCGCCCGCCGGTGACGGCGGCCACGACCCCAACGCCAACATCTACGGTGTCGTCGGCGCCAGTTACACCGACGGCGGGGCGAACGGCCAGGAGGCCCTGACCGGCACCGCGCGCACCGTGCTCCAGCCGCAGCACCGCCAGGGCGAGCACTTCTCCACCCAGTCGGGCGTGTCGGTGATCGACAAGACCGCCGCCCACGGCGGGAAGACCGTCGGCGACATCAACGACGGCGACTGGATCTCCTTCAGCCCCTACCGGTTCGACGGGCAGAGGAAGATGACCGTGCGGGCCTCCTCGGGCGGCGCCGGCGGCTTCATCGAACTGCGCACCGGCTCGCCCGACGGTCCGCTGCACGGATCGGCGTACATCCCGCCGACCGGCGGCTGGGAGACGTTCCAGAACGTCGACGTGCCGCTGCGGTCGCTGCCCAGGCGCACCACGGAGATCTACCTGGTCTTCAAGGGCGGCGAGGGCGCACTGTACGACGTGGACGACTTCGAGTTCTCCAAGCAGCCGTCCAAGGCCGGCAAGAAGGTCCTGGTCTTCTCCAAGACCGCCGGCTTTCGCCACGACTCCATCCCGGCCGGCATCGCCGCGCTGAAGGAGCTCGGCGGCCCGGCGGGCATCACCGTCGACGCGACCGAGGAGGCCCGGCAGTTCACCACGGCCAACCTCGCCAAGTACGACGCGGTGGCCTTCCTGTCCACCACCGGTGACGTGCTGAACGCCGACCAGCAGAACGCGTTCGAGAACTACGTCAGGAACGGCGGCGCCTACATGGGCATCCACGCCGCCGCCGACACCGAGTACGACTGGGAGTTCTACGGCGGCCTCGTCGGCGCCTACTTCGACTCGCACCCGGCGATCCAGAAGGCCACCGTCCGCGTCGAGGACCACGACCACCCGTCGACCGCACACCTCGACGACGCCTGGGAGCGCACCGACGAGTGGTACAACTACCGGACCAACCCGCGTGAGCAGGCCAAGATCCTCGCCACCCTCGACGAGACCACGTACCAGGGCGGCACCATGAAGGGCGACCACCCGATCGCCTGGTGCCAGAGCTACGGCGGCGGCCGGTCCTTCTACACCGGCGGCGGCCACACCAAGGAGTCCTACGCCGACGAGGCCTTCCGCGCCCATCTGCTCGGCGGCCTGCGGTACGCCACCGGCCAGGTGAAGGCGGACTGCAAGCCCGGCAAGGGCTACCGGAAGATCTTCAACGGCCAGAGCCTGGACGGCTGGAAGCAGGCCGGCCCCGGCACGTTCAACGTCAAGGACGGCACCCTGGAGTCCGAGGGCGGCATGGGCCTGCTCTGGTACCAGGCCAAGGAGCTGAAGTCGTATTCCCTCAAGCTCGACTGGAAGATGCGGGGCGACGACAACTCCGGGATCTTCGTGGGCTTCCCCGCCTCCGATGACCCCTGGTCCGCGGTGAGCAAGGGCTACGAGATCCAGATCGACGCCACGGACGCGCCCGAACGCACCACGGGCTCCGTCTACTCCTTCAAGTCGGCGAACATCAAGGCCCGTGACCAGGTCCTGCGGCCACCCGGCCAGTGGAACTCCTACGAGATCAAGGTCCAGGGCGAACGCCTCCGGGTGTTCCTCAACGGAGTCAAGATCAACGACTTCACCAACAAGGACCCCCAGCGGAGCCTGACCGACGGCTACATCGGCCTCCAGAACCACGGGGCCGGCGACCAGGTCTCCTTCCGCGACATCCAGTTGAAGGAACTGCCCGTCAAGGGTGACTGAACGGCGGCGGGCGGGGGACGCCGGACCCCCGCCCACCGTCTCCCCTTCCTCTCCTCGGGTTAGCACGACCAGGAGGCTGCACATGTCCGTGTCCCTCTCCCGACCGCGTGTGGGGGTGTGGCTGATCGGGGCCCGAGGCTCCGTCGCCACCACCGTCGTCACGGGGTGCGCCGCCGTCACCGCGGGACTCCACCCGCCCACAGGCATGGTGACCGAGACCCCGGCGTTCACCGACAGCGGTCTGCCCGCCCTGTCCGCCCTCGTCTTCGGCGGCCACGACATCCTCGACTGCCCCCTGCCCAAACGCGCCGAGACCCTGACCGCCGGCGGCGTCCTCCCGCCCGGTCTCGCCACCGCCGTCGCCGCCGAACTCGCCGCCGCCGACCGGGAGATCAGGCCCGGCGGCCCCACTCCGGGGGACACCAGGAGCGAGGCCGAGCTGATCACGGCCTTCGCCGACGACATACGCGACTTCGTCCACCGCCATGAACTGGAGCGGGCCGTGGTGGTGAACGTCGCCTCCACCGAACCCGCGCCCCAGGGGCCCGGCGCCCCACCGCCGGCCAGCACCCTGTACGCGCTGGCGGCCCTGCGCGCGGGCTGTCCCTACGTCAACTTCACCCCGTCCGAGGGCGTGCACCACCCCGTCGCCGCCCGCGAGGCCGAACGGAGCGGCCTGCCGTACGCCGGCCGCGACGGCAAGACCGGCCAGACCCTCCTGCGCTCCGTGCTCGGCCCCATGTTCGCCCAGCGGGCGCTGACCGTCCGCGCTTGGTCCGGCACGAACCTGCTGGGCGGCGGTGACGGCGCGGCCCTGGCCGACCCGGCCGCCGCGGCCGCCAAGAACGCCGGCAAGGAACGGGCCCTCACCGACACCCTCGGCACCACCCCCCAGGGCGAGGTCCACATCGACGACGTCCCCGCCCTCGGCGACTGGAAGACCGCCTGGGACCACATCGCCTTCGACGGCTTCCTCGGCATCCGCATGATCCTCCTGACCACCTGGCAGGGCTGCGACTCCGCCCTGGCGGCCCCCTTGGTGCTCGACCTGGCCCGCCTCACCGCCCGCGCGCACGAGGCGGGGCTCCGCGGCCCGCTCTCAGCGCTCGGGTTCTACTTCAAGGACCCGGTGGGGGAAGGGCCGTCCGGTCTGGCCGATCAGTACGAGGAGCTTCTCCGGTTCGCGGGGAGGCTCCGGCCTGGCGCCCGCCCCGGGGATGCTGGGACGGGGGAGGGGGCGGCCGAGCGGAACGAGGTCGCGGGCGCGCGACATGAGGTCGCGGCCGAGCGGCACGACGGCGCGGCTGCGCGGCATGAGGTCGCGGCCGAGCGGAGCGATGTCGCAGCCCGGGTCGGCGATCCGGACCGGGAGATCGACGGGGCGGCGGAACGGAGCGATGTCGCAGCCCGAGTCGGCGATCCGGACCGGGAGATCTACGGGGCCGGAGAGCGGCCGTGACGCGGCGTCACGAGCAACTTCCTGGAAGCCCGGCCGGCGGAGGGGATGCCGCCCTCAAGGGGGGCTTCTGCGGCACGGCCCCCTACGGAGCCGCGGGCCGCACGCACCGGCGACGCGCCTGGGTCGAACTCCTGCGTCTGCCCGCCCTGTTCAGCGTGCCCGGCGATGCCCTCGCGGGCACGGCCGCGGCCGGCGCGCCGCCCAACTCCCGCACCCTGCTCGCCATCGCGTCCTCCGTCTGCCTGTACGAGGCGGGTATGGCCCTCAACGACTGGGCGGACCGCGACATCGACGCCACCGAACGCCCGCACCGCCCCCTGCCCTCGGGCCGCATCCGACCGTCGGCCGCCCTCACCGCGGCCTGCGCCCTCACCGCCGCCGGCCTGGCCCTGGCCGCCCGCGCCGGCCGCCCGGCCCTGGCCGTCGCCGCCCCCTTGGCGGCCACCGTCTGGGCGTACGACCTCGGCCTGAAACACACGCCCGCCGGACCCGTGGCCATGGGCGCGGCACGGGGCCTCGACCTGCTCCTCGGATCCGTGGCCACCACCGGCCGCACCCGAGAAGCGCTGCCCTCCGCCGCCCTCCTAGGCACCCACACCCTGGCCGTCACGACGGTCTCCCGGCAGGAGGCCCAGGGCGGCTCACCCCTGCCTCCCCTCGCAGCCCTCGCGACGACCGCCCTGCTGACCCGCCTGGTGACTCACCGCTCCGTGCGGGTTCAGGCAGGTCCCCAGGAAGCGGCTGTTGCTGCCCTGCCCGGCCTGCGAGTGGTCCGGTGGTCTGGGCCGGGTCTGCGGGTGGTCCGGCCGTCGGGGAAGGGCTTCCGAGCGGCCCGGCCCCGACGGCAGGCACCCGGTCCACAACCCGGAGAGCTGCTCACCCCGGCCCTCGCAGCCGCCTACGCCGCGACCACGGTCCGCCCTTACTTCCACGCCATGCTCAACCCCTCACCTCCTCTCACCCAACGCGCCGTGGGCGCAGGCATCCGCGCGACGATCCCTCTCCAAGCCACCCTGGCCGCCCGCTCCAGAGGAACGGCCACTGCTCTCGTCATCGCGGCCCTCGCCCCGTTGGGAGCGCGGTTCGCGAAGAAGGTGAGCCTCACATGACCTCCGCAGCCCGTACGTCCGACAGCAGCCGTGACACGACCCCGCGGTCGTCCGGACCCGTGACGGCTGCGCACCGGGGAGCGGCTGGGGCTGTGACGTCGGCTGTGCACCAGGCGCCGACAGAGCCTGTGGCGACGGCTGTGCACGGAGAGCAGGCAGAACCTGTGACACCGGCCGCACACCAGGCACCGGCCCGCCCGGTGGGGACCACCGAACCTCTCGCGTCGGCCGACCCTGCGACGCCCCCCGCCCACCAGGAGAACACCGGCCGCACACCGGTCCAGGAGAACACCGGCCGCACACCGGTCCAGGAGAACTCCGGCCGCACACCGGCCCCCGACAACCGCCGCCCCACCTCCGTGTCACCCACGTCAGCCCAACCAGGCGCTCCCCCTCCCCTCCGCTTCGGCTACGGCACCAACGGTCTCGCCGATCTCCGTCTCGACGACGCGCTCTCCCTCCTCGCCGACCTCGGCTACGACGGCGTCGGTCTGACCCTGGACCACATGCACCTCGACCCGCTCGCCCCCGACCTGCCCGCCCGCACCCGCCGGGTCGCGCAACGGCTGGACGCACTCGGTCTGGACGTCACCGTGGAGACGGGCGCCCGCTATGTCCTCGACCCGCGCCGCAAGCACGGCCCGTCCCTGCTGGACCCGGACCCCGACGACCGGGCGCGCCGAGTCGACCTGCTCGTCCGGGCCGTCCGGGTCGCGGCCGACCTGGGCGCCCACGCGGTCCACTGCTTCAGCGGGGTCGTCCCGGAGGGGACCGACACGGGCACCGCTTGGAAGCGCCTCGCCAGGACCCTGACACCTGTCCTGGACGCTGCCGCCTCCGCCGGCATCCCGCTGGCTGTCGAACCCGAACCCGGTCACCTCCTCGCCACCCTCACCGACTTCCACCACCTCCGCCGCGACCTCGGCGACCCGGAACCTCTCGGCCTCACCCTCGACATCGGCCACTGCCAGTGCCTCGAACCCCTCTCTCCCGCCGACTGCGTGCGGGACGCCGCCCCGTGGCTTCGGCACGTCCAGATCGAGGACATGCGGCGCGGCGTCCACGAACACCTCCCCTTCGGGGACGGGGAGATCGACTTCCTGTCGGTCCTGGCGGCGCTCGCCGCCACCGGCTACCAGGGGCTGACGGTCGTCGAACTGCCCCGCCATTCCCACGCCGGACCGCACTTCGCCGCACACTCCCTCCCGTTCCTCCGCCACGCCGAGCGGTCCGCGGCCACCCTGCCACCCCCCTCCGCCCCCAGCAGACCGCGCCACCCCACGGCGCTCCCTCCACCACCCCTGAGGGGAGCAGCAGATGACCCACCCCCGCGCCACACCGGAGGCGAGAACCGAGAGCACCCAGGACGCCCCCAGCGCCAGAACCCACACGGGCCGGCCCACGCATGACGCAGACCGCACCACCCTCCCCTCACTCGCAGGCCTCCGCCGCCACCTGTCCGCCCACCTCGATCCGGCCGCCCGCACCTGGTTCGACCGCGCCCTGGACGAGGCCGCCGCCCACCCCGGCATCCACGGGCCCATCTCCGTGTGGGAGCTGCGCCTCGCCGAGGCCGGCCGTCGCTGTGGTGCCGCGCACGCCGACGCCGCACGGGTCCTCATCCTCCACGCGGCCCGGGCCGGCACCGACGCCCTGACCCGCGTGTACTTCCAGGGCACCGCCGACGAGCGCCGGGCCGTCCTGCACGCCCTGCCCCACCTCGTGTCCGGCCCCGCCGCGCTCCCGCTCGTCGAGGACGCCCTGCGCACCAACGACACCCGGCTCCTCACCGCCGCCGTGGGCCCGTACGCCGCCCGGCACCTGGCCCCGCACCCCTGGCGTCACGCCGTACTGAAGTGCCTGTTCACCGGCGTGCCCGTCGACCACGTGGCGGACCTGTGCGAGCGCGCCCGCGGCGACGGCGAACTCGCCCGCATGCTGGCCGACTACGCCGCCGAACGCACCGCCGCCTGCCGCGCCGTCCCCGAGGACCTGCACCGCGTTCTGGACCTGACCGAGTCCGTCACCCCGGCACCCGGCACGGACCACCCCCACGGCAAGGAGTCCTGATGCGCATCTTCGACCCCCACATCCACATGTCGTCCCGCACCACCGACGACTACGAGGCGATGCACGCCGTCGGCGTCCGCGCCGTCGTCGAGCCCTCCTTCTGGCTCGGCCAGCCCCGCACCTCGCCCGCCTCCTTCCGTGACTACTTCGACTCCCTCCTCGGCTGGGAGCCCTTCCGCGCCGCCCAGTACGGCATCGCCCACCACTGCACGATCGCCCTCAACCCCAAGGAGGCGAACGACCCGCGCTGTGCGCCCGTCCTCGACGAACTGCCCCGGTATCTCGTCAAGGACAACGTCGTGGCTGTCGGCGAGATCGGCTACGACTCCATGACCCCCGCCGAGGACACCGCCCTCGCCGCGCAGCTCCAGCTGGCCGCCGACCACGGCCTGCCCGCACTCGTGCACACCCCGCACCGCGACAAGCTCGCCGGCCTGCGCCGCACCCTCGACGCCGTCCGGGAGTCCGCCCTGCCCGCCGAACGCGTCCTGGTCGACCACCTCAACGAGACCACCGTCAAGGAGGCCAAGGACAGCGGCTGCTGGCTGGGCTTCTCCGTCTATCCGGACACCAAGATGGACGAGGAACGGATGGTCGCGATCCTGCGCGCCTACGGACCCGAGCAGATCCTGGTCAACTCCGCCGCCGACTGGGGCAGGAGCGATCCCCTCAAGACACGCAAGGTGGGCGATCTGATGCTGGCCGAGGGCTTCGACGAGGACGACGTCGACCGCGTACTGTGGCGCAACCCCGTGGCCTTCTACGGGCTCAGCGGCCGCCTGAACCTCGACGTCACCGGCACCGGGGCCACTCACGAGGGCAACTCCGTGCTGCGCGGCGCCCCGAAGGACCCGCACGAGCCGGACCCCGGCCCCGACAGGCCGGGCCGGGTCTCCGCCGCGGAGGCGTGAACCATGCGCTTCCGTCACCCCGACGGCTCCACCGTCCACCTCGCCTACTGCACCAACGTCCACCCCGCCGAGACCCTCGACGGCGTCCTCGCCCAGCTCCGCGACCACTGCGAACCCGTCCGCCGTCGCCTGGGCCGCGACCGGCTCGGCATCGGGCTGTGGCTCGCCAAGGACGCCGCACACGCCCTCGTCACCGACCCTTCCGCGCTGCGCGGCCTGCGCACCGAGCTCGACCGGCGCGGTCTGGAGGTCGTCACCCTCAACGGCTTCCCCTATGAGGGCTTCGGCGCCGAGGAGGTCAAGTACCGCGTCTACAAGCCGGACTGGGCCGACCCGGAGCGCCTCGACCACACCACCGCCCTGGCCCGCCTCCTCGCCGGGCTCCTCCCCGCCGACGTCACCGACGGCAGCATCTCCACCCTGCCCCTCGCCTGGCGCACCGCGTATGACGACGGACGCGCGGAGACCGCCCGTGCCGCCCTGCGCATCCTCGCCGAACGCCTCGACGCCATCGAGGAACTGACCGGCCGCTCCATTCGCGTCGGCCTGGAACCAGAACCCGGCTGTGTCGTCGAGACCACCCGCGACGCCATCGCCCCGATCACCGCGATCGGCCACGACCGTATCGGCATCTGTGTCGACACCTGCCATCTCGCCACCTCCTTCGAGGACCCGCACACCGCCCTGGACGCGCTCACCGACGCTCGCGTCCCCGTCGTCAAATCCCAGCTCTCCGCCGCCCTGCACGCCGAATACCCCCATCTCCCCGAAGTTCGCGAGGCCCTCGCCGTCTTCGCCGAACCCCGCTTCCTGCACCAGACCCGCACCTCCCCCACTCCCGACTCCGTTCGAGCGGGAGGGACCCCCACCCCGGCCGGTCTGCGCGCCACCGACGACCTCGACGAGGCCCTCGCCGGCGACGCCCTGCCCGACACCTCACCTTGGCGCGCCCACTTCCACGTCCCGCTGCACGCGGCCCCCGCCGCACCCCTCACCTCCACACTCCCGGTCCTGAAAGCCGCCCTGGCCCGGCTCGTCGGCGGCCCGGCACCGCTCACCCACCACCTCGAGGTCGAGACCTACACCTGGCAGGCCCTCCCGTACCAGCTGCGCCCCAAGGGCCGCGCCCAGCTCGCCGAGGGCATCGCCGCCGAAATCGCCCTCGCCCGGGACCTGTTGACGGATCTCGGCCTGAAGGAGCTGCCATGAGCACCCAGGAGCACCCGGCCCCTGCCATCGCTCAGCGCCCCGCCCCCCTGCTCGTCCTCGACGTCGTAGGCCTCACCCCCCGTCTCCTCGACCACATGCCCCACCTCAAGGCACTCGGCCAATCCGGCTCCCGCGCCCCGCTGGGCACCGTCCTGCCCGCCGTCACCTGTGCCGCCCAGTCCACCTTCCTCACCGGCACCATGCCCTCGGAGCACGGCATCGTGGGCAACGGCTGGTACTTCCGGGAACTCGGCGACGTCCTCCTGTGGCGCCAGCACAACGGGCTCGTGGCCGGCGACAAACTCTGGGACGCCGCCCGCCGCGCCCACCCCGGCTACACCGTCGCCAACATCTGCTGGTGGTACGCCATGGGCGCCGACACCGACATCACCGTCACCCCCCGTCCCCTCTACTACGCCGACGGCCGCAAGGAGCCCGACTGCTACACCAGGCCGGCCGCACTGCACGACGAACTCACCGGCAAACTCGGCATCTTCCCCCTGTTCCACTTCTGGGGCCCCGGAGCGGACCTCGTCTCCAGCCGGTGGATCATCGACGCGACCCGCCACATCATCGGCACCCGGCACCCCGACCTGACGCTCTGCTACCTCCCTCATCTCGACTACGACCTGCAGCGCTTCGGCCCCGACGACCCGCGCTCCCTCAAGGCGGCCACCGACCTGGACACCGCCCTGGCCCCGCTCCTGGACGAGGCCCGAGCCGAGGGCCGCACCGTCGTCGCGCTGTCCGAGTACGGCATCACCCGCGTGAACCGGCCCGTGGACATCAACCGCGCCCTGCGCCGCGCCGGCCTGCTGGAGGTGCACACGCAGGACGGCATGGAGTACCTCGACCCGATGGCCTCCCGCGCCTTCGCGGTCGCCGACCACCAGATCGCCCACGTCTACGTGGGCCGCCCCGAGGACCTCGACGCCACCCGCGCCGCCCTCGACGGCATGCCCGGCATCGAGCAACTCCTCGACGACAAGGGCAAGAAGGCCCAGCACCTCGATCATCCGCGCGCGGGCGAACTCGTCGCCGTGGCGGAGCCCGACGCCTGGTTCACGTACTACTACTGGCTCGACGACGACCATGCGCCCGACTTCGCGCGACTCGTCGAGATCCACCGCAAACCCGGCTACGACCCGGTCGAACTCTTCATGGATCCCCTCGACCCCTACGTCAAGGTCAAGGCGGCCACCGCACTGGCGCGCAAGAAGCTCGGCATGCGCTACCGCATGGCGGTGGTTCCCCTGGACCCGTCACCTATTCGCGGCAGCCACGGCCGCCTTCCGGCGAGCGACGACGACGGTCCGCTCCTCATCTGCTCCACCCCCCGCGCTGTCGGCGACCGCGTCGCGGCCACCGATGTGAAGTCACTGTTGCTCCGACTCGCCGGTCTCGGCTGAGGCTGTACCCCTCAGTCCCGATGAGTCCCGATCAGCCCCGATCAGTCCCGACCGGTCACAAGTGAAGCACTCACCACGGACAACGCCCCGCGATCACGAGGAGTTCCACGCATGAGCCGCTTCTCCCAGCCCGACCCCGAGCTCACCCACCGCCTCAGCAGACGAGGCATGCTCGGCGTGGCCGCAGGCGCCACCGCCGCCGCCCTGCTCAGCGCCGCAGCCCCCGCGACAGCCGCCACCGGCAACGCGACGGCCGCCACCGGCACGGCGGCCTCCGGCGCGAAGGGCCGCGGCCGCCCCGTGCTGCCGCCCGGGCGCCTCGGCATCCAGCTCTACAGCCTGCGCGACAAGGTCTCCACCCTCGGCTTCGGCCCCGTCTTCGCCGAACTGGAGCGGTACGGCTACGACGAGGTCGAGTTCGCGGGATACACCCAGGGCTCGGCGGGCCCCATCACGCTCGCGCAGCTCAAGCGGCTGGCACGCAGTCACGGCCTGAACCCGATCGGAAGCCACGTCGGCTACCACTCCGACGATCCGAACGCCTACACCTTCGCCCAGAACCTCACCAAGGTCCTCGACGACGCCCAGGCCCTCGGTCTCAAGCACATCGGCACGGCCGCCGGCCCGTTCCGCTACGGCTCGACCATCGATGCCTGGAAGCGCGCCGCCGAGGACTTCAACACCTACGGCGCGGCGGCGAAGGCCCGGGGCATGAAGTTCTACCAGCACAACCACTCCGAGGAGTTCTCCTTCGCCGCCGACAACCCCAAGGTCCGCCTCTACGACGTCCTGCTCAAGGAAACCGACCCGGACCTCGTCCACCTGGAGATGGACATCTACTGGGCGTACGTCGGCCAGTTCCGCTTCTCCAAGCGGCCCGACGGCACGCCCGCGCCGTTCGAGCCGCTCGACTACGTACTCAGGCAGCCCGACCGCTACCCGCTGTTCCACGTCAAGGACGGGGAGAGCGACCCGTCGAACCCGTACGGCTACCGCATGACCGATGTCGGCGACGGCGACATCGACTACCAGCGGTTCATCTCCGCGGTGACCCGGCTGCGCGGTCACCGCATGGCCCACCACTGGCAGGCCGAGCACGACAACCCGGCCGAGTCGTTCACCTTCGCACGCCGCTCCAGCGCGCACCTGCACTCCCTGAGGGAGAAGTGCTGACGGCCGTAGGAGCAATGAGGAGGCCCCTCCCCGGACGGGGAGGGGCCTCCTCATGAGGGGGGAGGACGGTCAACCTGAGGGCCGAGCCGGGCCGAGGATGTCCCGGCCGGTCTCGTCGACGCGGTGGACGATGCGGTGGGAGCCGGTGGCCTCACGGTGGGGACGGTGTGCGGCGTCGGGGGATGCGGGGGGACTGCTTGCCGTGTACGGATCTGCCGCCATGTCAGGTCGTGTCCTCGCCGAGCGGCTGCGGGTTGGGAGCGATACGGCGCGTTTCCTTGTCGCGTCCCGGCGGAGTGAGGAACACCGCCACGCAGCCGGCGAACAGGGAGATGGAGCCGGCCAGGACGAAGGCGCCGGAGTGGCCCCAGGCACCGACGACCACGGCGCCCATGCCCGCGCCCAGACCGGAGACGAGCTTGGCGCTGTAGACCATGCCGTAGTTGGACGCGTTGTTGTTCTCACCGAAGTAGTCGGCGGTGAGGGCCGCGAACATCGGGAAGATGGCGCCGCCGCCGAAGCCGGAGATCGAGGAGAAGACCAGGAACAGCGGAAGGTTCCTGGCCTCCGCCGACCAGAGGATGCCGAACTGGGAGAGGCCCAGGATGACGCAGACCACGAGCAGGCATCGCTTGCGGCCGTACAGGTCGGAGAGCCAGCCGATCACTCCACGGCCGGTACCGTTGACAATCGCCTTCAGGGACATGGCCGTCGCGACGATCCCGCCCGCGAACCCGGCCTCCTCGCCGATCTCCACCTGGAAGGCGATACCGAAGATGTTCACGCCGGACGTGCACGCCAGGCAGAACCACATCAGGGCCACCCGGCCGGTCTTCCACGCCTCCTTGGGGGAGTACTGGCGCACCGCCGGCGGGTTCATCCGCAGCGAGCGGGCCGCGCGCGGGTCCTCGGGCGGGTTGAGCGGGTCGATCGAGGCGGGCCACCAGTTCTTCGGCGGGTCCTTGAAGAAGTAGCCGGAGCACGCGACCAGTCCGGCCAGGAACACGCCCACGGCGACCAGCACCCAGCGGAAGTTGGTCAGGTCCATGTAGCCGTTGAAGAGGAAGACGAAGGGCACCGAACCGTAGGCGAAACCGCCGTTGACGAAGCCGGTCTTGCCGCCCTTCCGCTCCGGATACCACTTGCCCACCATGTTGACGCAGGTCGCGTACACCATGCCCGCGCCCATGCCGCTGAACATGCTGAAGCCGATGTAGGCGAAGACGACATGCGGTGCGAAGGCCAGTGACAGGTAGCCCAGCAGCGTGCCCGTCGCGCCGAGCATCATCGCCCAGCGGGCCGGAAGTTTTCCGCTCTCACGCAGTTTGCCCGCGGGGAAGGCCACCGCGGCCTGGAAGAAGACCCACACGGTCATCATCCAGAAGATGTGCATGCTGTTCCAGCTGTGCGCCGTGTGCAGGGTCTCCTCGGCGGACGCGAACGCGTACTCGGCGGAGGAGATGCCCATCATGCCGATCCAGGGCAGGATCACCATCCATTTGCGCTTGCGCCCCATGATGTCGATGTCGGTCTCACCGAGGCGGTAGACGCGTCCGTTCGCGTCGGTGACCTCCCGGTAGGGAACCGTGGTGGGCAGATCGGTCGTTGTCATGTCGTGTCGCACCCCTTGCGTCGAAAGATCTGGCCAGCGCCCCCTGTCCCATGCCTTTCGTGCGCGTGCGGGTCCCGGGGGGGGGGGAGAGGGGGAGTCATCGGCCGGAACCCCCCCCCCCCCCCCCCCCTCCCCCCCCCCCCCCCCCCCCCCCCCCCCCCCCCCCCCGTCCCTCC